>DAOTYH010000098.1:0-8452 GCA_034435015.1 Anaerolineae bacterium | reverse complement strand
ACTGAAACCCCTCGCCTTCAAGCAGAGATTCAGCCATAAGACGCCTCCTGCACGATCCAGCATATTTCAGATCACATGGCTGAAAATTAGCATGAAAGAGGAGGGTTGTCAATGTACGGCTTGGTATAGAACCTCATGCGGGCAATGGCTGTCTGCCAAACATTCCCTATTGTGGAGCGAGTGTTTAGGGAGTATATTTGCCCTAGTACGCAAGTAACGTGATTGGCGCAGTTCCTCGCGCCGCCCGGCCAGAGCCGGCAAGGGAGGCATATCAGATGGCTGGAGAGAGTTCGCTGACTACCCAATTCGCTCCTGCGGAGCGGGCCGCCCCCCAGACTGTCCGTGACCAGTCTGAGTATTTCCGCTCCGTTCCTTTGCTGGTTGAGGTTTTCAACGCTGTGCCTTCTATTCTGGTCATCCTGAACCGCCAGCGTCAGATCGTTTTTGCCAATCAAGCCCTTCTGGAGTTGCCCGGCGCAGGCGGGGAGAACGTCTATGGGCGGCGCCCCGGTGAGGTCCTCCATTGCGTCCATGCCGCTGAGAATGAGGCGGGTTGCGGTACTACCGAATTCTGCCGGACCTGCGGGGCAGTTAAAGCCATCCTGTCCGGTCTTCAGGGGGAAAAGTCGGTCAAGGAGTGCCGTATTATCCAGCAGGATGGCAGTGCGCTTGACCTGGAGGTCTCGGCCTCCCCTCTGACTGTGAACGGCGAGCCGTTTACGATCTTCGCTGTCCGCGACATCAGCCATGAGAAACGCCGTCAGGCGCTTGAGAGGATTTTCTTCCACGACATCTTGAACACGGCAGGGGTAGTGCTGGGGTTTGCCGACCTCATCAAGAATGCCGAACTCAGTGGAGATCGGAACATCAGGGAGCAGTTGCACCGAGCGGCCTTGCGGCTTGCCTCAGAGATCAACGCCCAAAGAGAGATTCGCGCGGCAGAGAATAATGAGCTGGTTGTCCACCCAACCATACTGAATACGCTGACTCTGCTGGAGGAGATCAAGGAGTTCTACCAGCATCATGAGGCCGGTCGAGACCGCCGCATCGAAATCGCCCCGGACGCACAGGCGGTTAATTTCGTCAGCGATGGGGTGTTGCTGGGGCGGGTCATCGGTAACATGGTGAAGAATGCGCTGGAGGCGACCCCGCCGGGGCAGAAGGTCACACTCTCCTGTCAGCGTGAAGGGGAAGGGGTCAGCTTTTCTGTCCACAATCCGGGCTTCATACCGCGACCTGTCCAGCTTCAGATCTTCCAACGGTCGTTTTCAACCAAAGGCACAGGGCGGGGACTGGGCACATACAGCATGAAACTGCTCAGCGAGCGGTATTTGAAGGGCCGTGTCACGTTTGAGACCTCGCCTGAAGAAGGGACGACCTTCCGGGCGGTCTTCCCTCTGTCGCTGATGGAGGGAGTAGATCGCACTGCCGCCGGCTAGGCTTACTCTCTGATCTCCACAACTACCCCCTCTTCGGCCCAGTTGTAGAGCGCCTCTGCGTCGTCCAGGTCAAGGATGATGCAACCGTATGAGGCCGGCCTGCCCAGTATGTCGGCCCACAGCCTCACCCCGTTTGATAGGGTCGGCAGGCCGTGCAGTCCGTTCATGAAGCCCGGCCATGCCTCGTAGATGCCCATAAAATGCGGCATCCATAGGTCCCAGGCTGAAGCATAGGCGTTCAGTTCATGGGATTGAATCTGGAACACGCCCGGCTGGGTGGGAGATCGGTCAATGCCGGTCGAGATCACAAAGTCATAGACAAGCTGGCCATCCTGATAGGCCCACAGATGTTGTTCGCTGATGCTGATCACGATCCGTTTGTTCGGTATGACCGGCAGGGGCAGGAGTTCATCTTTGGACGGTACGTTGATGGTCTGCCCTACCACCAGCGCATTTTCATCAATGCCGGGGTTGGCCTCGATCAGTTTCCAGTAGGGCATCCCGACCTGCCACGCAATCCGGATTAGCGTATCGCCGGGCTGAACCGTGTAGCTGGTTGGGGTGTGTCTGACAATCAAGGTGACGGGGGTGTGTGACCGCAGGGCCTGCTGAACCAGCTCAGCGCTTTGCCCTGCATCTACGTAGCGCCCCGACCCCAGCCCATTGCTCAGCCCGCTCAGGTAAGCTGAGAGCTTCTCCTCGTCCACGCTCACCTGCGGCCCGCTGTTGGTCGTCTGGATGGCCAGCCACGCGGCGATTTGCTCTGGTGTGACTGTCCACTGCCAGCGCTCATCACTGATCGGGTCGTAGATGGTGAGGTCAAGCGGTGCGGCCAGCAGTTGACGGGCTTCTGCCAGCGCATCATCTGCCTCGCCGACCCGCGGCGCAATTGGGACGACGGCCAGCGGCAGGTATCCTTGCGCCAGCACCCCAGAAGGATCAGAGGCCAGCAGGGCAAGCGTGCTGTCTATGTCCAGCGACAGGCCGTTAGCCCCCGGCACGGCGACCACCTGCCCGCCCTCGATGCGGATGGTCGCGTCCTGCGGCGGGATGTTGATCGCGGCGGCCCAGCGTGTCAGCCCGTTACGTGCCGCCGCGGGGTCAAGCGCGGCTGTCGGTGCAACAGCATATCCCCCGACGGCGCTTTCAATCAGAGTCACGATCCCGTTGATCAGACCCTCCCCCCGCCCGGCTTCATAGGCCCGCTGAGCGGTTGCGGATGCGTCAAGCGTCAGGCCCAGCTCAGCCGGGGAGGCTGTCCATGTGCGTTGGCCGTCTGTCAGGGTAATGACGTTCTCGCTGTTCCAGGCTGTTTCGAGTTTGCGGGCGGCTTCCTCGACCGTCATACCTCCAAGGCCGACCCCGCCGGCGCCGACCCCCGGCAGGATCAGATCAAGCGCCTGGACGTAGGCGTATATCCCCAGCACAGAAAAGACCGTCAGGATGACAAAAGCGGCCAGCCCCAGCGCGACACCGAATATCATGGCACGCAGGGCGTAGCGGTCAAGGAGGTGTGCTCGTCTCCTGCGGCGGGTATGGGGGGTACTTGCTCCGTTCATCCTTCTCATCCTGCCCCGATCCCCTGATCGCCGGCATCCTATGACAATTGCCTCACTCCGATCCCATTATGCCTAGCTGGCCCGGTCGGCCTCCCGTAACAGAAGCAAAAGCCGATCTTCTTCATCACGCGGAGGATTGGCCGGTATGGTCTGATGGCGGCGGGCCAGTGCGACTGCCAGCGGCGAAGCGCCCGCCGCCGCCATGTCCTCCGCTGACCAGATCGGGTGCTGGACAGCGATGACAAAAGGCCGCCGCCAGCCCTGCGGCCTCGATTGTGCCCAACGCTCATACTGCTTCGGCAGGAATTTGCGTACCAGCACTGCCATTGTCCGGCCTGCCAGTGTCAGCGGATAGCGTGATTTGCCCGCGTCATGGAGCAGGGCGGCAGTGAGCAGGTCAGGGTGCTGGTGACCACGTTCGCGCAGATAGTGCATCACGTGCAGGCAGTGAATCTGCTCACTGCGGCGCATCCTTTTGAACAGCGTCAGCAGTTCCGGCGAAAGCACTTCAGCCACAGCGGCATAATCTACCGGACGGGCAAAAGCCGTCAAGGCGCGGAAGCCCTGCCACAGCCGGTGACGGATACGCTGGATCATGCCCCTACCATCAGGTTGAAGATAGCACTGCCCGGCACACCGATCAGCCAATGGAGCGGGTCAAAGTAGCCCAACACCGGGCTGATGGCCGAAAGCTGTGGCCCGATGAAGCTGAGCAGGATCAGCCCAAACAGCACGTAGGTGCTTTCTTGTTGATGCCTCTGCATCCACACGGCAGGTCTGGCAGGGAGCAGTGCCATCCATACGGTCCAGCCGTCGAGCGGGTAGAGCGGCAACAGGTTGAAGATGAACAGCACAATGTTAAACCATACCAGCGTCACCAACAGCATGGGGAGCGTCGGGATCAGCGTGCCCAGCAGGCCGCCTGTCGGGCTGTACAACGGCACCAGCCTGAGCCGGAACAGAACCGATACCAGCGCCGCTACAATCAGGTTGGAGACCGGGCCGGCCAGCACCGCCACGAACATCCCCCACCGTCGGTTGCGCATCCGGTAGGGGTTAACAGGCGCACTGCCGAGAATGGCGGGGCCGCCCAGTACAGCAATGATGAACCCCGGCCAGTAGATGTTCGCCAGAGGATTGAGAGTCATGCGCCCCTGCTCTTGGGCCGTCGTGTCGCCCATCAAGTATGCGCCGTAAGCATGAGCAAACTCATGGACGGCCATCGCGATCAAGAAGACGATGGCACGTGCGATCATATCAGCAGGCGAACCAAACATGAGAACTCCTTTTCAGCCCTCAGCCATGCCGGGGAGGGCACCTTGTTCCTGTTACCACCCCAGCAGTATCTGCTCGATCCATGCCGCCGGCGGGCCGGCCACCCGTATGACAAGGGGCGCAGGCATGATCAGCAAAAAAGCCACTCCCGCCCCCAGCACAGCCGTTGTCCAGCCAGAGGTGCGCTCCCACCAAGCGGCGGCCCGCAGAGGCAACAGATAGTGAATAAACTGGTAGCCGTCCAGCGGGAACAGCGGCAGGGCGTTCAGCAGGGCGACGGTCAGGTTAAAACGCACGCAGACTGTCAGCACCTCCGCCAGGGAGGGCAGTTCTGCCCATGGGGCTGTCGGTTGCAGGTTCAGGGCGTTCAGCAGAGCCATCCCTCCTATGACCAGCCCCACGTTAACCAGAGGGCCGGCCAGCACAGCCAGCGGCCCCCCCAGCCAGCCGGGGACGCGCATCCGGTGAGGGGTGAGGGGGGTGCGGCGGCTCCACCCGATGCCGATCAGCATGCCCGTGATGACCCCGATGCCCTCCAAGTGCTTGAGAGGGTTGACGGTCAGCCGCCCGTTCTCGCGCGGGGCGGGGTCGCCAAGCAGGGTGGCTGTCAGGCCATGTGCCAGCTCATGGGCCGTGAATGAAAACGTGATGACAAGTGCACGGGCCAGAAAGAGCGCCAGCGGGAATCTGGCCCACAGGGTCAGAAGCAGTTGCTTGAGCATATAGGGGATTATAGCAGGAGAGGGGCGTCGTGCGAGTCAGCTGGAGGGCGGCGCGGCATCTGTTCCGTACTCAACCCTGACTACCGCCCTGAAGGGGCATACCGTCATACACTTCAGGCATCCCCAACAGCGGCTCATGTCAATAAACGCGCTGTCCTCCGGGTCAAGCACGAGGAAGGCGTTCCCCCGGCACGCTTCGGCGGCCAGACAGCGCCGGCAATGCCGGCAGGCTTGTTCGTCTATCTGGAGTTTGAAGGGCACATTCCCAATAGCTGGCACAGGGCTGGTACCTCGTCACATTTCAAACTTATATCAATCCGTTCAGACATCTTGCCGCGCGGGATGCTCTTACTATAATAGAAAGTAATCATACATAATGTCATGGAGAAGGAGTTAAAGAAATGTTGTTCTTCCCGCGTGATGAAGGCCAAGGTCTTGTTGAGTATGCTCTGATCCTCGTGCTGGTTGCGGTCGTCGTGATCGTCGTCCTCTCACTGCTCGGCCCTGCCATCGGCAACGTGTTCAGCAACATCATCAGAGCGATCTAGTCAGCCGGCATACTCCACTTCTTGATAAGAAGGGGCCTCCGTCAGGAGGCTCCATTCTTTTCCTTGATACATTAGATGCCCCTCCCGATAGGAGGGTCGCAAAAAAGGCGGGGTGTCTGCAAACACCCCGCCTTTGATTCTGTCTGAGGGCAGTTTATCCTGCCTGCTGGCCGTTCGTGTGCGGGCGTCTCAACCCGAACACCGTCTTCAGCCAGTTGATGTAACGCTGATTCTCCGGCTGGAGCAGGCCGGCCCGCGTATGTCCATAGGCATAGCGGCGGAACAGCGGCACAATGAACAGCTCGCGCAGACGCCACCAGCTCGCCCTGTCCATAGCGTTTTGCAGCACCTCCGGGATTTTGAGCCACTTCTTCGGGAAGAGGGACAGCAAGGCAATGCGCGGCAGGGAGACCCGTAGCTTATGCTCGCGCATAAACAGCTTGAACAGGAAAGGCAGTCCCCGCCACAGATTGCCGATCAGCATGGCAAATGCCCGGCGCGGCGCGTAGAAGTGCAGCATCCCCTTGAACGACTCGACCTGAAGCTCGTAAGGAGACATGTGGGCAGGTTGAATGACCACATGATGCCCGTCATAGAGCGACCAATCGTAGGAGATGATGCGGTCCTGGGCCTTCATGCGCTCGTAGAACTCTGTACCGGGCAGGGGGGTGATGGTCAGGAACTGCACCGTGTCAATACCTGCCTTGATGGCAAAATCTACCGTCGCCCGGATCGTCTCCGGCGTGTCGGCATCGCATCCCAGCACAAACATCCCGTGAATTGGAATATTGTAGGCATGGAAGGCGCGGATGCTCTCCTTGATCTGCTCGACCGTCTGTTGTTTGTGGTATTCTTCCAGCGCCGCCGGGTTGACCGACTCAAAGCCAATGTACACCCAGTTGCAATGGGTATCCCGCATCAGCTCCAGCAATTCGGTATCCCATTCGCTGGTTTTCTTGTCTTTGTAGATCGCCTCTGCCCGCATCTGAGCTGACCACATGATCTCAATGCCGCGTTCGAGCATGCCGCGCAGAAGAACCTTTGTACGGCGCTTGTCCACGACGAAGTTGTCGTCGTAGAAGAACACATCCTTGCCCGGCGGGACGGTCTCCAGTTGATTCAGCACGTCTTCGACTGGGCGGGCGCGTACCTTCCGCCCGAACATCTTGATCACCGAGCAGAAGTCACAGTCATACGGGCAACCCCACTGGGTCATGACGGGCATCGTCAGCATATTCTCATGGCCGGCGATCAGGCTCAGGTCCGGCCATGGCAGGGCGGCGAAGGTCGCGTTGTCGCAGTTGGGGCGGGGCGGGTTATGGACAGCGCCCTCTGCCCCGTGATAGGACAGCCCCAGAATACCAGCCAGATCACCGCCATTTTCCAGTGCCTCGACCAGCTCAACAATAGTCGTGTGCCCTTCGCCGCGCACGACATAATCGGCGTGTTCCAGCGCCTCATCCGGCAGGAAGGTGGCGTGTGCCCCGCCGAATGCCACCCTCTTGCCGGCGGAGCGAAGCCTGTCAGCCATCTCGTAGGCCGGCGGTGTCGTGCCGGTTGTAGTTGAAAAGCCGATCAGGTCAGCCTGTAGAAGGTCGTCCCAATCTACTGGCGCCAGCGTCTCGACGTAGATCGTCACGTCGTGGCCTTTCTGTTTGAGGATCGCGCCGATCTGGGGCAGTCCGAGTCGGGGGAGTTTGGCGTGATCGTACACATTGTAACTAAACGATCTTGGCTCAATTAATCTAATACGCATGGTTTCTTTAACCTCTCTAATTTCAAAAAGCGAACATCCGAATCGTACTGCCCGCCGGCCTCATCAGCCGCTGGCGCAGTCCCCGTTCCATTCATCGTCATTGAACTGGCTTGCCGGGTTCAGGGGCCAGCCCTCGCGGGTAATCCGGGTAAATGTCTCAACAGCACGGGCCGCCGCCGCTCCATCGGCTGTCAGTGCCGCCGTGTGGAGCGCCTCCCACAGATCGCGTGCCTGAGCGCGTGCCTCCGGGTCCTCGTAGTAGATGCAGGCCAGACGGCGGTAAAAATCCTCAAAACTGTTCAGAACCAGCCCATATACCGGATTGCCGCAACACTCGACCAGCAGACGGTGTAACCGCCACATGGCACGGGCGTAAGGCTCAGCCCGGTCGGCCAACCCCCTAAATCCTGCTGTCAGCAGAGCTATCTCTCTTGGCTTACGCTCAACGGCGTGCTGAGTGTAAGTCGGTGTCAGCAGGCTCCACATCTCCAGCAGGTTAGGGACCAGGTCTCTCAGCAGGCTGTGCCTGACCTTGAGCAACCCGATCAACACGTTGACGTTGCCTTCATGCCAGAAGTCTTTAACACGGGTGGGCTTACCCTGCTGAATATCCAGCCAGCCGTCGCGGTGCAGGCTTTGGAGTGCCTCACGCAGGGCAGGCCGTGCGATGCCAAGTGCCTTACACAGGTCTCGTTCGCCGGGGAGGGTACTACCGGGTGGATACCTGCCGTCGAGAAATCCTTCGATCAGCAGGCGTTCGGCACGTTCTGCCGCTTTTTCGGTACGGTCTGGCAAAAAGAATACCTCACTGGTAAGACCAGTACGCTTACGGAACATTGTATCACTGGTCTTACCAGTTGTCAACAACAAAAAACATCAGGGAGTGGCCAAAGGGGTGGACATAGTGTTAACGGGTCGGGCGATTTTAGCCCTCCATATCCACTCTATTAGCCACTCCCCAATTCCTAATTTAGACTTAATAGGCCTATTATGTATGTTATAAAGGAGTGGCTAAAAATCTGGAGCCACAAAATCAATGAGGCAGGTAGGATAAGCAGGGAAGCGCTGTTTGTGAAGTTGGCGTTGGTTCCAGCAAAAGACGAAGAGGGAAACAGCAGCCCGCAGGGCATGAATGCACCTTGAAAAGCAGCGA
>DAOTYH010000097.1:0-12156 GCA_034435015.1 Anaerolineae bacterium | reverse complement strand
GCCTGCGGCTGGGACAGCGCTGGCTTCTGGCCTCTGGGCTTCTGGTTTCTGGGGGGGAGTGTGAGGGGAACACCCCCTCACCGGTACAGCCGCGCGAAGCGCGGCCGCCGCAAGTTTCTAGGGAGGCGATTCGTGTAGCAGTATGAAAACGTATAAAAACCTCTACCCGCAAATTACGGACTGGCATAACCTGATGCTGGCATGGCGCAAACCCCGGCGCGGCAAGCGCTACACCCCCGCAGCAGCCAGCTTTGCACGTAACCTGGACTATGAACTGCTCAGCCTGTACCATGATCTGCGGGATGAGAGCTACCAGCCGGGTGAGTATGTCAGCTTCATCGTTCAGGAGCCAAAACGCAGGAAGATCAGCGCCGCACCATTTCGTGACCGAGTAGCCCACCATGCCCCGTTAACGATTAATCAATTACCAGCAAGCCCCCTACCGCCTCGCGCACCGCTTGGTCGGATGCTGTTTCTACAATCACGCTGTCGCCTTCTGGAGTGTTGGTCAACCTCCACAGATGCTCCTGCCCTTCTAGGATTGTGAACGAGGCAGTCATCTTCTCAATGCCGTCCGCGCGGTTGACTCGCGAGAATGACATGAGTAAGCGCATGGCCAGTATATCGGCGGCAAAGGCAGAGGCTGTGGCTGTATCCAGCCCGGCTGTTTGTAAGTGCGTCGCAGCCTCCTTGACACCGCCGGTCTGTAAGAGTTCACGCACCCGCGCAAGAACCTGCCCAGGGATGGTATAGGCAGGATAGTCTGCCGCCTGATAGGTGCCAATCTGCATCAGGCGATTCAATCCTTCCTGCAACTTCTCTGCCGACTCGAAGGCAATGAACGAATGGATACCGGTCATCGGCTTGCCATGTAACACTGCCATCTTGCGCGAGAGGTGAAAGTACGCTATCTCCGGCTCTGTATCCTTTGCTTGCCGACCTACTGTCAGGCTGACATCAGGGTATGCGCAGGCGCCCACAGCCGCCAGCACAGGGGCGATCAATGTCAGTTCACTCTTGCCTTCTTCCAGAACGAGAAATCCGCGGGCGACAAGCGCACGTTCTGCTGTAGCCAATATATCCCGCCTGGTGTCTTCCGCCTTGGAGTTGATTGCCTCAGCGGCGTCGAAACCGATCAGGGATTCTGCGCCCAGATAGATCAGGACTACGTAAAGTTCCTCATCGCTTAGAGTAATGGTCAGCGTATCTTTCTTGTCCATTAGATGTTCACCTATATTGCATCGTTAAAAAAATCACAAGGCCTTAAGGAGGGCTATGCCGCGAGAGAATATATTTTCGCACCAATCATATATCCCATCCGTAAGGCGATCCGTGTAGGTGCTGATGTCAATTGTGTCCACCAAATTGGCTATTTGCTGGCTTCCAGTGAACTGAGCCAGGAGATTGCCGCCTAAAAGGGTAAACTCATAACCCATGCTAATGACCGCGCTGGCAGTCGCAATTGCTGGGGCAGAAGTGACCAATGCTGTAGCTACGATCGTAGAAGCACCTGCAACGATTGCAAAATCAAGCACGTTGCTGACAAGCGCTGTGGTTGAGGCCTGCAAGAATCCCTCTTCGGGTGTTCGATCAACGGTTTCAAATCCGGTCTCAAAGGCAATCCCCAACAAGTCTCCGCGGGTAACCCTAACATCAACATCAAACTTGCCTAAGGCGCTGGATTTGACACGAAAGGAAGCAACATCTTCAGAAAGCCAACTGAAGGCATGCGGCAGGAAATGAGAGAACTTCTTAGTGCTAGATAGGAGAGACACTGCGCCCACCGCGCTGGAGAAGACACCTGTGATAATCTCACCCATCCGCGAAAAGCCCGTTGCGCCTCCACCGGCTTGACCCCCGTACCCTGCCTCCCGTAGAGTGATAATCTCACCCATCCGCGAAAAGCCCGTTGCGCCCTCAGCATCAGCCAACTCCCATTCGTCAGCCTCGCCGATGGCGCGAATACCCAAATTGTCTAGCTCATTGGCAAGCTGACAAAGCCGAGAGGTCAAGTCTCCAGCCCAGCCGCTAAGCTGGGCAATGCCTGCCCCCTCCCAGTCGAGCGCGTTCCATGCTCCGGATATATTCTGCGCTTGCTCGTAGATCTGACCGGCTAGAAGCCTCAGGCGCTGTCCGTTCTCGCGTACCAGCTCTGTCTGCATGCGCAACACAGACATAACAGCCTCCTACCCATACAACATAGTTTATCAGTCAAAGATTTTAACTTTACCCCTTAGCCGTTTGCAGGATTTCTTCAATCCGCGCCCGATAGACCTCTCTCCCTACCCGCACACCCTCGTCTTCCGGAAGCAGAGTGGCAAACTGCACGACTTCCCACTGCCCATGTTCGACAAGAAAACCACGCCCAACAGACAAATTGCTGTGCTTCCTTCGATCAGCAAGCGATACCTGTAATGCTAACATCTCCAGGGAAGTTTGGTCACTGGAGAGTACTATGCCGCTCCCCCCCTGACGCCCCAGTTTGAGGGCAGGGTGTGTCGTCCAGTTTTGCTGAATATCGGGTGGTTCAGCGGCCATAAACAGGCAGACCCCCGCTTCCCGCGGGAGGGTCACAAGTTGATCAACTACCTCAAAGACGCTCTTGTCAGCTTGTAACATCCCTTTCAGGTCATCAATGAGTATGACTGTGTGGTGACGGTCACCAGACAGTGTCATGGCAGACAGCGTCATATCGGCCATACTTGCCCGGCGGCTCTGCAGGGCATCTGCCCGCTGACGAAGTTCATCCACCAGAGCTTGTAACGTAGAAGCAACTTTGTCATCTGGTGGTATGTAGTGCACGTCGGGCATGTTACGCAGGTACCTCAAATGACCGCCCTGGAAGTCAAGGATGTACAGGTCAGTGATCTGTCTAAGAGCAGAGCTGGCCATAATGGCGAGGCATAGTGTGACCAACAGTTCTGTTTTGCCCCGGCGGGGCGGGCTGACGATCAGGCTGACAGGGGCATAACGCTCAAGGTCCAGCATGATGGGTTGTAAGTGGCTATAGCCCAAGCCAATAGGCCGTGTTATGGGCATTTTGCTGAACTGTCCCGCTGTGGCGGCAATCAACATGCCCAAGTCAATATGTGGTGCTAGTGCCTCGATAGTACGCACGGCTGGCTGACCAGCCCATGCTTCTGCCATGGATTGAATGATCTGCTGTAGCTGATCCTGCGCCGGTAACGCTGGAGTGTCGAACGGCGCCGCCACCTGACACTCGATAAGAGATTCGCCCTGCCTAATGTATCCACGTCCCTGGACTTTTGAAGTGAAGTTGATGCGTTTGCCGACCAACTCCAAGAAATCATCAGGGCTGACCAGCCGCAGGGCAAGCCGGTTCACGATATTATTGCGGATGTTGGGTGTAAGCTCACTAGCCAGGTTGGTACTGAATATCAGGTGGATGTCCACTGATTGACCCACAGTGGTCAATCTGATGATTTTATCCACGCTCTCAGTATAGTCTTTCTTGAAACGGTCGAAGTTGTCAAACACCACAAACAGGGAGGGGAGAGGCTCATTGGGGTACTGAGTTCGATAAGCCTGAGGGCCTTCAACCTGAGCATCAGCAAATAACTTCTGTCGCCTGTCTGCCTCGCCTGCTAAGAAGTCAATAAGCCTGCTAACACGCTCCTGTTCTTGGGGCCGGAATACGTTGCCATTGCAGTGTGGCAGAGACTCAAAGAGGTGCAGAACTCCTTGACCAAAGTCCAGTAAATAGAACTCTAAATCTGCCGGTGAGTGGGTAGCAGCCAGTGTCAAGATCAGGGTGCGTAAGAATAACGCTTTTCCAGAACCTGGCGCACCCGCAACCCAGAAGTGACCATCATGGGCCTTGAAATCAATAAGCCAGGTATCCTGCCGCTGTTCAGACGGTATATCAAGCAAGCCAACCGGCACAACCAGTCTATTGGCAAGACTACTAGGTTCTTGTCTGGCCCACCACACTTCTTGATCCACACCACAAAAAACTGGGGCTTCTCTCAGCAGGCGGAAGGCAGGTAACTCAGATGGTTCTGGCAGTTCAGGCAGGTAAATCCTGTGTGCGGGGGGGTATCCTGCTTCCTTACAATGCGCAATGATCCTTTCGATTAGAACTGCTGCCTCAGAACGTGCCCCGTTGCCCTCCTCAGTATTAGTATTAGTAGAGGGTGACAATATGCCCCCTTTATAGTGGGCAATCTGTTCCCGCTGGCCTTCTGGCCCAATTCGAAAAACCTTGAATGGCTCAATTTGTTGTGATGTCTGTCGTCCTACTTGATGAAGTGCTAGGGCGTGAGCGGCCTGAAATGGTTCAAAAACTTCCCCTTCACTCCCAGAGTACTGGATGTAACCACGCCCAGGTCGGGTTGAAGGTATGTCTGCGGCATCTGGACGATGGAACATTGTCATGCTGTCCTGCCGACTGGCAACACGTAGACTGAGTCGAAAGTCAATGTTGGGCCGGATTCTCTCGTCGAAATCAGATGCACGTTGTGTGCTGAGAAATAGGTGGACTCCTAGGGCACGCCCACGAGCGGCGATATCGTCCATCGTGGCGCGGAAAGCGCTGTTAAGTTGAAGCGCACGTGCAAACTCATCAAGAATGATGATCAGGTGGGGCAATGGGTCTTCCGGGTTCTCTCTATTGTAGCTCCAAATATCGGTAACTCTGCCTCCGGCTTGATCCATCTTTCGCTGGCGGCGCTTCAGCTCGCTTTCCATTGCAATACGCGCCCGTTCAGCCATCGCCTCATCCAAGTCGGTGATGTACCCCACAACGTGGGGTAATGTTTGCAACTCTTTCAACTCTGCCGCACCCGCCTTGAAGTCTCCTAGCAGAAAGTTCACAACGGCTGGTGAATGGGTTGCTGCTATACTCAACACAATTGTCTTAAGCAGAACGCTCTTACCTGTTCCCGGCATACCAGCCAATATAGCATGAGACCCAAAGCCACCCTGCCCCGCCTCACGGAGGATCATCCGCATCGGCTTATTTTCGCGGTTTAGGCCGATTGGAAAATCCAATTGCATTTCAGGCCGCTGATGCTCAGCATAAAGTGCCCCAATGTCAACCTCATCTGCCTGCTGGGCATTCAGTAGTTCAACCAACCGCACGCTGGCATGCATTTCACCAGTCGTTACTAACTCAGTCCGCAGGGGGGCAAGGCTACGTGCCATTCGCTCGCACTGAGCCAGTGTAGCCAGATCGGCTATCCCGTGGACACGCCCTTCCTTAGGGCTGGATTGCCATGTCTCGCGGTAATAAAATTGGCCATCGCCTTCAACAATTAGCAGAGCATGGCACTGAGCAGGCACAGGTCTGTCGACAAACAAAGTACTGACATTGAGACCAGGATCATGATCCAAGAGTATGGCGCTTGCCGGGCTATAGATAGCCTCAGATGCTTGGTCAAGAATCACAACAATATGGGGTGCTCCCACCAAATCCCGCTGTTGGCGGCGGGTGAATTCCTGTAGCAAAGCCGACATTACTACCTCACTCCGCGTAGGCGAGAAAGAGAGACGGCTTCCTCCCTCACTGGTGCCTATCGCATTGACATGAGGCAGCCATTTCACCCATTCCCAATACTTTTCCGCATTGCGCCGATGGCTGATCACGTACAAATGAACATCTTTTGGAGAGTGATGTGCCGCAATATTGAGGACCATGCTGTGTACCAGCGACAAGGTATCACCACCCCGCTCTCCCCCAACAATACCAACTGTGCTCAGTTTATGCAGGTCGAGCAGGAATGGCATTCCCTTGACTTGGGAAGCCTCTTCGGCCAGTGCCAGGGCTTCATGGATACGGTCATCAGGCGCTACGGGATTATCACGTGGGGGCTTGATAGTTACTGAAATAGGTGCTGGCGCTATGCCTACCCGCACTGTTAGGAAATCATCGTGGATTTTAAGTCGTTCCCACACACGCTCGCGGTAGTCAACCCGCCTGAGCAGATCACTGAGAGATGGATTCTCATCTATCAGGATACTCCTCTGCCGGGCTGCGATCTGGTCAATCCGTTGCCGATAATCTGCCAATAAATTGCGGTATTGTGCGGTCTGGTCTTCTAACGCTTTAGCGTGCTCCTTCAAGCTAGACTGGTATGCAAGAAGTTGCACACTGGGAATAATAATTGCCATGAAAATCATTGGTAACGCGACATACCACATCCTTCCCTGAGATGTAAGAATGGTGGTAACTGCCGCAAGCAGACCTGTCATTGGCATAGTGATCGCGAGCCACATATTTGGCTTGGAAGGGGGGGGTGGTGGATTAGGCGGAGGGGGAAGCTCAATCTCACCGGAGGGCAACGGCTCGCGCTCGCGTGGTCTAATATCAAGGTACACGCGGCCCGTACGGCGCCACTCGCCAGTCAGGTCAGATCGCAGACTCACAGAATATGCAACTCCTTCCGTTAGAGATGCTTTTAACAGAAATATATGAGCAGGGGCAGGTCGTTACGCCTTGCCCCTAAGGATTAGCTAATAGCGGGCAAGTACACACTAGGTGCCCGCGCACCTGCTACAGCGTGCTGGCTGTGGCCTCCCACTCGGCGATCTCAGACTCGAGGCGGTTAGTAAGTGCGTCGAGCGCCTGAATGGCTTGGTTGAGTGCCGAGCGCCACTGATCGTACTCACCCTGGAACTGCGTCGCAGAGTTGCCTTCCCACTCTGCCAGCATTGCACTGACGGCGTTGCTAGCCGAGTTGAGCGCAGCCTGTAACTCCTGTGACGAGCTACGCATTCTACCTGCCGTAGAACGGGCCTGATCGGTGTTCATTCGTATAGTTGGCATAGACGTTTCCTCCTTGAACAGAAAGTAAAGCATAAATCGAATATAACTCTCCGATCTCTCTCTATCATAGCATAGGTTGTTACAGGGAGTCAAAGCGGAAGCCGCAATGTGTGGGGAGTGGCTAAAAAGGGTGGACATGGTGTTAACGGGTCAGGCGATTTTAGCCCTCCATATCCACTCTATTAGCCACTCCCCACTCCCCCCAACGTCTTGATTTTTACTTCGCGGCAGTGTACCATTACCATACAACGGAATGTCATCGCTTCCGGGTGATCGAATAAAGTGTGGTTGGCCTGCCAACCTATTCCGCTGTGCGTTTGGCCGCAGAGAACTTTCAGCTTTTTGTCTCGTATACCCGCATTTTGAAAGTCCTAAGCTGTTTTCGGTACGTCAGTAGTGAGTCACGATCTGTCAGGCAAATGAGTTTACCGGAGCAGATTTGGAGGAGGTCAGTCCTGCAAGATGGCAGACGACATGCAAGGGCCGAACAACCCTGATTACCCCATTCCTGAAGAATTACGCTCGAATGTAACTATTACCACGCTCGACCGACTCTACAATTGGAGCCGCGCACGCTCAGTTTGGCCCATGATGTTTGGCCTTGCTTGTTGCGCGATTGAGATGATCGCTACCGCCGCCTCACGCTATGACCAGTCCCGTTTTGGGATGGAGGTCGTGCGGCCAAGCCCTCGGCAGTGTGACCTGATGATTGTCTCGGGCACTGTGACCAAGAAGATGGTGCCTCAGATTGTCAGGCTCTATAACCAGATGTCAGAGCCGCGCTATGTGCTCGCTATGGGCGCCTGTGCCTCTGGAGGCGGGCCTTTTAAGGAAGGCTACAACGTCGTTGACGGAATTGATAAGTTCATCCCGGTTGATGTCTATGTCCCCGGATGCCCCCCTACCCCACAGGCCCTGCTAAATGGCTTTATCGCACTACACCGGAAGATAGAAGGGCAGAGCCTGAAAACTGTGCCTTGGTATCATCGAGGTGAAAGCGAACCGATCCCTATTCCGTTACTTGGTCCTGACTTGATCGATCCGCGTCAGGCCGCTCTGATACGTGCTCAGACTGCGGCATCTCCAGCCGAAGAGCCGGCGGCAGATTGAGGACAAGAACAACATGACCGATACACTTCCTGAAGCAATTTCGACGAATGTCGTCGAGACCCTACGTCAGAAGTTCCCAGAAGCGGTTCAACCCGATGAACGCGAAGGTTATGAGGGGATTATCGTAACAAGTGATAAGCTGGTTGAAGTAGCGACGGTCATTCGTGACGAGCTGGGTTATGACCTGCTGACCAGCGCAAGTTATGTAGACTATCTCCAAGAGGGTTTCTTTGAGATGGTCTACCATGTGTATCGAACACATGAGGGTGGTCCGGCCTTTACATTTAAAGCACGTACCCCCCGTGATCAAGCTGTCTTGCCCTCGCTAGTTGGGGTGTGGCCCTCTGCCAACTTTCAGGAGCGCGAAGCGTGGGACCTGATGGGGATCCGCTTTGCCGGTCACCCAAACCTGAAGCGCATTCTGTTGTGGGAAGGTTTTGAGGGTCACCCTCTGCGCAAAGATTGGCACGAGCCATTCTATGAGGAGGATGCCAAGCCGTTTAAGAGCCGCTGGCCTGAGGGCCATGTTCAGCGTGCAGAAGCCCTAAATCCCTATGGCAAGAATGTTCAGTATCCATCTGGCTTCACCTTGGATGGCTGGACACCGCAGGGAGAAGAGGCCGTTTATGCGGGGCTGGCCTTGCCAGAAACTACCAGCGGCGTGAGTGTGCATCAGATCAAGACCGACCAACTGCTGGTCAACATGGGGCCTCAGCATCCCAGTACTCATGGCGTATTCCGGATGGCGGTAACACTGGACGGTGAGACAGTCACCCGCTTGGAGCCGGTCGTAGGCTACTTGCACCGCAACCACGAGAAAATCGGGGAGCGGAATACCTACCTGGGTAATATGCCGTACACGGATCGGCTTGACTATATTTGCAGTCTCTCTAATAACCTTGCATACGCCATTACCGTTGAGAAAATGATGGGGCAGGAGGTCCCCGAACGTGCCGAACTGATCCGTGTCTTTATGGCTGAGATGACGCGTATCATCAACCACTTCTGGCTGATCGGCTTCTTCTTGAATGACCTGGGAGCCTTCCTGACGCCCTGCGTGTACATCATCACTGAACGCGAGATCATGCTTGATCTGATCGAGGCAACCACAGGCTCGCGGATGATGTGCAATTATATGCGCTTTGGCGGGGTAGCCTACGATCTGCCGCCCTACGTAGGCGGGCCGGCTGTCCGTCCCGGTGATTGGCCGCGCCGTATAGACACCATGCAGTACATCAAGGACCTCGTCTATAACCGTCTGCCGCGTGCGGCTGAGGAATTAGACCGCTACCTGACGCACAATGAGATCGTCATCTCGCGTTGTAAGGGGGTCGGTGTACTCCCGCCTGATAAAGCCGTTGCGTATGGTGTCACTGGGCCGGTGCTACGCGCCAGCGGCGTCCCTTACGACCTGCGCCGTTCCGATCCTTATAGTATCTACGATGAGCTTGATTTCGATGTGTGCGTCCGCTACAACGGCGACCTGTATGACCGTTACCTGATCCGTTTGGATGAGATCTGGCAGAGCATCCGCATCCTTGAACAGATCGTCCCGCGGCTTGAAGCGACAGAGGGGCAGGAGTTCTGGGCAGGGAAACGCCCCTACAGTGTCCGTGTGCCTAAGGGTGAGCATTACGGGCATGCTGAGAATCCTAAGGGGGAGCTGGGGTTCTACATTGTCTCCGATGGCAGTGCGAATCCCTACCGGTATCACATCCGTGCCCCAAGTTTCATTAACATCACGGCGTTGGAAGAGATGTGCCGGGGATACAAAATTGCTGATGTGATCGCCATCTTGGGTAGCCTGGACATCGTGTTGGGCGAGTTAGACCGGTAGAGGAGAGATATGTACGGACTTGGCATTCTAAGAGGCCTTGGGGTCACCATCAAGCACTTCATTAATACCTACGTTGATGATTTCAAGTGGGGGGTCAGGCGGTATACCACTGTTGAAGGGTTTGAGGCCCGGCAAAGCCCCTCTTCGCGGGGTTTGATCACGATCCAGTACCCGGAAGAAAAGGCGGCAGTGCCAGAAAGGTTCCGTTTTATCCCATTTCTGGTTGTCAACGACGCTGATCACCCCACTGCACCGGGCGCTGACTGGTGTACAAGCTGTGGCATCTGCGCAAAAGTCTGTCCCCCTCAGTGCATCTGGATTGTGCGGAGTACTGATCCTAATACAGGACGTCCTAGACCACAGCCTGCCGAGTTTTACATTGACATAGACATTTGCATGAATTGCGGTTTTTGTGCCGAGTTCTGCCCCTTCGACGCGATTAAAATGGATCATGACTACGAGCTTGCCAGCTACGACCGCACGACGGCCCATATCTATAATAAGGCTAAACTCTCCAAACCCTTGAGTTACTGGCAGACTATTGCCCCTACCCGTGCCGAGCAGGAACGGATCGACCGCGAAGGCAAAGAGGCGGCTAAGTCGGCTAAAGAGAAAGATTAACTCGCAAATCCTGCATGGCCTGCCGCTGGCGGGCAGGATACGGACAGGCCTTCAGAAAAAAGGGTATAGATGAACCGCTTGCCTGCTGGTGAGAGCGGTTCCTTTCTTTGACAAAGGTACAGGCGAGGTCAGGGCAAAATGTATCAGAATGACGCAGAGATGCTGTTCCCTACCCGCGTTATTCCTCTGCTGGGTAACCTGAGAGGTCAGGAGTGGCAACAACTCGTTGAGCACATCTCACGACAGACGCCCGGCAGTATTGAAGAGCAAGCCTTCGCTCTGATGATGATCCGTCTGGATGGATGCTTGTCCTGCCATGCCGATAGTTACCGTGCTGTGCGTGGATGCACTTTGTGCGCTCGGCAGGCGGTTGCACGCTTCAAAGGGAGCGACAGCGAGCTGATCGCCCTGTACGAGAAGGCCAAGAGCGACATTCTACGCTGGCACTTGACTGGCGAAGTCCCTCTGGGAGAGCGCCTGCCGCCGGAGGCTCAAGCTACCGCCGCTGACTAGATGCTCTGCTCATGATATCCGATCAATCGGTGGGATACAGGGGACAATGCTTGTCAACTTGTCCCCTGTATCCTTCTGGGGGAGCAGGCGAAGATCGTAGTTTTGCAAAGCGGCGGTAGTTATAATCAACGCTAGGAACATTTGACAATCAGCGCAGCTGCATGAGGAAGAGGCCGCTCTATGCCAAATCTCGAGGAACAAATCATCGCCCAGTTAAGCACCGTGATAGAACCGGAACTCCACCGCGACCTTGTCTCCTTAAATATGATTCGTGACCTGACTGTTGACGGTGGTACTGCCAGCTTCACCATCATGCTGACGACTCCGGCCTGCCCTCTCAAGGACCGTATTGCCGAAGAGGCCCGTCAGGCGGCTCTGCGTGTCCCCGGCATCAATGAAGTGAATATCCGGCTGGACTCCTCTGTGCCGGCTGACACTCGTATTCAGTCCCGCATGAATCTGGATATTAAGAACCTAATTGCCGTTAGTAGCGGCAAAGGGGGGGTCGGCAAAAGCACCATTGCGGCCAACCTGGCTGTTGCCCTGCGGCTGAGCGGTTCATCGGTTGGATTGATGGATGCTGATATTTTAGGCCCCAACCTCCCTATGATGATGGGTATCTACCAGATGCCCCCTCCTGTCGAGCAACGGTTCTTCCCGGCTGAAGCTTACGGCGTCAAGGTGATGAGCATGGGCTTTCTCGTTGATCCCAGCAGGCCGATCATCTGGCGCGGCCCGATGGTGCATAGTGCTATTCGTCAGTTCTTTACTGATGTCGAATGGGGGTCGTTGGATTACCTGATCATTGATCTGCCGCCCGGTACTGGGGATGCTCAGTTAACGCTGGCTCAATCTGTTCCTCTGACCGGCGCGATCATTGTGACACAACCAATGGAAGTCGCACTTGGCGATGCCCTGCGTGGGCTGGCAATGTTTGAGCAGGTTGAAGTGCCCATCATTGGTGTTGTGGAAAACATGAGTGGTGAGTTTTTCGGCGAAGGCGGCGGCAAGCGGCTGGCCGAACAGCGGGGAGTGCCTTTCCTGGGCAGTATTCCGCTGGATGTGCAGGTGCGCGTAGGGGGAGACAACGGTCAACCCATCGTAGCTACCCATCCAGATTCACCAGCCGCGCTGGCGCTGACTCAGATGGCACAAAAGGTAGCCGCACAGGTGAGTGTGATGAACCTCAACCGCAGTAATAACACTATTCCGTTGGTGACCCTCGATTAGGTCTTCCGGTGGTAGTGGCTTTGCTGGGGCGCACTATCTTGTGCGCCCTACCGCTTTCTAT
>DAOTYH010000096.1:0-39773 GCA_034435015.1 Anaerolineae bacterium | reverse complement strand
TGCTGTTTCCCTCTTCGTCTTTTGCTGGAACCAACGCCAACTTCACAAACAGCGCTTCCCTGCTTATCCTACCTGCCTTATTGATTTTGTGGCTCCAGCTTTTTAGCCACTCCCGTCAAGGGAGGATTTATATGCTAGCGTTAAGATCAACGTTAAGGCGGCCAAACAAGCGAATTGACAAGCCCCAAGCAAGCGAGTAGAATACCGCCTAGATGGGAAGGTAAGGCTATCCCCAACCCGGGTTTTCATTGAAGGAAGATTGTTAGCTGCGCCAGACGACGGCGCATGGGTGTAGTCCCTAGCTGTTCTGCGGCCATGTCTGCGGAACGTCGCCATCCACGACAAGAAGAAGGATCAGTTTTGCTTCTCTATATCCCGCCTGTATGGGCGGGCCATCCCACTATCCTCACAGTTTTACGGGTAACGCGGCTCCTCTCCCCGCCCCTTCCTCCTGAGCCGGGCGTTGCCTGCCATGTTGCTTTGACCACGCTGGTCGGGAGGCACATATAGCAAGACTATGAAAAGTCAGGCATCATTTTCCTCTGATGAGTCTCAAGTTGACTTCGCCGCTCTGCTGGAGCAATCTTGCGAAGATATTGGTGAAGTCCGGCGGGGAGACCTTCTCACCGGCACGATTCTAGCCATTGACGAACAGGGGATCATTATTGATGTGGGCCTCAAGCGCGACGGGGTTGTCCAACGGAGCGACATCGAGGCACTGGGGGACGACCATCCCTATCATGTCGGGCAGACAGTGATGGTCATGGTCGTAGAACCAGAAGACAGAGACGGCAACCTGCTTGTCTCCATTCAACAGGCCCGCGCCAGCAAGGACTGGGAAGCGGCACGCCAACAGATGGAGCGGGAAGAGCCTTACATTGGCGAAGTGATCGCCGCCAATCGGGGAGGGCTGATCGTCCTGTACGGTGAATTGCGCGGTTTCGTGCCAGCTTCGCATGTAGTGGACCTGCCGCGCGGCCTGGACGATGAGGCCCGTGCCGCCTACCTGGCCCGTCTGATCGGGCAGAGCCTTACCCTCAAGATTATCGAGGTGAATCCACGCCGGCGGCGGCTGGTGTTTTCACAAATCAAGGCCCAGCGTGAGGCCCGCGATCAGGTCAAAGACCGCCTGCTGGAGACCCTCAAAGAAGGCGACATCGTGCAAGGGCGGGTTAGCAGCCTGCGCGACTTTGGGGCATTCATTGATCTAGGCGGGGCCGACGGGCTGGTACATGTCTCTGAGCTGGCGTGGCGGCGGGTGCATCACCCCAGCGAAATCTTGAGCGTCGGGATGGAAGTCAAAGCTTATGTCCTTCAGCTTGACCGCGAAGGCAAGCGTATCGGCCTGAGCCTGAAGCGTCTCCAGCCAAACCCGTGGGCTGAGATCGAAGAGAAGCACCAGCTTGGGGATTTGGTTGAAGGAACGGTCTCTCGTGTGGTATCATTTGGCGCGTTCGTTGAATTGGAGAATGGCGTTGAGGCGCTGTTGCACATCTCTCAGATGGGCAACCCGCCGCCCCAGCGGCCCGAAGACGTCGTTCAGCCGGGGCAACATATTGTGGCACGCATCATCAGTCTAGAGCCACAGCGCCAGCGCATTGGCCTGAGCCTGAAAGGTCTCATTGAGGCCGGAGAGGGTTCTGCCCATATGCCGGATGACTTTGACACTCCAGAGGTCTCTGGCGAAGGCGAGATTGATGAGCCGCTGGTTGAGGCAGATGCTCTGTAACTAGCACAGTAATAATAGGCCTGTCCGGCCAGAGAAGGTAATGGCCGGCTTTATGGACTGGCAAATAGAAAGGAGGTGAAAAAGGGTTGTCGACTGTAACACTCCGACCGGGCGAAAGTCAGGAACAGCTATTAAAGCGCTTCCGTAAAGAGGTCGCTAAGAGCGGTGTCCTCAGCACTGTCCGCCGCAAGCGGTGGCATGTCAGCAAGAGCGAGTTGCGCCGGATTCAAAAGAAGAAAGCCATTCGCCGGATTCGTCGTCGTATGGCCAAGTTTAACCGGAAGTAGGCATTCTCAGGCAAGGTAATCACGAAAGGGCCACATGGGTTCTAAAGACAAAATCGAGGTTGAAGGCACTGTCGTTGAGTCTCTGCCGGGAATGATGTTCCGGGTGCGGCTGGATGACGGGCATGAAGTTCTGGCCTACCTCTCAGGCAAGATGCGTAAGTATTACATCCGCATCCTGCTGGGAGACAGGGTGCGGGTCGAACTGTCAGCCTACGATCTGACCAAAGGTCGGATCACCTACCGCTTCAAGAAGCACGCTGGCGAATGGGAAGAAGACGAGGAGATCGAAGAGTAACGGCGAGACTGGCACAAGCTCACTCCACCCAGCTCCCCCTCTCCGATTCAGCCAACTGGCGCCCGTCGCCAGTTTTTTGTTTTCGGGCTGTGCGGCCTGCCCTCACTGCACCAGCGAGGACTGAAGATGGTGGAGCAATTGCTCCATCCCCGGCGGGATACTGCCATCAAAGACCAGCTCACAGGCGCCCCGCAACCATTGCAGGATTGATTGAGCGGCAAAGTTCCATGCGGCGGCATCGCGTGCGCGAGGCAGACGGGCCGCCCAGTGAGCCGCAATGCCGATATAGCGTAGCGGCACCCATATTCGCATCCGCGATAGAATGGCATCGGGGTCAGCCAGCGGGTAGGCAGACAACACCTCGTGGTGGCGGTCACGATCAACATACCAGGTCAAAAAGATGCCCAGATCAGAAACAGGGTTGCTGAGTGCCAGCTCTTCAAAGTCAATCATGCGCAATGCCCCCTGCCGATTGACCATGAAGTTACCATGATTAGGATCGTTATGGGCCGGAACGACTAGATCGATCCGCTCAGCATGTTCATCAATGATCTCGATGCGGGCCAGCAACTCGCTGACGATCTGAGCGGCCTCGCTGATCTGAGGCAGGCCGGCCTCAAGCCAGCGCTCGGTTACTGCCTGAAACCATCTCTCTTGTGTCTCGCCGAACAACTTGGCCAGCGGACTGAACCGCTCGCGGTCAGTGGCAGTCACCTCCTGCGAAAGTGCCTCCAGCAGGGGCGCATTGGTATGGAGTCGTCCGAACAATGCGACCGCCTCGTCGGCCCGTGCCTCTAGTTCCTCGCGGCTGATCGGCTTAAGCGCGGCCTCCACGATGGCCGCCCGCCCGCCCAGCGCACTGCTCTCCGGCGACATGCCCATCACGCGCGGACCGACGCGGGCTTCATGTAACAGCGTCCCCAGTTTGAGATGCCGCCACTGATCGGGGTACTGGCTGGCCGGCCCAAGCAGATAGCGGATATAAGCCCACGGCTCACCGTTGACATCTACCCGCCACACATGTTTGGCCGCCCACTTGCTGACCAGCTTATACCTCGTCTCCCCAGGGGGACGTATATCTAACTCGCGCAACAAGTTATTCAGCGCGTGCGGATCGGCAGGGCGCTGTTGGGTACGGCTGGAACGGGCAGGGGTACGGTTGGTAACGATCATCAGGCAAGCCTCTCCGCGATCAGCATCACCCAGTCGCTCATGCTCTCCCGCTCCACCACCGGCAGGCCGACCGCTTCCAGCACATCCGCTACCTCCTCGGCCTGCGTATCAATCAAGCCAGAAAAAACGAAGCGCCCGCCCGGCTGGATAACCCGCTCCAGCCCCTGACCGGCCAGCTCGGTAATGACACGAGCCGTCAGGTTAGCGACCGCCCAATCAAAGCATTGGCCCTCCGCCAGTAGTTCGGCCAGTGATCCCTGCGCCACACTGACACGATCCTGAACGCCGTTGCGCCTCACATTCTCCTGAGCCACGCGCACCGCTAAGGGATCAATATCACAGGCAAACACATGAGGTGTCCCCAGCCGGGCGGCGGCAATCGCCAGCACACCAGAGCCAGTCCCCAGATCGAGCAGACGGGTTTCCGGGCCGGCAAACCGCTCAACAGCTTGGAGGCAAAGCTGAGTGGTTGGATGCGTCCCCGTGCCAAAGGCCATACCGGGGTCCATCTCGATCACGATGTCCTCCGGACGCATCTCAACCTCGACCCACGCAGGCTTAATCAGAATACGCTGACCGATACGGATGGGGTGATAATGTTTCTTCCACGCCTCGGCCCATTCTTCTTCCTCGATAACCTGAAACTCCGGGGCGGGAATAAGCGGGTAAAGCTTCTTGAGGTAATAGAGCGCTTCCTCAATCTGACGCTGTGCGGTTGGGGCAGACTCATCAGCAGGAATGTAGCCGCGTACCACCAGCGGCCCCGGCGGGAGCGGCTCATCAGACCATGCTTCACCGGGCAGGGGCTGTTCGATGGATACTCCCTGATGGACATACCGCCGTAAAGTGTCGGCAACTGCTTCCGCACCTTCGCCATCCAGCGTCAGGGATATTTGAATCCATCTGCTCATAAGAATAATTGTATAGCGGAATGAAGCAGATTCATACCGAAAGACAACTTTTTAACAGAGTTTTTACAGAGCAAGTGTGCTTCTGCAAGCCAGCCTGGCCCTGCTGGCCGTTTGTGTCTACTCGCCGCCCAACCAGTCAAGTACCCGTTCGAAGAAGCCCTTTTGATTAGCCGGCGGTATGATCGCCTCGCCCAGGGTCTCGCCTAGTTTCTCAAACAGTGCACGCTGTTCAGGTGTAAGACGGGTAGGAATCTCAACCTCTACCGCCACCTGGAGATCGCCATAGCCGCTGTGCGTACCATCCCGCCGCAGACGGGGCACGCCTTTGCCCTTCATCACAAAGACCTGTCCCGGCTGGGTACCGGGCGGAATCTGCAACTCAGCCTCAGACTCACCCACCGGCGTCAGGATGGGGACCATCAACGTATGGCCCAGCGCGGCCTGCGCCACATTGATCTGCACCTTGATCAGCAGGTCGTCACCCCGCCGCCTGAAGTAGCGGTGATCTTTGACAGACAGCTCGATGTACAGGTTGCCGGGCGGGCCGCCGTAGACCCCCGGTTCTCCCTCACCGCTGATCCGAATCTGGGTGCCCCGATCAACACCGGCGGGGATGCTGACGGTCAGGCGGCGCGTCTGCCGCACCAGCCCGCGTCCGCCGCATTCACGACAGGGCGTGGTGATAACCTCACCACTGCCCTGACAGTCGGGGCAAGGGGTGATATTGACCATCTGCCCAAGAAACGTCTGGCGGACGCTCCGCACCTCCCCTGTCCCGCCGCAGGTAGAGCATCGGATGGGAGTAGTACCCGGTTCGGCACGCGAGCCGTTACAGGCAGGGCAGACAGCCGTACGCTCAAACTCGATCTCGCGTTCTGTGCCAAAGATTGCCTCAGCGAAATCAATGGTCAGGCGGTACTGCAAATCCTGACCGCGCCGCGGAGCACGGCGCGTGCGCGAACGGAACGCCCCCCCTCCGAAGAACTCATCAAAAATATCACTGAAGCCGGTGAAGTTCGTGAAGGGATCACCGGCAGCGGCTCCATTAACAGCCGCATGACCAAAGCGGTCATAGGCCGCGCGCTTCTGCGGGTCACTGAGGACATCGTAGGCCTCGTTGACCTCCTTGAACATCTCCTCAGCGCCTGCCTCTTTGTTCACATCAGGGTGATATTGACGGGCCTTGCGCCGGAATGCTTTCTTGATCTCCTCAGCGGACGCGCCGCGAGGCACGCCTAAGATTTCGTAGTAATCACGCCTTGTTGGCATAAAGCAATAACCGCCGTCTCACTAACAGCTAGAACGCTGTGTAAAGTGGCCTCATTATATCGCGAAGACAAACCAACAGTCCACACAAGCATCAACGCTGGGGTGTGGTAGAACGCACCCCAGCGTTGTCACTCTTCTTTAACAACAGGACTGCCTGACAGGCGGCTGTTAGTCCACTACTTCGCCTTCGATCACATCCTCGCCGCCGCCAGCCTGCTCGGATGGGCCGGCGCCAGCCGCGCCGCTCTGCTCATACATGGCCGCGCCCAGCGATTGAATCTGGCGGATCAGATCGTCGGTCACCCGGCGAATCTCGTTCACATTGTCAGACTGCATCGCCTTCTTGGCCGCGTCAACCTTCTCCTGCGTTGCCTTCTTGGCCTCATCAGGTATCTTGTCGCCGTAGTCACGCAGCATCTTCTCCGCCGAGTAGATGGCATTATCGCACGCATTACGCGCCTCCTGTTGCTCCTTACGGCGGGCATCTTCCTCAGCGTGCCGCTTGGCCTCTTCGGTCATCCGCTTGATCTCTTCCTGCGTCAGACCGCTGGAAGCCGTGATGGTGATATGCTGGGCACGCCCGGTTGCCTTATCCTGCGCCTTGACGTTCAGGATGCCGTCTGCGTCAATATCAAAGGTCACCTCAATCTGCGGGACGCCGCGCGGCGCCGGCGGGATGCCGTCAAGTATAAACTTGCCCAGCGACTTGTTGTCCGCGGCCATCGGGCGCTCGCCTTGCACAACATGAATCTCGACCTGCGTCTGCCCGTCTGAGGCCGTGCTGAAAATCTGGCTCTTCGAAACCGGTATGGTCGTGTTACGTTCAATAATCGGTGTAGCAATACCGCCCAGCGTCTCAACACCCAGCGTCAGCGGAGTCACATCGAGCAACAGGATGTCCTTGACATCACCGCCCAGCACACCTGCCTGAATGGCCGCGCCAATGCCGACCACCTCGTCCGGGTTAACGCCTTTGTGCGGCTCCCTGCCGAAAAACTCAGCCACTGCGCGTTGCACAGCCGGCATACGAGTCATGCCGCCTACCAGCACCACCTCATCAATATCTTTGACTGTCAGCTTGGCATCCTTCAACGCCAGACGGCACGGCTCGATGGTCCGCTCAATCAGATCAGCGGTCAGTTGCTCCAGCTTGGCACGGGACAGGGTCATCTGCAAGTGCTTAGGCCCGCTGGCATCTGCCGTGATGTACGGCAGGCTGATCTCCGTCTCCAGCTTGGTCGAGAGTTCCTTCTTGGCATTCTCGGCGGCCTCTTTCAGGCGCTGGAGAGCGGGCTTATCCTGACGCAGGTCAATCCCCTGCTCGCGCAGAAACTCATCCGCCAGCCAGTCAATGATGCGCTGATCGAAGTCGTCGCCGCCCAGGAAGGTATCGCCGTTGGTAGACTTGACCTCAAAGACGCCGTCACCTACATCCAGAATGCTGATGTCGAATGTGCCGCCGCCCAGGTCATACACGGCAATAGTCTGATCTTTATGCTTGTCCAGCCCATAAGCCAGCGATGAGGCGGTCGGCTCATTGATGATGCGCAGGACCTCCAGCCCGGCAATTTGGCCTGCGTCCTTAGTCGCCTGACGCTGGCTGTCGTTGAAGTAGGCCGGCACAGTAATGACGGCCTGAGTGACCGGCTCTCCGAGATATGCCTCAGCGTCTGTTTTGATCTTCTGCAAAATCATGGCCGAGATTTCCGGCGGTGAATATTCCTTCCCGCCCATCACAACACGCACGTCCCCGTTACGGGCTTTGGTCACCTTATAAGGGATGTGTCTGAGGGCCTTCTGCACCTCCGGATCATCGTATTTGCGGCCCATAAACCGCTTGATCGAGAAGATGGTATTCTCGCTGTTGACAACAGCCTGACGGCGGGCTACCTGCCCGACAACAAGCTGACCATTCTTATCCATTGCCACCACTGAAGGGAACAGCCGCCCCCCCTCTGCTGAGGGGATAACTGTCGGCTCACCGCCTTCCATGACAGCCACCACCGAGTTCGTGGTCCCTAAATCGATCCCTACAATCTTACCCATAGATTTGTCTCTCTCCTTCCATCTAATTACTGACTGATAATTGCATACATGGCCGCCCGGAAGAGCTGGAGCACTCTACCCTCCTTCCTCCGGGCGACTGCTCAAGCCATGGCTCACTGAGCCACCCGCACCAGCGCCGGACGGATCACCTTGCCATTAAGCTGGTATCCCTTCCGAATGACGCCGATGACAGTCCCAGACTCATGCCCCTCGCAGGCTTCATGAGTGACAGCTTCATGCACAGCCGGATCAAAAGGTTTCCCGACGGCTTCGATCTCGCTCAGCCCCAGCGCACCCAGTTGCGCCTGCAACTTCCGATAGACGAGGGTGATACCCGTCACCCACTCATTGTTGGCCAGATCGGCTGGCAGTTTCTCCAACGCCAGATCAAAATCGTCCAGCGCCGGCAACAGCCCGGAGATCACCTCTCCCCGAATGACTGTCTCCCACTCGGCCCGCTCACGGTCTACACGCTTCTTGTAATTTGCCAGCTCGGCACGGGCACGCTGCCAGCCGTCCAGATACTCGGCGGCCTGCGCCTGAGCCTTGTTCAACTCCGCCTCCAGATCAAGAGGAGCTTCTGCCTGTGCCTCGCCGGCTTGTTCCTCTTGCTGTTGCACCAATGTTTCAGGCTCAGAGGCCTCTGGTTCGCCTGACTGGCCCAGTACAGGTTCTTCGTTCACCAATCCTTATCTTCCTCCTCGCCTTGTTCTCGGTCTGCTAGTCGTGTTGGATTGTATTCGGGACGCATTAGATAAACATAAGAGCCGCATTTTTCTGATCGATTTCTAATACAGGGAGTTTCCCTCCTCTGGGCTGGCTCGATCCTGTTCGCCATAGATGCTGATCAACAAATCACTCATCAGCCCTGCCACATACCGTACTGCGGAGACAGCCCGCCCGTAATGCAGTCGTGTCGGCCCCAGAACGCCCAGAGCGCCCATCGCATATCCTTTTACGCCATAACGAGAGAGTACCATGCTGGCATGGCTCAGCTCTTCCCAGCGCCCTTCTCCCGCAATCATCACTTGAACACCATTCACGTCCGGTGAAAGCGCCTCAGCCAGTATCTCTTCCAGCAGACTCTGCTGTTCCAGCAAGTGAAGGGCCTGACGGGCACCGGGGCTGTCTACTTCATCCAGCGCCCGCTGAAGCTCGGCCCGCGCTGACGGCTCATCAATCTCCAACTGGTTGAGGAGGTAGTCCGGATCAAGGATGTTCACCAGTCCATCTGTATATACGGTGCGATGCCCCAGATCGGCTCGCTCCAGCAGGTCAGCCGTCAATTGCATGATCTCCTGATCTAGGGTAGGCTGGCGCTCGGCTTCAGCGCGAATCCATTCAGCCCTCTTCCCCACGCACAACTTGCTGACACGCGCCGCTACTTGACTCAGCACCTCCTGCGGGACCGGCTCGGCCAGCGTGAGCATCTGCTGGCGCACATCGCCCCCCTCCAGTACCAGAATCAGCAGGACAAGGCGCCCCTGCGTGCTGATCAGCTCAAGGTGTTTGAAAGAAGCACGAGCAGGCAAAGGGGAAGTGACCAATGAGGCACTACGGGCTGTGTGAGCCAGCACCGAAGCCGCCAGCCGGAGCCACTGCTCAATATCAAGGTGGGCCTGATGGAACTGATGGCGGATCATGCGGCGCTCAGCGGGGGTTAGATCGGTATCACTGATCAGCCGCTGGACAAAGTAGCGATACCCCGCTTCCGTGGGGACACGTCCGGCTGAAGTATGAGGAGCGGTGATCAGGCCCTGTTCCTCCAGCACGGCCATATCATTGCGGACGGTAGCCGTGCTGACATCGAGCGCATATTTGTCCACCAATGCCTTCGAGCTGACCGGCGTAGGCGCTTTCACATACTCTCGAACGATCAGGCCCAGAATGTATTCCTGCCGCTTGGTAAGCTCTGCCATCTCACCTCCCCCTCATTTAGCACTCTCGGTGTGAGAGTGCTAAATCTCCTATTTGGTGATCCTACCATGATGGCAGGCTGATTGTCAAACCGGCATACTCAGGGGCAAGCTCATTCCCTGTTCACCCCCTTGACAATACCTTATAATTAAGCTAAGCAGTCTCCCCAAGAGCAACCCGCACCCCTTGACTGGGTTTTGATCAAGGGGGGACGATACTTGCACACTTTAAATACGGATAGGCCGCCTCCATGCAACCGGACGCAACTCTACCGCTCGTTATCGAAAATCTGTCCTGCCGCTACGCTACAAGGCAGGAATATGCCTTACAGGACATATCTCTCAGCGTACAGGCAGGCCAGATTGTGCTGATTGCCGGCGCCAGCGGGTGCGGCAAGACCACCCTGCTCCGTTGCATTAACGGCCTGATCCCGCGCAGTTACAAGGCCGAGATCAGCGGGCGCATCTTGTTGAACGGACAAGACCTCAGCGACAAGCCGCTGGCATCCATCTCTCAGGTGGTGGGGACAGTGCTCCAGGACCCAGAACGGCAGATACTGGGCGCTACTGTGCAACAGGAAGTGGCCTTCGGGCTGGAGAATCTTGGCCTGCCGCGCGAAGAGATCATCAGCCGTGTGGAAGACACGCTGGAGTATCTAGGCCTCAGCCATCTAAAAACGCGCGAGACATTCTCGCTGTCAGGAGGGGAAAAGCAGAAAGTCGCCCTGGCCGGTGTGCTGGTTATGCGCCCCGGCATTCTGGCGCTCGATGAACCACTGGCAAACCTCGACCCAGCCAGCGCCCAAGAGGCACTGGCGCTGATCCGGCGGCTGGCTGATGAGGGCAAGACCATCCTGTTGATCGAGCACCGCGTCGAAGATGTGCTGTCCGTCCATCCTGATCTAGCTATGCACATGCAGGACGGACGTGTCACCTATCTGGGACCTGTAGATGATCTGTTGCAAACCGCCGATTACCATGCTGTCAAACTGCCCGCCCCCATTGTGATCGCCCGCGCCAGAGGCTCTGCCGCCGACGATCACCCCTCAGCGCCGCCCGCCCGCCCAGATGCGCCGGCGCTGATCGAGTTTGAGAATGTCTCCTTCCAGTATGGTGACGGCCCGCTGGTGCTCAAGGACATCAACCTGACCATCCGGCAGGGCGACGTGATCGCGGTCTTAGGCCCAAATGGTGCAGGGAAGACAACCCTTGTCAAACATGCCATTGGTCTGTTGCGCCCCACTACCGGGCGGGTTTTATTGCGTGGGAAAGACAGCCGCCAGATGACCGTCGCCCAGATGGCCCAGACCATCGGCTATGTCTTCCAGAGTCCGCGCCATATGCTCTTTGCGCCAACGGTGCGTGAGGAGTTAGCCTTTGGGCCGCGCAATTTGGGTCACAACCCGGATCAGATCGCGGTAGACACCGAGCAAGCCCTGGCTGTTGTCAACCTGAGTGAAGAGATCGACCGCCCGCCGCTTTCGCTTAGTTTTGGCCAGCAAAAGCGCGTCAGCATTGCCTCCATTCTGGCTATGCGGAGCGCCATTCTGGTCATGGACGAGCCGACCGCCGGCCAAGACTACGCCAACTATATGAGCTTTATGGACTCGGTGGTAGGGCTGGGCACAGCCGAAGAAAGACCCTACAGCTTTGCCGCTATCATCTTCATCACCCACGACATTGATCTGGCCGTCTGTTACGCCAACCGCGTACTCCTGATGGGAGACGGCCAGATCATACGAGACGGCCCGCCGCCTGAGGTGCTGGCCGATCTCGACGCGCTCCAGCGTTGCCGCGTGATTCCGTCTTCACTGCTCAAAGCCAACCTGGAATATTACGGCAAGACAGGACGCTTCATGCGGGCTGAGGCGCTGGCCCATGCGCTGGAGCGCGTCTAAGTAGACAGAGGGTGCAGGGAGTACAAAGGCACTGCCATGCGCCATTGGACTCTATACCTAAATACACTGCTTTCACAGGAGGTAAGGAGATGAGCAACAAGTATGTGAGAGGGCTGGTTATTGTGGTAATCGGCCTGATCATCCTGCTGGTATTGCTGTTCATTGGCGATCAGATCGCCGCGGCACGGGGTGCAGAAGGCAGACTGCTCTGGATACCCTGGCCGTCACCAGAAGAGGGGGGCATCGGCAGCTGGATTCAGGCCGCTGACTTCCTGAACTGGTGGCTGACATGGGTTATCGTTGGCGCCATTGTGCTCTATCTGATCTACATCCTCTTCGCCGAATCTGAGATGTTCAAGATCGGCACACGCGAAGTGGTGATGATGGCAATCGGCGCGGCGCTGTACGGTGTGCTGTCATGGGTATTTAACATCGTGCCGGTGCCTTCCGTCAGCCTGGTCGCGCTCAGGCCGGTGGTCGTGATCCCGATTTTCTTCGGGTTTGCCTTTGGGCCGGCGGTTGGCTTCTTCTCAGGGCTGTTTGGCAATGTGCTGGGTGACGCGCTGACTGGCTGGGGCGTTTTCCCGATCTGGGACGTGGCCAACGGGCTGATGGGTCTGGTGCCAGGGCTGGCTGGCATGTATCTGTCGGGCGGTCTGCGCGGCAGGATCAACATTCTGCGCTGGATCGTGGTTGCTGTGCTGGCCTTGGGAGTGATACTACCGCTTGTGTCTCCTAATATCGCCGACCCATGGTCCGGAGAGCAGGCCAACTTTGGTAACTGGTGGTATATCATGCTGGTCGTGCTGGTCGTGATGCTCGGCTTGTCGCTGGCGCCGCAGTTCTGGCCCTACCTGCTGATAGTCCTCACGCTGGCCTTTGCCGCCTTTGGCGTCGTTGATCTGGTGCAAAACGGCTTCTCAGGGGGTGTCATCGCCGTGTGGGCGGTCGCCGTGCTGTGCGCTATAGGAGCATTCTTTGTCAACAGCCGGGCCAAAGCCATCAGCACGTGGCTGGATAACGAAGAAACGCGCGGGCTGGTAGTATGGGGCGCGCTGGGTGTCATCGTCGGCATCGGCTTTGCCGCGATGGCCGACATCCCCTACAACGGCTACAGCTTCACAACGGCTTTCATCGGCGAGTTCATCCCGGCGGCAGGGCCAAACACCTTGTTTGCTGTCATTCTGACCCCCCTGCTGTACGCCGCATGGAAGCAGGCCCGCGCCCAGACCGGGCGGTAATATGACATCCGCGAGGCAGGGGCTGGGCCTGCCCCGCCCCTGTCAATCTGCTCAAGCGAAGGTGACCTATGCTCGTCAATTGGGCCTACAAGCCGCGTGATACCATCTTTCATCGGCTTGATCCGCGTGCGAAGATCATCTTCCTGCTGTGTACGCTGGTCACAGTAGGCTTTGTCCCCGGCGGCGGATCAGGTTTCTGGGACATCCGCTTCCTGTTGGGGTTCTTGGGGATAGCCATTACCCAGATTGTGCTGGCACGGCTGACCTGGCAACAGATGCGCCGCTTCTGGATCGTGATCTTGATTATCGGCACGATGCTGTCCCTGATCACCTTCTTGACAGGGCGCGGCGCGGCGGGCGTCTATGACCGTTCACAGGAACACCCCTTATGGTCACCTTCGTTTAACCTGCTGGGCGCACAAATTGCCTTCCAGTTGAGCGCTGAACGTCTGACCTATCTGGTGGCGCAGATCATCCGTATCACAACCTTTGCCGCTTTGTCAGTGGTCATCCCCTACACCATTGACCCAGCCCTATACGGCATCACTTTTCGCGGGCTGGGGTTGGGTGACAAGGTAGCCTATGCCATGGAGATGGCATTCCGATTCATCCCCACGCTGGGACGCGACTTTCAGATCATCACCGATGCCCAGCGGGCGCGCGGCTTTGAGCTGGAGGGCACGAAAGGGAGCGGCCTGATCCAGCGCATCCGTAACTTTGCCCCTTTGCTTATCCCTCTAACAGTAGGGGCAGTGGTAGGGGGCGAAGAGATCACCGACGCGATGGATTTACGCGCCTTCGGAGTAGGGCCGCGTACCTGGCTGCCTCAGCTCAAGTACCGCCCTATTGACTGGTTCTATATCGGGCTGGGTATTTTCATGCTGGCAGGCGCCATTGTGCTCAAGCGGGCCGGTCTAGGGGGGCTGTGGGTCCCGCCCTTCCTGTACTGACCGACACACAGGGGGAGCGGACATCACATAGACCTGCTCCCCCTGTTATTTTTATGCCAGCGCCTAACCAGCCAGTACCTACCTTCTAGCGACAACAAACACCCGTCCTTCCTGCTCCGGCTCCTCGATTGGTGTTTTCAGGTCCGGGAAGCGTGCAAAGTACACGCCGCGCCAGCCCGCATCCAGCAGTGACGCCCTGACTGGCTCTGGGTCGAAGACCGTATTGTAGACCGTCTCCTCGAACCTTTCATACCGCCCGTCCGCCTCACGCACAAAACCGGATATGCGCATGTAAGCCCGGTCGCCCTGGCCGTCATAAACCCCCCTGTTGATAATGACCACATCGTCCGATTCATCTACGTTGATATTATTCCAGCGCAGTAACCCCCGGCGCGTGTTCAGATCAAAGACAAACATACCCCCCTCGACTACCACAGGGTAAACGCTGTGGAAGCACCCTTGCAAAGCGGCCATATCCGGAAGGTGATTGAGCGCATCGTAGGTTGAAACAGCCAGCCCAAACTGCCTGCCTTCTAAGGCGAAGTTAGAAGCATCAGCCTGCACAAACTCAGCTAACCCCGCTGAGAGATAGGAGGCCGTGTTCTCCCTGGCATAACCGAGCATCTCCTCTGACAGGTCAAGCCCAACCACGCGGAATCCTCTTTCCAGAAAGTGCAGTGCAAGCTGTCCTGTTCCACAGCACACGTCCAGCACGGGCTGTTTAGCCTGTCCGGCGGCAGTGGTCAGGTAAAGCTCCAGCAAGGGCGGCGCAACCCGCTCCGCGAAGCTTCCCCAGCGCATATTATAGACACGGGCAAAGGCCCGCCCATACGCCTGCATAGCCCCCTCCTGAGCAGATGAGACCCGTTTACATTGTGCCCTGATCTTACCACAACAGCTTCCCCCTCAAACCCTCCTCTAACCCCACGGCTTAGCACGAGATTCTACCCTGTGGTAGAATGATCAAACAGAACAGATGGGCCGTTGGTCTACCCTGCCGGGGGAGCAAGCCATCGTCCTGAACGTTTAGCAGTAGCAGGCAAGGAACTCTCATGAGCGCTGTTACTACCTCTGTGATGTCACGTGAACTGGCCCGGCGGCCTTTGCGCGAGCGCTATATCGCCGATCAGGTGGGGCGTGTCGCGCTGGCACTGCTGTTGATCGTTGCGGCGGCTGTTTACCTCGTGGCGCCCTTTCAGGCCATCAACTGGGCACAGACTCCTTTTGTGGGCGGCTTTGTGGAATATCCCAACAACGTGAATGTGGCCATCATTGGCGGGGGACAAGGCCTGCTTCAGGAAGATGAGCAGATCGTCAGGCTGGACGGCCAGCCGATCAACAGCGCCAGTGAGCTTTATAGTACCCTGCGCCGGCAGTATACTCCTGGTGACGTAGTCACTCTCGATCTGTTTAACCGCCAGACCAACGCTGTCCGGCAGGTCACTGTGACCCTCCAACGCCTGCCTGTAGCAACCTTGCTGGGTTTGTTTGTCGCCCCCTACATGGCTGGGCTGGTTTATTTGGGGGTCGGACTGTGGGTCTATCGCAGGCGTCGTACTCAGGCGGTCGGGCGTGTCTTCCTGATGCTGTGCGGCGCTGTCGCGCTGGCACTAGGCACTACTTTTGACTTATGGACTACCCACAACTTCGTCCGGCTGTGGGCCGCCGCCATCCCGCTGGCCGCTGGCCTGCTGATGGTTTTCACCCTGCTTTTCCCGACTGAGGCGGTAGTCGTCATCAAACGCCCGTGGCTGCGCTGGATGCCCATGATCCCCACCTTCGCGCTGATCGCTGTCTCGCAGTGGATGCTTGGGATGGGCCGTAATGAGATTCTGCGGGCATGGTATGCCGGCTATTACTACGCGGGTGCGACCATTGTCCTGTTTGCAGTGGTATTGTTCATCCGGGCGCTGTTTGCCGCTTCTCCGTCGGTACGCGAACAGAGCCGCCTGGTAGTAGGCGGCGTGGTGATCGCCTTCGCGCCGTTCGTCCTATGGGCATTGGATACAGCGGCGGGAGTCCACATCGTCAGCGTGCCAATGGAGCTGTTGCTGATTGCCTTTCTGTTCTTCCCTTTGGTGATCGCTTACAGTATTGTTCAGTACAGCGTCCTCGACACCAGCCGCTTGCTCAGCTTCACCGCTACCTATGCCATTATGGCGGCCATTGTTATGGTGGGGTACGGCCTGCTGGTATCCGGCTTGAGCCTGCTCACGACCGCCGCGTTAGGGGAGATGGCCACCAACCCTCTCATGGTTGGCCTGTTGGCCTTCACGCTGGTTCTGGTCTTCCAGCCTTTCCGCCAGCGCCTTCAACAGGTGATCGACTCTTTCTTCTTCCGTGCCCGCAGTGAATACGAGGAACGCTTAACCACCTTCCGCCACGACCTGACGTTGGCCAGCGGCCTGAATGAGGTGGTGCGCCTGCTCAAACAGCAGATTCGAGAGACGTTGGTACCTACCCATACCTACGTGTTTCTGCGTGACCCGCAGAGCGGCGACTTCATCGCCATCGGTGAGGGAAGCCGCCCGGACACAGACATCCGCTTTGAGCCGCACAGCGGCTTGGTCCATGCGCTTAGCACCACCCGTGATGTCATCTTCCTAGAGCTGAGCAAGCCCCTGCCCCCCGAACTGATCGAAGAACATGCCCGGCTGGCTATTCTACGCACACCGGTTCTAGCGCCTCTGCAAGGTCAAGAACGGCTGGCCGGATGGATCGCTGTCGGCAACAAACGTTCTGGTGAGCCGTTTGGTATTCAGGACCTGCGCTTCATTCTGGCTCTGGCAGAACAAGCCTCTCTGGCAGTCGAACGTGCCCAAGTCATCAGCGACCTAGAACAGCGCGTCCGCGAGCTGGATGTGCTCAGTCAGGTGTCACAGGCAGTCAACTTTACCACTGACCCTGACGTATTGCTGGAGCTGATCTATACCCAAACCAGCAGGCTGATTGATACCACCAACTTCTACATCGTCCTGCACAACCCGGACCGTCATACGCTCAGCTACGCTCTCTTCATTGAGGGCGACGAGCGGCGTGAGGATCGCGAAAACATCCACTGGCCTGACAATGAAGGGTTAGCGGCAGAGGTCATCCGCACTGGCCGTCCGCTCCGCACGGAGGATTATGTTTCCGAGTGCACACGGCGCGGCATCAGCCCTGGCCAGAGTCGGCACTATGCGTGGATGGGCGTCCCGTTGAACGCCGGAACCACTACGCTTGGCGCAATTGTCGTTGCCAGCTACATTCAGGGTGTCATCTTCACTGATGAGCAACTGAAGATACTGTGGGCCATCGCCGATCAGGCCGCCACTGCGCTCGACAAGGCCCGCCTGTTCCGCGAGACTGAACGGCGCGCCCGCCAGCTTGCCACCCTGAACGAGATCAGCAAGGAACTATCCTCCACCCTTGACCTTGAAAACCTGCTGGTGCGTATTCTGCGCAGTGCAGTTGACATCCTCAATACCGAAGCCGGATCGTTGTTCCTAGTTGATGAGAACACCGGCGAGCTGGTGTTCCGTGTGGTGCAGGGAGGGGCACAGAACCTGGTTGGTACGCGACTGCCGCCGGGAGTGGGCATTGTGGGGCAGGCAGTTGAGCGGGGCGAGCCGGTCATCAGTAATGATGTGCTGAAAGATCGCCGCTGGTTCAGCGAAGTGGATCGGGAGACAGCCTTCCAGACTCAGTCATTGCTGGCTGTGCCGCTCCGCATTCAGGATCGCAGTATCGGTGTAGTTGAGGTGATCAACAAAAAGGACGGCACTCCTTTTCAAGAAGAAGATGCCGCTCTGCTGACTACCTTTGCCGCCCAGGCGGCTATTGCCCTTGATAACGCCCGTCTGCTGGCGGCCACCGACGCCGAACTGAGTGCCCGCGTAGATGAACTTCAGAACCTCCAGCGCATTGACCGCGAACTCAACCGCACACTCAAACTGGATCGCGTGATCAACATCACGCTTGAGTGGGCATTGCGGACTACCGGCGCATCAGCGGGGGCTATCGGCATGCTGACCGCCGACGGCACAGGCATTGAGATACTCGCGGCCAGCGGCTATCGTGAAGACTTTTTGGAGCAGTATAAAGAGAAACCTTTCCCCGCCGACAAAGGTATCGTGGGGCGCGTTCTTTCCAGCGGCAAGGCTGAGTTCACTAAAAATGTTGGGGATGACCCCGACTTTGTGCCTGCTTCTAGGGGGGAGCCTGCCACACAGATCACCGTTCCAATCATGCGGGCCAACAAGCCGGTCGGCGTGTTGGTATTGGAAAGCGATGCTCCTGATCGGTTCAGCCCTCAGGATTTTGACTTTGCACAGCGTCTGGTAGAGCACGCCGCCGTAGCCATTGAGAATGCCCGTCTGTTGGAAGAGATCGAGCAGGCCAACCGCTCTAAGACGGAGTTCATCTCCTTTGTGGCACATGAGCTTAAGAACCCCATGACCTCCATCCGGGGGTACACCGATCTGCTCAGGGGCGGTCAGGCAGGGCCGCTCAACGACACGCAGACTCAGTTCCTCAACACCATCCGCTCCAACATTGACCGGATGACACGTCTTGTCTCTGATCTGTCCGATGTGGCCCGCATTGAAACCGGCCATCTCAGGCTTGATATGTCACCGCTCTCTGTCAGGATGGTAGTTGACGAGACATTGCGCAGTCTGGAAGAGCAAATCGAGTATAAGAACCAGGAACTGATCGTGCAGGTGCCGGATGATCTGCCTTTCATCTTTGCCGATCACATCCGCATGGTACAGGTGCTCACCAACCTGGTCAGCAACGCCCATAAATACACCCCCGAAGGCGGACGGATTACCATCGGCGCACGCTTAGAGACTGTCACCGATGAGGCCACAAACGAGACCAAGCCGGTGGTTCATCACTGGGTCTCTGATACGGGGATCGGCATGACCCAAGAGGAGCTGGACAAGCTCTTCACCAAGTTCTTCCGTACCGAGCGGGCCAAGAACATGGCACAGGGAACGGGTTTAGGGCTGAACATTACCAAGAGCCTGATCGAGGCACACGGCGGCAAAATCTGGGTTGAGAGCGCCCCCGGTGCAGGGACAACCTTCCATTATACTGTGCCGGTAGCCCTTGAAGCCGCCGCAACAGACAGAAGCTGAACGGAACAAACAAAGGCCGTAACACGCCGTGTTGCGGCCTTTGCCAGATCAAGCCTTCTTACGAGTTTATTCGAGGCTTCCGACTACTTTCTCCACCTCCTCTAGAATCTCGCATGATTTGACCAACGCCCGCATGGTGTTGTGATCGGCATGCAACGGACGGTCAACATCCAGATGAGCCACATGCCGGCGGACGACCTGACGGGCCGTCTCAACGCCATGCCCAAACTTGAAATCGCGGAAGTCAAGTGCCTGTGCCGCCGCCATGAACTCGATCCCCAGCACACCATAGGCATTTTCAAGAATCTGGCCGTTCTTGATGGCAGTATTCATGCCCATCGAGACAAAGTCCTCTTGATCCGCCGCCGCCGGAATGGACTGGATGCTGGCAGGCATCGAGAGGATACGTTGCTCAACAATCAGCGTATCTGCCGTGTACTGGCTCAGCATCATACCCGACATCAGCCCCGGCTCATGTGTCAGGAAGGGCGGCAGGCCGATGCTCAACGCTGGATTAGTCAGCCGGTTGAGCCGCCGCTCAGACAGCACACATACCATCGTAATGGCCGCCCCTGCCATGTCCATCGGCAGGCTGACCGGCGTCCCCTGAAAGTTCGCACCAGTCAGCGTGAGTTTGTATTCAGGCATAAAAATTGGATTGTCCGCAACGGCGTTCAGTTCGATCTCAACTTGACTGCGGGCGTAATCCAATGCGTCATGAGCCGCCCCGATCACCTGCGGGGTAGAGCGCATCGAGTAGGCATCCTGGACCTTCATCTTCAGCTTGCCTGTTTGCAGATCACTCCCCTCAATGCACTTCAGAATCGCTCTTGCCGCCCGCACCGCCCCCTTGAACCCGCGCAGTTCGTGCAGACGGGTATCGTAGGGCTTCAAGTTGGCGTAGAGTGCCTCCAGCGTCATAGCACAGGCGATCTCAGCCTGCTTCAGCCAGCGATTCATGTCGTACAGTTGGAGGGCGCTCATGGCTGTGATCAAGTTTGAGCCATTGATCGCCGCCAGCCCGTCACGCGCTTGCAGGCCGGGGATAGGGATGCCTGCCCTCTCCATAGCCTCTTTGCCGGGCAGGCGCTGTCCTTGATAGAAAGCCTCCCCCTCCCCCATCAGCAACAAAGCCATCTGAGACATAGGGGCCAGGTCGCCGCAAGCGCCTACCGACCCTTTCTGGCAGACTACCGGCGTGACACCCTTGTTCAGCATCTCAACCAGCGTCAGGGTGATCTCCGGGCGGCAACCAGAATACCCCCGTGCATGAACGTTGATCCGGCTGGCCATTGCGCCGCGCACATGCTCGATGGGAGCAGGGTCGCCGATGCCTGCCGCATGATTGTAGATCAGGTAGCGCTGGAACTGCTTGACCTGTTCGTCGGTCAGCACCACTTCCGAGAATTCGCCGATGCCGGTGTTGACGCCGTACATGATCTCGTGCGCCTCGATCTTCTCTTCCAGCATGGCGCGGCAGGCTTTGATCCGCTCCAGCGCCTCAGGATGAAGCTCTACCTTCTCCCCGCCACGGGCAATGCGGACAAGCTTCTCAATCGTCAGGCTGGAGCCGTCGAGAACAATGGTCATATGTGGTTTCCCTCCAGAGTTAAACGGATAGATGGACACATCTTAATCCCTGAGTCCAGCAGGGTTATTGCATGAAGGATTCTCACAATCGCACCCTCTGCACAGGCTGGTATAATCACCTCCCATAGACAACATGACAAGGAGCTTGCCCCCATGCCGTGGATCGAACAAATCCCGATTGAGAAGGCCAGCGGTCTGCTCAAACAGCTTTTCGATGAGGCCATCGCCCGTGCTGGACGGGTATGGCACATCGTCCACATCATGAGCCTCAACCCGCCGGTTCTGCGTGACAGCATTCGCTTCTATACTACCCTCATGATGGGCGAGTCGCCGCTGACACGCGTCCAGCGCGAGATGCTGGCGACCGTAGTGGCCGCCGAAGCAGGCTGTGTTTACTGAACCCAGTCCCACGCCCACGACCTCCGTGTTGAGGTCGGTAAAGTGACTGACGACCCCGCTCAGGCTGATGCTTTTGTCCATGCATTGGTGCGTGACTGGCGTTCCGCACCGCTGACCGATACAGATCGGGCGCTGTGTGCTTTCGCCGCCAAGCTGACCCATCGCCAGCATGAAATGTCCCCTGCTGATCTTGAGACGCTGCGCGTGCACGGCCTGACTGACCGGGCTATCCATGACGCCGTACAAATCATCGGCTATTTCAACTACATCACCCGCGTCGCTGATGCGCTGGGTGTCGAGCCGGAGGATTTCATCCAGCCATGGGGATGGGATTAACAAGTGAATAGACACCTCAACTGGATCACTCTGCTGATATACGCCAGCCTCTCTGTTTGGCTGACCTCATGCAACCTGCCCGCTGTACGCTCCAGCAGTGCAGAGGCGGGAACGCCGCCTCCGCCGGCAGACACTCCCTTACCGGACGATATGCCTGACGTGACGGCGGATCAGGCCGCCGCTTCTACACCATCTCTAACCCTGACCCCTGCCCTCACCTTGCCGCCAGACTGGATCGCGTACCGGACGGCACTCCGCCTGACCATCTCGTACCCGCCTGACTGGGAAGCAATTCCCTACGACGATCATAAACTCGACCTGCGCGAGGTTACAGGGCTGGGCTGGGCTGAGATCAACATAGTGGACTCGACGAGCGCCTCAAACTGGAATCTAGAATACGTGCCGGGAATGCAGGCTCAGGCCATGCTGAACACCTTACTGGAAGCCGCCCGTGAGGATGGCACATTCGAAGACCCGCATCATCTGCTGACCTCTGACGGACACACCGCTTGGTTTACAGAGGGTATGTACGACATACTGGGCGACCGCCTGCTGATCGGCGTGCTGGGCCTGCCTGACCGGGCTGTCCTGCTGGTAGGACACAGCACAGGTGATGAGACCGAGTGGCAACGTCTGTCACCGATCTACCGGCTGATGATGCAGAGCATTATACCAGAGTCATGAAGCAGGGGGGAGCGCAGAGACACAGAGCGCCCCTCTTGACTATCGGTCTGCTTGTGCCAACTGATGGATGACCGCTTGGTAGCCTTCGCGGTATGTCGGATAGTGAGGGGCAAACCCAAGCACCTGCTTAGCCTTGCGGTTGCTCATCCGCACCGACGAATACAGCGATGTCAAGTTGATAGACCCCAGATAGGACCTCAACTCGCTGGTCGCCTTGGACGGCGGGGGCGGCCCGCCGATCCATTCTGCCAGATCGCGGTAGAGCTGGGCCTGCCGCACCGGCTCATCATCGCAGATGTTGAACGCCTCCCCGACAGGCGCATGCTCAACGGCCAGCCGGATCGCCTGAGCCGCATCACGAACATGGAGTTGCGGCCAGAACATCTGGGCTGAGCGGGTAATGGGCGCTTGCCCGCGCTTCAGGGCATACAATAGACCTCTGGTGTGAATGCCATCCGGCGCATAGACCAAGCCCATCCGCAGTACAACCCCTGAAGACCGGCGGGCGGCAGTGGACTCCGAGAGAATCCGTTCAGCTTCAGCAAATGCCTGTGAGGCCTGATCGGGAGAGAGCGGCGTTTCCTCTGTGACCCACTCATTACCATGATCGCCATACACGCCATAGAAGCTGGGGAAAACAACAACACGAACCCCTGTCCGTTCGCTGGCCTCCAGCAGGTTACGCAACAGCCCGACAGTTACCCGACTGCTGTAAGCCCATTCGTCTTCAGTGGCTGAGTCCGAGGTAGGCAACGCAGTTGCCAGATGAATGATGGCATGGACACCCCGCAGGGCCTCGGTCAGCCCGTCCACATCATGCCCCTGACTCGGATAAGCTGACACATGCATCGCATGGAGCATAGCCCGATTGGCATCATTACGGGCCAGCCCGATCACTTCATGACCATTCTGGAGCAGCTCAGGCACGAGCGCCCGGCCCACCAGTCCTGTTGCACCTGTGACGAATATGCGCATGGCCTGCTTCCTTAAGTCTATGGATGCCACCAGTGTACAACGAAAGACCACAGCCGCGCCAACAGCGGCGGCCCCAGAATCAACAACCCGACCACGACGGCCGTCCCTGCCCCCACCAATACTGCCCCTGCGGCCACATCTTTACCTGCCTTTGCCAGCGGATGAATGTCAGGGCTGGCCAGATCAACTACTGCTTCCAGCGCTGTGTTGATGAACTCAGATGCCCACACTCCCCCCATCGCCAGCACAATGACAGCCCACTCAACCGGTGTGAGGTGCAGCCACAGCCCTACTCCGATCACCATCAGGCTGATGGTAGCATGAATCCATGCGTTGCGTTGCGTTCTCAGCACATACCAACAGCCGGCAAAGGCATGGCGGAAGCTGTCCAGCCGATTGGAACTGCGCCTGACAGGGGTCATAGATCGTCCGCCGAACGCACAGCATCTATCGCCGCTGACTCAAGTGCCCACATCTCAGCTCTCTGCTCTGGCGTAGCATGATCATGCCCCAGCAAATGCAGAACCCCGTGAATGGCAAGCATCTGTAACTCAGCCAGCACACTCTGTCCCGCCGCCTGTGCCTGTTCCTGTGCCACCGGATAGGCGATGATCACATCGCCTATATAGGGCGGCTCGCCCGGCTCAACTGCATACGGCTCATCCTCCGCCCCAAAGGACAGCACATCCGTTGTCTCGTCGAGACATGCAAAGTCCCGGTTTAGCTCGCGCACCCGCTCAGCGCTAGTCAAGGTCACGGTCAGAGCCAGTGGAGGCTCGGCATGGGCGACCTGCAAAGCGCACCGGGCGGCCTTGCGGATTGCCTCCTCCTCGATCTGATAATCTCCCTCTGTTGTTATATAGATGGTGTACTCCAAAGACTGTGCCATCTCATGCCCTCGCTGAGACCCCAGGATTTCCCTATCCCCTCATCCGGCACAGGCTCACCCCTCCTGAACCTTCTCTTCAAGCTCACCTGCCTTCTGCACAGGCGGTTGTTCGCTGGGGTAAGTCACCCTCGGATGGTACATCCCCTTAAGGGTGTGGATAAATGTTTCCTTGATGACTTTGAGATCGGTCAGTGTCAACCCCGAATCGTCGAGCTGATGGGTGTCCATACGCTGCTTGAAGATACGTTCGACAATCTCTTCGATGTCGTTGCCGTTCGTCGGGCGCTTCGAACGGGCCGCGCTCTCACATCCGTCGGCCAGCATCAGGATAGCTGTCTCACGGCGGCGCGGTGTAGGGCCTTCATAGTAAAACTCGCGCTCGTCAAGCGTTGTGCCTGCCGCCGCCGCCTCCCCACGTGCCTGACTCAGGAAGAACAGGATCGGGAGTGTGCCATGATGCTCAGCGATGAAGGCAGTCACATTGGGGGGCAGGCGATATTTGCGGGCCAGCTCCAGCCCGTCGTTGACATGAGCCTTGATGATCCGTGCGCTGGTCAACGGGCTAAGCCCCTCGTGCGGATCGTGGCCGCCTTCTGTCCGATTCTCTACAAAGAAGCCGGGGTTGACGCTCTTGCCAATATCATGGTAGAGCGTCCCTACCCGTGCCAGCAGGGGATCAGCGCCAATGGCCTCCGCCGCCGCCTCAACCAGATTGGCCACTGACAGCGTATGATGGTAAGTCCCAATAGCCTCCTGCTGAAGCTTGCGTTGCAGGGGATGATCGGGCCGCATCAAGTCCAGCAGTTGCAGGCTGGTAGTCATGTCGGTCAGGTTACCCACCACAAACAGGATGACAAGCGCCACCCCGGCAGAGAGCAGGCCATTCAGGATAGAGATGGTCAACAGCATCAGCAGTCTGAACGAGTCAAGCTGATTGGATGACCAGAAGATCAACTGAACAGCCGCCCCTCCGATGGCCGCAAACAGGCCGGCCCGGAAAAATTCGTTCAGGCGTGCCCCGCGCGGCAGGCTTCCAGCCGCCAGCAGGCCGCTGAGTGCCATGTAAACCACCACCTGAAACAACCCGCCGCTCAGCAGGCCGATCATGGCCGCCAGCACAATTGTTGCCAGCGCGGAAAATTCAACGCCAACTAGTGCCGTCAACGCCAGCGACAGCGCCGCCATCGGGAACAGGTATGCCAGCACAGGCTGGGCCGGGATCATGGCCTCTGCCCCCAGCAGGAAAAGCAGAAACAGGATGGTCAGGATCAAAACCTGATTGGGCTTGTCCAGCCATTGCGCTTGCAGAGAACGAAGATAGAGGGCCAGCACGATAGCCCCCAGCAGGCCGGCCAGCCCTGAGCTGGCTACCTCCTGCCACGACAGCCTTCTGGACGCCAGCCCCAGCGCAACTAGAGCCTCCAGATCAAGCTCATCCACCTGTTCGCCGGCGCGGATGATGATCTCACCCGGCTGGAAGGTCTGTCGAATCTCCGGCACAGCCGCCGCGGCCTGCTGACGGGCCGCCTCTGTAGCGGCCACGTTCAGGGTGCTGTTGGGAACGACCAGCTCGCGTGCTATCGCCACCGCCAGCGGGATCAGCGGCTCGGGCAGGTCTGTGCTCACCTGCAACTCAAGGCGGCTGGTTACATCGGCTACCTGCCCTTCCCTGACCGTGCCGCTCATCGCCTTCGCCACCAGACTGACAAGCTCCTCCTCCAGCCGGTTGTATTGTTCATCGCTCAATGAGAGAAGGGCAGTGCCAACCTCCGGTGACAGATCAAGGAGTATGATCTGATCTAGATAGTTGAGTTTTAAGTCCGGGCCGGCAAACGTGTCAGCCCGCACATCACGGATAAAGTCCATGATCTGGCGTGCCCGCAACACCTGCTGACGGGTAATGCGGGCATCAGGCGGATCATAAATATCCGCCACGCGGACAGCCGCCGCGTCACGTGCGGCCTGAGTTTCTATCTGGCTGACATAACTGATCTCGCGGGGGGCATGAATATCTTCCGGCGCAATATCTCCCACCCGAAGGTTGTAGGGCTGACGGCCTGACAGCGTCGGTAACAGCAGAATCAAACTTGTCCCAACCACAAACAGCGCCCCGACTAACAGGAGCGGCACAACACGCCACAAGCGGCGGGGTGGTTGTTTCTGTTCGGTAGATTCGTCAGGCTTCTGCTGGCTCATTCTTATCCGGCCCGTTCTGTTCAGGCTGTCTATCCTGACAACAAGGCGCGTACTACATCGCTGATCACCTTCCCGTCAGCACGGCCCTGCAGGCGGCTCATCAACGGCCCCATCACCTTCCCCATGTCACGCGGGCCGCTTGCCCCCACTTGAGCGATCACGGCACGCGCCTCAGCCTCGATCTCCTCACGTGACATCTGGGCAGGCAGGTAGGCCTGCAACAGCTCCAGTTCAGCCTGCTCGCTGGCGGCGACATCCTGCCGCCCTGCCTTGCCGGCCTCTGCAATCGAATCCTGCCTCTGCTTGATCAGCCTCTGGACTGCCGCCAGCTCTTCACCCTCATCAAGGGCGCTCTTCGAGTCAACTTCTTCAGCCGCTATGGCCTTCTCCACGGCCTGCTGATAGGCGGCCATCGCGGCCTCATCTGACTCGGCGGGACGCACTACGCCATGTTTCTTCAGCGCCTGCTTTACCAGCTCCTCCCGCTTGCGCTGTTCAGCCTCTTTGAGGGCCGCCATCACATTCCGGATGGTCGTTTTGCGCACAGCATCACCGCTCTTCATCGCCTCTTTCAGATCGGCGGATAGTCTATCTTTCAGACTCATGATCCTCTTCTCTCCCGCTCAGGTATTTCAGTCTATGATTAGTAGTATAACGATACACAGGTTAAAGTAAAACGCAGAACCTCGCCGCGGCAAGCGCAGACACAGGCAGAGCGTCTGGTTTGGTCTTGGCTCAGGCCCATGTTAGAATCTCCAGCGGGCAAAGGCATGCCATGCCATGCCCTCCAGTGAGGAGAGAGCAATCATGTCAGAGAAGACCCGCAAGCCCCGCCGCCGCTTTCGCTGGTGGCTGATCCCGCTGATCGTCATTGGATTGGCTGTTGCAACAATCGTTGCGCTCGTCCTGTCATGGCGGGCGCGGGAAGCCGCCTCCAACCGGCCTGCTACCCTCCCCCCGCCGCCCCCAACAGCAGAGGCTGGTCTCACAGGCCTCTACCAGACCGGCTTCGATGACCCTGCCTCCCCAGATTGGGAGCTGTTCGACGATGGGCGTATCTCGGCTCGGATCACCGACGGACGGCTGATAGTCGGCGTCAACGCCATGCAGGACACCGGTGCATGGTCAGGCCTGAATTACACCTTCGGAGACTTCCTACTGCACGTTGAAGCAACCAAGCTGGACGGCCCCGATAACAACGCCATGATCGTGGTCTTTCGCCTGACTGATACTCAAAACTACAACCGCTTTGACGTATCCAGTGACGGGTATTACCGTCTGAGCGCGGTACGTAACGGCGTCTCGACGATCATCAGTGACTGGGGAGCTTCACCGGCCATCCTGACCGGCGACTCGGTCAACCGGCTGGCTGTATGGGCCAGCGGCGGCACGTTCCGCTTTTGGGTTAACGGGACGCCGCTCCCGCTGTGCATTACCACTGACCCCGCTTCCCAGCCCATCTGGGACCCCACTGCCGCTGAGCCGACCTGCTTGGGCGGGCAGGTTGTGATGCAATGGCAAAACGCTGACCTTCCACAGGGCAAGATCGGGTTGGGGGCACAGGGCTACACCGGCTACGACGGTGAGCAGACTACCCCTGCTTTCACCAGCATCGGCTTTGACAACCTGCTGATCGAGGTCGCGCCTCCGCCAGAGGCACTGGAGGGACTGCAACCGTGAGGGCAGAGGGACGGCGTATCTATCTGGGCTTTGTTGGCTGCCGCTTGAATGAGGCCGAGATCGAGCGGCTGGGCCGCCAATTTGCCGCTCAGGGGGATAAGCTGGTGCGTGACCCCTCTGAGGCGGACGTGGTGGTTGTCAATACCTGTGCCGTGACCAACGAAGCCACCCGTAAGAGCCGTCAGATGATCCGGCAGGCTAACCGCGCCGGCCCATCGGCGTGTATTGTCGTCACTGGTTGTTACGCCCAGCTCTGGCCGGACGAAGTAGCCCGTCTGCCGGGCGTGAGTCAAGTGGTTGGCAACACCGACAAAGACCGCCTGCCTGCGTTGATCGCCCCGCAGACCGAAAGGCCGCTCTACGAGCAGGAGCCGCTCTACCGTGATCCGCTCCCGCCGGGGACGCTGGGGCGCACACGGGCCTTCGTAAAAGTACAGGATGGTTGCAATAACCATTGCACCTTCTGCGTGACCACGCTGGCACGCGGCCCAGCCCACAGCCGCCCTCTGGAGGAGATCGTCGAGGAAGTTCAACTGTTGCTCGACATGGGGTATCAAGAGGCTGTGCTGACCGGCGTCCATCTTGGCTCGTATGGTCATGATCACGGCCAGCCCGACGGCCTGCGCCGCCTCATCGAGGCACTGCTGACCCGCACGGCACTGCCCCGCCTGCGTCTCTCGTCGCTTGAGCCATGGGACTTACAACCCGCCTTCTTTGACCTGTGGACCGACCGTCGGTTATGTCCGCACCTGCACCTGCCGCTCCAATCTGGTTGTGATGCAACCCTGCGCCGTATGGCCCGCCGTACCACACAGGCCTCTTTCGCCGCGCTGGTCGAAGCGGCACAAGCACGCATCCCCGACCTTGCCCTGACTACCGACTTGATCGCCGGCTTCCCCGGCGAAACAGAAGCGGAGTTTGAGGAGAGCCTGCGTTTTGTCGAGTCAGTCGGCTTTGCGCGTCTGCACGTCTTCCCGTATTCAGCACGGCCCGGCACTGCCGCCGCCCGGATGCCCGGCCATGTTCCCGACGCCGTCAAGAAGGAACGTGCCGCGCAACTGACCGCCCTTTCCAGCCGGTTGTGGCAGGATTTCCAGAACCGCCACATCGGACGCACGGTCGAGGTGTTGTGGGAGTCAGCGCACAGGGCCGCTTCAGACGGCCTGCTGTGGTCAGGCCTGACGGGTAACTATCTGCGCGTTGTCACAACGACACCGCAGATGCTCGGTAATACCATTACATCGGCACGGTTGATCGGCCTGACTAACGAAGGTCTGCTGGCTATAGCCTGCTAGCAAACAGCCCGCTTTCAAACAGGGGAGGGATGTACCATGCAACTGCTCAGTGTGACTATCGAGAAACCCGAAACAATCAACTTTATTCTAGGCCAGACTCATTTCATCAAGTCGGTCGAGGACATCCACGAGGCACTGGTTAACGCCGTACCGGGCATCAAGTTTGGCGTGGCCTTCTGTGAAGCTTCCGGCAAATGCCTGGTGCGCTGGTCAGGCACAGATGAGACTATGATCGAACTGGCCCGTAAGAACGCTCTAGCCATCGGGGCAGGACACAGCTTCATCATCTTTTTGGGTGAGGGCTTCTACCCCATCAACGTCTTGAACGCCGTCAAGGCCGTGCCGGAGGTATGCCGCATCTTCTGCGCTACCGCCAACCCGACCGAAGTGATCGTCGCCGAGACCGATCAAGGGCGCGGTATTCTGGGTGTAGTGGACGGTTCGAAGCCGGCGGGCATCGAAGGGGATGAGGACATCGCGTGGCGTAAGGACTTCCTCCGCAAGATCGGCTATAAGCAATAGCCGCTGTGAAGGAGACAGTCCGCATGGCCGATGAGTGTATCTTCTGTCAGATCATCGCAGGCCGGAAACCCGCCGACATCGTCTATCAGACCGAAACCATCATGGCCTTCCGGGACATCGCCCCGCAGGCCCCTATACACATCCTGCTCGTGCCGCGCAAGCATATCGTCAGTATTGCCGATCTGAGCGCAGAAGATGCTCCGCTGATGGGTGACCTGATGCTGGCGGCCAGAGCTGTTGCCGAACAGGAAGGCATCAGCCATGGGTTTCGTCTGGTGGTTAACTCCGGCAGGCCCGCCGGTCAGAGCGTCTTTCATTTGCACTTTCATCTGCTGGGGGGTCGTCGGATGGTCTGGCCGCCGGGTTAAGCACCCCAAACACTTGTTTTGAGGAGGAGAAAAGGCATGAAGGTCAAACAACGCATGACGGCCAATCCAGTCACTGCCTCGCCCAAGACAACCCACCGCGAGGCAGTTGAACTGATGAAGCGCCACCGCATCACCCGCCTGCCCATTCTGGACGAGGAAGGCCGCCTGGTGGGCATTGTGACGGAGGAGGACCTGCTGCTTGCCACACCCGCCCCGACTGCATCGCAGGGCGTCTATGACATCTACCAGATGCTGGACAGGCTGACGCTGGGCCACATCATGTCATCGCCGGTGTATGCCGTAGATGAGGAATGCAGTCTGGCAATGGCCGCCCGCTTCATGCTCGACCGTGATGTGAGCTGTCTGCCCGTGATGCGCGGCGATCAACTGGTTGGCATCATCACCGAGATGGACATCTTCAAAACGTTCGTGGAGGTGCTCGGCGGCGGCGAGCCGGGCCTGCGCATCCTGTTGCGTGTCCCCGAACGGAAAGGCGTTCTGGCCGCCATCGCGCAGGCCGTCAGCGATGCTGGCGGGAACATCGTCACGCTGTCTACCTTCTGGGGAGAAGACCCCAATCACCGCCTGATCAGCATCAAGGAACGGGAGGCCGACGCGGATCAGCTACGGGCGGCGCTGGAGAGATTGGCTGACATCGAAATCCTTGAGATACGGCCTGCGGCTCAGGACAAACTGCTGGAGCTGGGCAAACGGGATACCGGCAAAGATCAGGTGCTGTTCATTCCGTAACCCGGAAGGCTGCCTCGCCCAGCACCCTTCCTTGATACACAATCTCGACGCTGTATTCGCCCGCCGGCCACAGGAGAGCTTCGCGGCGCAGTGCAAAGCCCGCATAGCCGCTCCCCGAGTCGGCTGTCTCCAGCTCTGTTTCGGTGATCACCTCTCCCTCATAACGCCAGCGGGCTGTCAGGGTCATGTCGGGGCGGTATCCCTGTAATTCAACCGACACAAAGAAGGCATCCTGCGGACTGAATACATCCGTTGGCTCAACGGCCTGATAGAGGTCATCCAGAGCGCGGGCAGGCGTGACGCTCAGCACCCGCAGGGGGGCAGGGCGTCTGATCAGCAATCCAACCCCGATCAACGCCGCCAGAAACGCCGCCGAGCGCACAATCCCCCATATATACCGCCTGCGCCGCTCCTGCGGTGAGGCAGAGGGTCGCTGTCTTATCATCCTCCCTGTATCCTTTCCAGCGCACGCCGGGCCAGCAGGCCGTATGGACCATCCGGCTCAATTTCTGATGCGCGCATATAGTACCAGACAGCCTCATCCGGCTGACCGCCGGCCTCCAACAGCATCCCCATATGCAGGCAGGCCCGTGCCAGCATTGGGTCAAGCTCCAAAGCCTGTTCAAGCTCGTCAGCGGCCCGCTGATAATCACCCATCTGAAAGTAAACCCATCCGAGCACTTCATGTGCCTCAGCGCTGTCAGGCGCTTCTGCGACCAGCGATTGAGCCAGCGGCAGGCCCCGATCTTCAAGCCGGTAGGCCTCATCCGCGTAGAACTGCGCCAGCAACAGCTTGAAACGCATATCCCCGGCTGGGGCAAGGCGGGCCGCTTCTCTAAACCATGCCTCAGCCCACTCCAGCGACCGTTCAGCCCGATACGTGCTGGCGATCTCAACCGCCAGCGCCGGGTTAGACGGATCAACCCGAAACCCCCGTATGAAGGCCGCACGCGCCTCAGCGGGACGGTCCAACTGTTTCCAGACCAGCCCAACGAGGTACAACACCACCGGATCATCCGGCGCAAGTGCCCGTGCCTGCTGGGCCGCTCCCAGCGCGGGTTGTCCAAGCCGGACACGGACATAGGCCATATAAGCCAGCGCCTGTCCGTAAGCCGGGTTATAGGCTACTGCGCGGGTCAATGCTTCATTAGCCAGCGGCAGTTCCCCCAACTCCAGATAGACAACCCCCAGCCGGGCACAGGCCAGATCAGGCGGCTGGCCAGCCTGCTCGTTCAGATGAGCCTGTAAGGGGGCCAGTTGTTCCGCACGCTGGGGTTCAAGCACCAGCAGAGCCGCCAGTGTCAGGGCGGCCTGCGCCGGCTGATCAAGCGCCTCCAGCAGGGCCAGCCGGTAAAGCACCTCTGGATCGGCAGGCGCAAACTGCGCCAGCGCCTCCAGCACCAGACGGGCCTTATCCCACTCGTGACGATCCACATAGGCACTGGCCAGCCCATAGAGCGAGCGCGTATCGTCCGGCCCCTGCACACGCCCCTGCTCCCAGGCGGCGATAGCCTCATCTATGCGTCCCTGTGCGGCATAGACCGCGCCCAGCCAGCCCATCTCCTCAGCCTGTAACGGACGTAACAGCGCCAGCCGGGTTAGATCAGACTCCGCGGCGGCCAGTTCCCCGGCCATCAATTCGGCCTCAGCCGCCGCTGACAGATGCTCAGGGACATAGGGCTGGTACTCAGCGGCCAGATGAAACAGCTCAGCGGCACGCGGATAGATGCCCGCCTCGGCGGCACGCCGCCCTCCCTGCACTGCCTCGATCAGGTTGTGCGGCACCGGGCTGATCTGTAACAGAAGAACTGCCAACGCCGCCCCCGCCAGCCTCAGCAGGATAGCGTTAACCTGCCTGCCTCTTCGGCTCATCCTTAGCCCGTATCCCTGATACACAGCAGGGGCGCCGCTTGAGCGCCCCTGCCGGCTATCCGATACCCTGTTGTTGGCCGCCGGTTTACCCTACCAGCTCCTGAATCTTGCTGACTATACCCGCAAAGTCAAAGGGCTTGGGCATGAAATGTGCCCCTAACTGCTCAAGCTGACTGCGCGGCGGCGGCTGGTAGGCCGATACGATCAGGATGGGACGCTGTTCCCCGGCCTCGCGCAGTGCCGCGGCCAGCTCCAGACCTGTCATGCCGGGCAGACGGATGTCAAATACCAGCATCTGGCATTCGTTCAACGGCGGCTGGCCGCTGACGATCTTCTGATAAGCCTCCTCAGCGTTGCCGTAAATCGGGCTGACCTCGATCCCAAATAGATCAAGCCCGCTCTTAAGCAGTTCGGCAATGGCAGGCTCATCTTCCACGTACAACACTTTGATGCCCCGGTCAGTTGGCATAGGCTCACTCCTGGATGGCGGTATGGCTTGTGCTACTCTTATTGTAGTCCGATCTGTTGCCTAAAGATAGTAGGACATGCCCGCCGCCCTAACTACTGTCTTCTGTTTCGAAATGCCCTCGTCAGCGCCGGCACGATCTCAAACAGGTCGCCAACAATGCCATAATGAGCCAGTTTAAAGATCGGCGCATCTGGGTCTTGGTTGATGGCAACGATCACCTTGCTGGCACGCATCCCGGCTAGATGCTGAACCGCTCCGCTGATGCCGCAGGCAATATACAGGTCAGGAGCAATAACCTTGCCCGTCTGCCCGATCTGATGCTCATAGGGAATCCAGCCCACGTCCACTGCCGCGCGGCTGGCTCCCAGTGCCGCCCCAAGCATCTCACACAGCTCGCGGAGCGGCTCATAGCCTTCCGGCCCTCCGACGCCCCGCCCGCCGGCCACAACGACAGCCGCATCCGTCAGGCTGACTTTGCCGCTCGGGCCTTCAAACACAACGACCTTAGTAGCGATCTCTTCCTCGCTCAATGCCGGGGAGACTGCCTCGATCTCCCCCTTGCGGCCTGCATCCGGCTCAGGCAGAGGGAAGACCCGCGCTCGAACGGTGAGCATCTGGGGACAGCCATCCGGGATCAGCACTCTGGCCAATAGCTTGCCGCCATAGACGGGGGTCGTGACCCTCACCGCCCCATCGGACAAGTCAGCACTGACGGCATCAGCGATCAGGCCGGCCTCCAGATCAACCGCCACTGAACCCATCAGGTCACCGCCGCAGGCCGTTGAACCAGCCAGAATGACGGCAGGCTGACGCTCTTTAGCCAGCTTGCTGAACAGCGTGGCATACGGATCGGGACGGAAGTCGGCCAGCGTTGCATCCTCACACACAATGGCATGGTCAGCCCCGCGCTGAATGGCTTCCTTGCCCAGCGCAGTTGCGTTCGTGCCGAAAACGAGCGCCGTGACCGCCTGTCCCAGCCCATCGCCCAATGTGCGTGCCAGGCCCAATGCCTCCCATGAGACGCGGGGCGCCTCTCCCCGCTGTTGTTCGATCCAGACCCACACGCCGCCCACTGCTACACCACCTTCTCGGCTGTCAGCCGCTCAACCAGCTTGGCCGCGATCTCATCCGCTGTCGCCCCCTCGATCATCTCACATTCACCCTGACGCGGCGGGGGAGCAAAGACTTCAGGCCACTTGACCTTCGCCGTAATGGCTGGATCAAGCGCCAGTGCGGCCGCATCCCATTCAGAGATAGGCATTTTCTGCGCCTTGCGGAGCGCCATGAAGGAAGGGGTACGCGGCTCATTGATCCCTTTCATGACGCTGATCACAGCAGGCAGACGGCTCTGGCAGATTTGTTTCCCCCCTTCCAGCATCCGTTCTACCGTGATCGTGCCCGCTGTAAAATCCAGATCAACTATTTTGGAGACAAAGGTCAGTATGTTCCAGCCCAGCCGGCGGCCCACCTGCACAGGCGTCTGACCAGTGCCGCCGTCAGTCGTGATCCTCCCGAAGATGACCAGCCTAACATCATCCAGCTTTCTGATGGCCTGCGCCAGCGCATAAGAGGTGACCAACGTGTCTGCCCCTTTCAAGGCTGGATCGGTGATCAACACGGCCTCATCACACCCCATGGCCAACGCAGAACGCAATGCCTCTTTGGTAGCTTCTGTCCCCATTCCCAGCACCGTGCAGGCTGTCGCTCCCCGCTGCTCCTTGAGCAAGAGCGCCTCTTCGACAGCATACTCATCCCATGGGTTGATCACCAGCGGCGCGTCCCCCCATGAGACTGTGCCGTCCGGGTTGATCTCCAGTCTGGCGGCAGTATCGGGCGTCTCCTTAGTGCACACTACAATCCGCAAGACTTTCCTCCTTTTGCTCTACAATAGCTGACAATCTCGCTTGCACTATTTTGCGCCAGCTCCAGCGGTGAGTTGACTGACAGGCTTCCTACCCCAGCGCAACGTCCAGCACCATCATGATGACAAATCCCAGCACCACGCCGATAGTGGCTATGTCCGAGTTGCCGCTCTCCTGCGCACCGGGGATCACTTCCTCTGCCACCACATAAATCATGGCACCTGCCGCAAAGGCCAGCGCATAGGGCAGGATCGGCCTGGCGATCAACACAGCCGCCGCACCCAGGACGCCAGCCAGCGGCTCGACCATCGCCGAGAGCTGGCCGTACCAGAAGCTCCGGAACGGACTTAACCCCTCACGCCGCAGAGGCATGGCGACGGCGATCCCCTCCGGGAAGTTTTGCAGGCCAATGCCCAGCGCCAGCGCCATCGCGCCCGCCAGAGTGGCGGAAGGAATACCTGCCGCCGCCGCACCAAAGGCTACCCCTACAGCCAGCCCTTCCGGGATGTTATGTACCGTGATTGCAAGGACAAGAAGCAGGGTACGCTTCCAGGTCGTTTTCAGGCCTTCGGCGCTGGCATCCGGCAGTCCCATATGCAGGTGGGGCAGCAGGCGGTCAACAACCCGCAGGAAAGCCGCTCCCAGCAGGAAGCCGACCGCAGGCGGAATCCAGCTTGGAATCCCCATTTCTTCGGACAATTCAATAGCGGGCGCCAGCAGTGACCAGTAGCTGGCGGCGATCATCACCCCGGCGGCAAACCCCAGCATGAGATCGAGTGTTCGGCGGCTGAAGGTCTTGGATGTGAAGACGCTGGCCGCCCCCAACGCCGTCACCCCCCATGTGAAGCCGGTAGCGAGAAGAGCCTGAAGCACGGGATGAAGACTTTCAAGCCATGTCATCTGACCTCCTCAAAGACCCGACAGGATACCGCATCAAGCGAAGGCTGAATTGCCCGTAACCTGGTCCATGATAGATAACACAAAGGAGGGTTCAACACCCCCCACAAGATTTGACAGCACACCATAGCAAGGCCCGTCAGCCAGTCAATAGCCGATCAAGAAGCCCCTTTTTCTCCCTCCCGCCGCACACGATATTCTACCACGGACTGGCACCGGTAGCACTTAAAACGCCCCGGCCCGATCTCTCTGGCGGCGTAATGGCCGCAGGCCGCGCACAGGTGGACAGTCAAACAGCCAAAGTACCCCTTGCGGCTACGGAAGGGCGGCGGGTAGACGTAACGCTCTAAGGAGTCGCGCCGTTTCAGTGAAGGTGAGGGTTCTCTCTCCGGCAATCCAGGGGGTGATTTTTCTTCCATCTTGCGGTGTTCGGGTTCAACTGCGTGCTCATGTGCCAGCGGCAGGTTTTGTTCCGGCATCTGTTCCGGCATCATAGTTTCCTGTCCCTGCCCGGACCCAGTAACCAAGCCGGCCTCCGGCCTGCCTGCCGCGCCTGATTCCGGCGGCGCTGTTTCAACCTCAGGCAACAGCCGGCGGGAGGGCGGCTCTGCCTCCGGTTCACGTCTCACAGGAGGGGGTTGTTCTGCTCCTTCTCCCGCTATTGGTTGCGGTTCTAAGGGGAGGACTTCCGGCTGTGCCGGTTCAGGCTCAGGTGTCTCAACGGCAGGCAGAGGCTCCACGTCAGACGGCACCGGCTCCAGCGAAGTACGGGTATCAGCCAGCCCAAGCCGGGCCGCCAAGCTTTCGTCAGTCAGCCCTTGTGCGGAGGTCAACAGCTTCACTACTGCCGCCCCCAGCCATCGGAAGAGCGCCGGTGTGGAACTAGCCGGATGATACAGCGCCCGGTCAAAGCGCAGTACCCCTGCCCCCAGCTCATCCAGCTCGCTGACGCTCAACACGCCATCCAGCACACTGCGAGCCAGCTCCTCCGGCAGACCTACATACAGCGCGGCAGGGTCTTCAGGCGGGTTACCCTCGCCGACCAGCACCATGATCCGCAGGCGGTCAGACAGGTCGGGCGAGAACTCCGCACCCAGCGCACCGGTCCGCCAGTTGTCGCCATCCCCTGCCCGGACACGCAAACCCATCTGCCGTGTGGACGCCATCACCGTCCGTCTGGCCCGTCGCTCAGTCTCGATGATCGAGGTGCTCTCATAATCCACGTCGAGCAGGTTGTCCAGCTCAATATCCCGCCAACTGAGTTCCAGCGAGCCGCTCATCGGCAGAGGCCTCCCGTTTAACCCCACAACCTGATTATACATCAAGCCGCCACAGCCGGTGCGGGATGCCAGAGGGGACGAGCGGCTGTCTCACTCAATCCCATCACCGATTGCCCCCTGACCTGCCATCCGCTACAATCCGCCCTATGGAACTGATCTTGACCCATGAGAACGCCGACTTTGATGCGCTGGCCTCACAGCTTGCCGCCCATAAGCTGATGCCGGGGGCCTCACCGGTTCTGCCTAACCGTCTGAACCGCAACGTGCGGCACTTCATGGCGCTCTACCGGGATGAGTTACCTTTCTGCGAAATGAAAGACCTGCCCCGCGAGCCGGTTACACGGGTCATTGTTGTGGATACGCAATCCATCCAAACAGTGCGCGGCATGAGTGATTCCACTGCCGTTATCGTGATCGATCATCATTCCCGCCGAGACTGGCTTGATCCATCATGGCAGGTCACACTGGAGTCTATTGGCGCAACAACCACCCTCCTCACCGAACAACTGCGCGAGCAGGCTGTCATGCTGACGCCGATAGAGGCTACCCTGCTCTTGTTGGGTATCTACGAAGATACTGGCGCCCTGACCTATGACGCCACTACCCCCCGTGATGCCTATGCCGCCGCATGGTTGCTGGAAAGCGGAGCTTTGCTTGACATTGTGAGCGACTTCCTGCATTACCCGCTGGCCGAGGATCAGCGGCGGCTGTACGACCGTCTGCTGGAGAATGCCCGATCTTATACGATTGAGGGCTATCCGGTCGTGATTGCATCAGCTTCAGCACACGATGTCGTCGAAGAAGTCGCCACATTGGCCCACAAACTGCGTGATTTACTCGATCCGGCGGCATTGTTCCTGCTGGTTGATCTGGGGCAACACATCCAGTTGGTCGCCCGCAGTACCGATGACGCTATTGATGTCGGCGAAGTAGCCGAGCATTTCGGCGGCGGAGGACATGGACGCGCGGCGGCGGCTATCATTCGCGGTATGAAATTACACGAGGCACAGGATGCCCTGCTGGCGCTCCTGCCGCGCCTGATCCGTCCTGCCCTGACAGTAGCTGACCTGATGTCACACGGCGTCAAAACACTGCCGCCGCACACACGCGCCCGCGAAGCCGCGGAACGAATGCGCCGTTACGGATATGAAGGCTTCCCAATTGTCAAAGATGGGCGGGTGATCGGCCTGCTGACCCGCCGGGCTGTGGATCGCGCCCTTGATCACGGGTTGACAGGGGTACGCGTCGAACAGCTCATGGAGGCGGGAGAGATTACCGTCCGGGTGGATGATTCAATTGCCACCCTGCAACAGACCATGATGACCAGCGGCTGGGGTCAGATTCCGGTTGTGGACAGCACAGGCGGGATCATTGGGGTGGTCACCCGCACCGATCTGATCAAGCATATGGGCCATGCGGCCCCGCGCCCTTCAAGGCGGGCCGAGATCATCCGTCTGCTTGAACGCGCCCTTCCGCCGGTCATGATGGCCCTGACACGGGAGGCAGGCCGCATGGCAGAAGAGATGGGCCTCAGCCTGTATGTGGTGGGTGGCTTCGTGCGCGACCTGTTGCTGGGTCACGCCGGCACAGATATAGACTTTGTCGTTGAAGGAGATGCCATTGCCCTGACTCATGCCCTGTGCGAACAGTTCGGAGGGGACACCCGCTCACACAGGCGGTTTGGCACAGGAAAGTGGCTGTTCACCCCTTCTCTCTGGGAAGCCATCGCACAGCGGCTGAACGTCCCCGTCAGCGACCCCGCCGCCCTGCCCAATCACATTGACTTCGCCAGCGCCCGCACTGAGTTTTATGCCACTCCCACTGCCCTGCCGGAAGTCGAGCGCAGTAGCATCAAGCTTGATCTGCACCGGCGGGACTTCACCATCAACACGCTGGCTCTTCGCCTTGACCCCGCCGCTTTCGGCCAGTTGATTGACTTCTACGGCGGCGAGGCTGACCTGCGCGACGGACGTATCCGCGTTCTGCACAGCCTGAGCTTTGTAGATGACCCAACCCGCATCCTGCGGGCAGTACGGCTGGAACAACGATTGGGCTTCCAGATCGAACCGCGCACCGAGCAGTTGATCGGCCATGCCTTGCCGTTGCTTGATCGTGTCAGCGGCGACCGTATCCGCCACGAGATCGAGCTGATTCTGGATGAGCCGGCTCCCGAACAGGCATTCCTCCGGCTGGATGAGCTGGGCGTGTTACAGGCCATCCACCCTGATCTGCGTTGCAACGGCTGGGTTCAGGCGGCCTTCCGTGCTCTGCGGGAGGCTGTAGCAGTTCCCTTGTGGCCTGAGCTGGGCCAAAACTTCGACCTAGAATTGCCCTACTTCGCCTTGCTGACCTACCGCATGTCCCCTGAGGCACTGGACGCCCTCTGCCGCCGTATTAAGGTACAGCGGCGCACTGTGAACGATCTAGCGCTCGTGCAAGAGTTGCGTGCCCGCATGGATCAACTGAGCCAACCCTTGCGTCCCAGCCAGATTGATGCACTGCTCGCCTATACCAACGACCGCGCCTTGGTCACTGCATGGGCCGCCGCCCCAACGGCCACTGCCCGCGATCAGATTGTTGACTACGCCTGCCGTCTGCGCCATGTGACCCCCCTTACAGACGGTCAGGCGCTGATCACGCGCGGCCTGAAACCGGGGCCGCATTTCCGTACTATCCTTGCGACCCTGCGTGCCGCCCGGCTGGACGGAGACATAACCACTCCCGAACAAGAGGAAGCCTTGCTTCAGCAACTGCTTGTGGAGGAAGCGCATTGAAACGTCCGAATCGCTCCCTTGTGATGCTGACCGCACTCATGGTTATCTTGGCCTGCGGCCCTCTGACCGTCTCTCTCACCCCAACATGGTCGCCTGTCTG
>DAOTYH010000095.1:0-11803 GCA_034435015.1 Anaerolineae bacterium | reverse complement strand
GGTCCTGAATGGCGATCCGCAACAACCCGTCGGCAGTCAGCTCGCCGCGCACGATGAAGAGCGAATACTGCAAATTGACCTGATCTTGGTAGGTGTCCCACTGATTGGTGAACTCAGGAGTGGCTAACAGGGTGGATATGGAGGGCTAAAATCGCCTGACCCGTTAACACCATGTCCACCCTTTTGAGCACTCCCGAGGGGCTGTCTCTCTCGCAATCTATCGCCGGCGTGTTACAATTCCGCTGGCGATATTGCTTTGCCAAGACACTCTTCTCAAGCAGTGGGAGGTATCTCCTTGTGAGCCAGCCGCTCTCTTTCCAAGATGTGATCATGCGCCTGCAACAGTTCTGGGCGTCGCACGGATGTCTCATCTGGCAACCCTACTATGTTCAAGTGGGCGCCGGCACGATGAATCCGGCTACTTTTCTGCGGGTGCTCGGCCCAGAGCCATGGAACGTTGCCTACGTCGAGCCGTCTGTTCGGCCAGACGACGGCCGTTACGGCGATAACCCAAACCGTATGCAGCTTCACTATCAGTTTCAGGTCATTCTGAAGCCTGATCCGGGCAACCCGCAGGAACTTTATCTCCAGAGTCTAGAGGCCATTGGTATTGAACGAAGCAGGCACGACATCCGTTTTGTGGAAGATAACTGGGAGTCGCCCGCTCTTGGCGCATGGGGACTGGGCTGGGAGGTGTGGCTGGACGGGCAGGAGATCACTCAGTTTACCTATTTCCAGCAAGCGGGCGGTCAGGTGCTTAACCCTGTCTCGGTCGAGATTACCTACGGCCTGGAACGCATCCTGATCGCGCTACAGGGGGTCAAATCGGTCTGGGAGATTGAGTGGGGAAACAACTATCGCTACGGGGATGCACTGCTTCAGTCTGAGATTGAGCATTGCCGTTATTATTTCGAAGTAGCCGATGTCCCAGCGTTGACCAATGTCTTCAACACCTATGAGCGGGAGGCGTTGAACGCTCTTGCTCAGGACCCCCCGCTGGTAATGCCCGCCCACGATTACGTACTGAAGTGTTCTCATCTGTTCAACGTGCTGGATACGCGCGGGGCTGTCGGTGTGGTTGAGCGGGCTAACTATTTCAAGCGGATGCAGTCACTTGCCGCACGGGTTGCACAGGCCTACGTGGATCAGCGCCATCGTCTAGGGTATCCCACCCTGCCCGAAGGATGGTTTGTAGACGCAGAAACTGGCATGGTCAGTATGGCGGTTTCTAAGGCGGAGGGCGGCCTGCCGGGCGGCCCCTACCCCTCTGAGCCTGCCCCCTTCCTGTTAGAAATCGGCACAGAGGAATTGCCAGCCGCCGACCTCGACGCGGCCCTGGCTCAGCTCAGCGAGGCTGTTCCAGCTATGCTTGCTGACCTGCGTCTCGATTATACTGCCCTTACTATATCGGGAACGCCGCGCCGTCTGGTTGTGTATGTGGAAGGGCTGGCTCCTGCCCAGCACGGTCAGGAGATCATCCGGCGCGGCCCGCCGGTCAAAGCGGCATTTGATGCGGACGGCAGGCCTGCCAAGGCCGCTGAGAGTTTTGCACGCGGGCAGGGTGTGCCGGTCGAGTCTCTGGAACGCCGGAACATCGAGGGCGGTGAGTATGTGGTTGCGGTAGTCCGCAAGGAGGGGCTTCCGACCGCTGAGGTGTTGGCTGAACAACTGCCTGCTCTCATAGGGGCCATTCGATTTGATAAGTCAATGCGTTGGAATTGGTCGGGAACAGCCTTCTCCCGGCCTCTGCGCTGGTTTGTCTCGTTGTATGGGAGCGGAGTAGTGCCGTTCACCTATGCCGGCCTGCAGGCGGGCCGAACGACGCGCGGGCCGCGCTCGCTTGGCTCACCTGAACTGGAGCTTCCCGACGCGGCATCTTATTTTGAGCTGATGCAGAGGCAGGGTGTGATCGTTGATCAGGCCGCCCGCCGCACGGAGATCAAACGCCAGATCGAGAAGCTGGCAGTGAAGGCAGGCGGCCTTCTGAAAGATGACCCCGACCTGCTGGACGAGGTGACTAATCTCGTTGAACAGCCAACTGCTTTACTGGGTCACTTTGAGGAAGAGTTCCTCAACTTGCCTTCTGCCGTGCTGACTACTGTGATGAAGAAGCATCAGCGTTACTTTGCTGTGCTGGATAGAAAAGGCAACTTGTTGCCGGTCTTCATTGCCGTCCGTAACGGAGGCACCAAGAATCTAGGTGTAGTCACCGAAGGCAATGAGCACGTCATCCGGGCGCGTTTTTCTGATGCCCGCTTCTTCTACAGCGAGGACATCCGTCAGCCGTTGATCAGCTACCTGCCCAAGCTGAAGATGCTCACTTTTCAGGAAAGCCTTGGCTCCTATTACGATAAGGCCGCCCGCCTGGAAGGGTTGGCGGCACGGCTGGGAGGTCTGCTTGGGTTGCAGGACGACGAGCTGGACATCGCTATCCGTGCGGCGCGGCTGGCCAAGGCCGATCTGGCCACCAAGATGGTGATCGAGATGACCTCACTTCAGGGGATCATGGGGCGCGAATATGCCCTGCTGTCTGGTGAGCCGCCCGCTGTCGCCGAGGCCGTCGCCGAACATTACCAGCCGCGCGGCGCAGGCGATGCATTGCCGCGTTCTGCGGCAGGGATTGCTGTTGCTCTTGCCGACCGCCTTGACAGCCTTGTAGGCTTGTTTGCTGTTGGGCTGGCCCCGACCGGGTCGGCTGACCCCTATGGACTGCGGCGGGCGGCGCTGGGTGTCGTGCAGATATTGCTGGGGCATCAGATCAGCTTAGACCTGCGTCAGGTGATTAGCTGGGCCGCTCAGAGTCAGGCGGTTGAAGTGACGGACGAGGCGAAGTCCAGCGTGTTGGAATTCATCGCCGGGCGTCTGCGTGGTGTCCTGCGTGAAACTTACCGCCATGACATTGTCGAGGCGGTGCTGGGCGCTCAATCTCATGATCCTTACCGGGCGGCAGTCTATGCTGATCGGCTGAATCACCGCGTTGCTCAGGATGGCTGGCAGTCCATCCTGGATGCTTACGCCCGTTGTGTCCGTATTACGCGCGGTGCGGCTGAGCGTCTCACGCTCAGGCCGGAGAAGTTGCAGGAGCCGGTCGAGCGGCGGCTGTATGAAGCCTATCAGCGGGCCGCCAGCGCACTGGCTCAGAATGCAGATGTGGATACCCTGCTCGATGAACTGGCAGGCATGACCTCATCTATTGCCGCCTTCTTTGCTCCTGCCGCAGAGGGAGGGGTGCTGGTCATGCATGAGGACAAAGCCATACGGGAGAACCGGCTTGCTCTGCTACAGCATATCTCTGCCCTGTCAGAGGGTATTGTAGACCTGTCGCAATTGGAAGGATTCTAGGGTGAGTGTATACTAGCCGCCCAGTGTAAGCCGCCCAGTGTACGTGATACCTATGCTTCTAAGTGAGGGGGAAAGATGTCTATTGCTAGTACTAGCCATTCACTAGTAAAGGTGGTTAGCCGCATCGTCCTGATTGTCATTGCCCTTCTTGTGATAGGGTTCATCGCTATACAGCTTGTGCCTGTCCAGAGGGACAATCCGCCGGTCGTCAGTGAGCCAAATTGGGACTCGCCGGAGACCCGTGCGTTGGCTCAGCGGGCATGCTTCGACTGCCATAGCAACGAGACAGTGTGGCCGTGGTATTCATATGTCGCTCCTGTCTCATGGATGATCAGCCGCCATGTTCAAGATGGCCGGGCCGCCCTGAACTTCTCAGAATGGAGTAGTATGCAGGGTGATGAGCACGATCCCGAAAGGATAGCTGAGGTCATTTACGGGGGCGAGATGCCGCTCCCCAATTACGTTCTCATGCACCCGTCCGCTGATCTCACTCAGGCTGAGCGGGAACAGCTTGTCAGAGGGTTGCAGGCCACCCTCTTTGCCTCTACCAGCACCAATGAGGAAGAAGGTGATGGCATTGGTAGCGAGGGTGATGATGGCTACGATGATATTGACGAGGAAGACGAAGACGATGATGACTACTAACTAGAGTAGTCTATGGAGACTTATGGGTTACGTCCTCCTGTTTAGCAGGAGCGGGCGGCTTACCCCGTTCAATAAAAGAGGCAATCTTAGCGGATTGCCTCTTTGTCTTCCGGCTCAACGCACTACTTCGCAGATAAGTATCCCTTCGTGTTCGGAGCAGTCCAACCGCGGGGTGATGTCCTGCCGGAAACGCTCAAACAGGCTTAAGTCCCAGCCGAACTGCTCAGCGCGGCATGGCTCCGGTTCTAGGGCATCCTGCATCACAAACACCCGTCCGCCCTGCCCGCGTGTTGCCTCGATAGCGTTCTGGATAACTTGGCAGGCCGCCGGGTAGTCTCTGCCTGCAAATACAGTGTCCAGCATGAGGGCAGGTGTGGTGAGGTAATATCTCACATAGTCTGTCCAGCCGAAGCCGCCGGAGGCGATCAGCAGGTCCTGCGAGGTCGTGTTCTCTTGATACCAGCTCAGCCGCTGGCGGAAAATATCGTTGGCTGGGTCGGTCTGGATCAGGATGTTCCCCAGGTTGGTTGCCAACAAGCAGGCTGTCATGAGAACTGCCAGCACCTCAGACAGACTGCTTCGGGATTCCATGTGATCTAGCCCCAGCCCCACAGCCAGGTAGAAGACAGGTAGCCAGAATGCCGCCCAGTGTTCTGGGTTGCTGGATTCAAACCAGAGGATAAACAGCCCGTAGAGGATCAGCCACAACAGGATTCCTCTGGCGGCTCTCGGCAGGCCCCTGACAGCCCTAACGAGACCGGGGATGCTGATGATCGTTAAGATGCCCAGCAACACGGAGGCCATGACGCCGGCTCCGGTGAGCACAGTGGCCAGCGCCGGGCTTAGGGTGCGGATCGCGTAGAACTCCTCGAATAGGCACTTGCCAGCCAGTAGTTCTGTGAGAATGCCGTTTAGGCCAGGGACTCCAAACCAGCTTAACTGGCCGATGTAGGCACATCCGATCCCGATAGGGGCTAGCTTAATGGCTGTCAGCACACCTCTTGATCCCGTGGTCTCGAAAGCCCCTGACTCTGCAAACTGGGCAACAAAATAGAAAGCCTCAGAGGCTGTCCGCATGTGGCGTACCTGAGTGATCACAAGGATGTAGGGAACAATGACAAATCCGGCAGTTACCACAAAGTAGAGAGCCAGTTCTCCCAACCGACGGGGGGCAATTCGTACCGAGAGTCGTTCGGGGACATCGTCCCACAGGAGCATTGCAATGACCACGAGGCCAACCATTCCTCCCACGATGTGAAACAGAATAGTGAGAGCAGTCAGGATTGCCAGCAGTACAAAGTGCCAGATAGACGGCTTCGGTGGGAGTCGGAGTACGGTCAGCAGGGTGAGCAGTGAAAATAAGATTGCCGGCCCCCACGTCTCAACATCCGAGGCATACAGCCAGTAATGATATGAGCATCCCATGATTACAGACAGGAGGATCGTCAGCCGCTGGTTGCGCATGAAACTGCGCCCGATCAGGTAGAATGTCCCAACCCCCAGAGCGCCAATCAGGCTGTCAAACCCTTGGGTCGTGATGTTGCTTTCAATCCCCGGCACGACAAGCAGAGCAAGCTGATGGAGCAGGTTCATTAGCCACAGATAGATCAGGTGACTGCCATGGAACAACTCGGACAGCCGCCCCCGCTCGATATAAGAGGCAAAGGCCATTGCATCACTTAGCTCGGAATGGACCTGAAGCTGTGTGAGCAGGTAGAGCAACAAGAACCCTGCTACTAAGCCCCCCGCGATCCAGCGGTCTGCTTTTGGCAAGGCTTCCACTGAGGTAGAATTGATTTGTTTCAATTTAGCTCTCCTTTGTCGGATCGGTTAGGACTAGGGTACATTGTATTGATGGGGTCGTAGTTGGAAAATAGAGGGAAGAAGCGAGCGGATGGTTCATGGACAAAACAAGTCGAAAACGTATTATCTTTCTCATTGACTCGCTCGGCATGGGGGGCGCCGAGCGGTTGATGATCTCCTACCTGCAACACCTCGATATGTCCCAGTTTGAGCCTTATGTGTGTGCCTTGCAGATCAGGAGCGGTAATCCTATCGCGGATGACATTGAGCGGTTGGGCGTACCTGTTGACCTGTTACCTGTGCGCCGACTGCGTGATCCGCGTAACCTGTTTCGGGTGGTCCGGTATCTGCGCCAGCGCCGGGCCGACCTAGTGCATACACAGTTGGAGTTTGCGAATGTGCTGGGCAGTATGGCCTCGCGCCTGATCAGGATACCATCCGTCTGCACATTACATACATTTTATGATCCAAGCTGGGGTAAAAAATCATGGCGGCGGCATCTGGCCATGTGGTGGGCATTGCGGCATTTCTGCGACCGGATCATCGCTGTATCAGAGGGTACACGTCAGCATCACATCGAGGTAGGCAGGCTTCCGCCGGAACGGGTGGTCACGCTCTACAATGGGATAGACCTGTCTGGATTTGTGCCTCTGGACGAGGAGACACGGATGGCTGGGCGGCAGGCCCTGAACATCCCGTTGGATGCGCCGGTTCTCATTACGGTGGCTGTCCTGCGTCCTCAGAAGGGTATTCAGTATATGATTGAGGCCATGCCCGCCATCCTGCAGGCAGTGCCAGAGGCCCGTTATCTGGTTGTGGGTAGCGGGGAGCATGAAACGGTGCTGAAGGAGATGGTGAATGCTCATGGGGTGGCTGACCGCGTGATCTTTACCGGTGTCAGACGGGATATACCGCTTCTGCTGGCGCTCAGCGATGTATTTGTGCTCCCTACGCTGGGAGAGGCTCTCCCAACTGTGCTGGCCGAGGCAATGGCCGCCGGCAGACCGATTATCGCCAGCGCAGTCGGCGGAGTGCCTGAGATGATAGAGGATAGCGTGAACGGCCTTTTAGTTCCTCCGGCCAGTACAGACAAATTAGCCGAGACATGCATCCGTCTTTTGCAGGACCCGGAACAATCTCGCCGGCTGGGACGTGCTGGTCGGCAGATCGTTGAGGAGCGTTTCAACATTGAGCGTCAGGTACAGTTACTGTGCAATTTGTATGATTCGCTCTTAACAGCTTCGTAAAGGTTGTCATGACAATGGACAAACGCTTGAGGTTATTTGTCGTAGAGCCGCGCGGCGCTGGAGGAATGACCCATTATGCCTACCAGATGTGTACCGCGCTTGCTGAAGCTGGGGCGGATGTGACCTTAGTGACGGCACGCCAGTATGAGCTGGACTCCTTCCCTCATAACTTCAAGGTTGAGAAGCGGCTGAATCTGTGGTTGCCTGTTGATCCCAGCGCCAGCGACTTACCTAGAGGGACTCTGTCAAAAATCTGGCGGAAAATCCGTCGTACCGTCCGGCGGGGAGGACGGGCAGTGCGGTTTGTCCGTGAGTGGCTGGCGCTGAGTAGTTATCTGCTCCGCCAGCGCCCGGATTTGGTCCAGTTTGGCAGTATCCAGTTCGTCTTCGAGGCGTGGTTCCTGGCCCGGTTACGGCGGCGCGGTTTGACGCTCAGTCAGATATGCCATGAGTTTGAGTTGCGTGAACGGGGGAATGGCCCTCTAGTCGCGATGGCCAATCGGCTTTATGCAGGTGTGTATCAGAACTTTGAGGCTATTTTCCTTCATGGCGAGAACAACCGCCAGCGTTTTCTCTCTCTCTTCGACATCCCGCCGGAGCGGACTCATGTTATCCCCCTCGGCAATGAGAGCATGTTCTTGGCCCACAGCGCTGACCCGGCGGGCGGCCCTGATCTGCGTGCGCGCTATGCCCTGCCGGCTGATGAGCCGGTGGTGCTCTTCTTTGGTAACCTGACAGTCAGCAAAGGTATCCCGGACCTGATTGATGCCTTTGCAGAAGTACGCAAACAGGTCCGCGCTAGATTAGTCATTGCTGGTTATCCCACCAAGTACATTGACATGGATAAATTGTTCCGTCAGGTTGCTGAATTGGGCATTTCGGATGCAGTCACGTTCGACGCACGCTATATTCCTATAGAAGAGGTTGGGCCGCTGTTCAGGCTGGCGACCGTCGTAGCTTATCCTTACCTGAGCGGCACACAGAGCGCCTCTTTGCAGGTTGCTTATGCATTCGAGCGCCCTGTCGTTGCTACACGGGTGGGCGGCCTGCCGGAGGAAGTAGAGGATGGCAAAAGCGGTTATCTTGTCCCGCCGCACGAGCCAGACAAATTGGCGCAAGCTATTCTGAAGGTCATTGAAGACCCTCAGCGGGCCGCCGAGATGGGCGCTTATGCACGTCGGCTTTCGGAAACACGCTACTCATGGGAATCTATCGCTGAGAAAATGATGTCAGTTTATCGGGACTTGATGAGCAGGGAGGCCCGCTCACATTGACAGATAAGCTTCTCGTTGAATTGATCACTGATGAGGCAGGGTTTGAGGCCCTTGAGCCAGAATGGCTTGAGCTGGAGCAAGCCGGAGCGATCCGTAATGTCTTTTTGACATGGGAATGGATGTCAAGCTGGTGGAAGCATTTTGGAAGAGATTATGCTCTGCGGGTAATGGCCGCCCGTGAAAGGGAGCGGGGCGTATTGATCGGCTTGGCGCCGCTTGTGGCACGACGGCGCAGGCTGGGGCCTCTCTCGTACCGCGAACTGGCGTTTATAGGCTCTGGGCGTGCCGCCTCTGATCACTTGGATTTTGTTGTCCGTCCCGGACACGAGCAGGAGGCCGCCCCGGCACTCGTCAACGAGCTGAACGCCCGGCGAGGTGAATGGGATGTTTTCACTTTGGCAGGGGTATCATCCGAGTCGCAGGCCGCCATCCTGTTGCTTGATCAGGCTCCGCCGCAATGTGTTGATGTCTTTGACTCGGGAGCTTGCCCTTACATCTCTCTGCCCGATAGCTGGGATGTCTACCGTAACCAATATATTGGCAAAAACCTGTCTCGTAACATCGAGCGCTGTGACCGGCGTCTGCTACGCGAGTACCCTGATCAGGTCGTCTACAGGCAGGTACAGCGCGAGGACGAAATCGAGCCGGCTATGACCAGCCTGTTTCGCCTGCATCAGCGCGTCCAGCAGGCCAACGGGAACGCCGGCGCATTCAGTGACACGCGGATGGAGCGCTTCCATCTGGATGTAGCCAGCCGGTTTTTCCGCAGGGGCTGGCTGCGTTTGTATGTGCTGACGGTGGCCGGGCAAGACATCAGCGTCCTCTATTGCTATCGTTACAGGGACACAGTCTCATTCTACCAAACCGGTTACGACTTGGATTGGGGATCGTATGGGCCGGGACGGCAAATCATTGCCTATGCTGTTCGACGCTCAATCGAGGAAGGGGCACGCGAATTCGACTTTCTGCGCGGGGATGAGGCGTATAAGTCCAAATGGACGACGCTGGCCCGCCACGATGTGTACGCCAAGATACCTTCCACACCGGTAGGGAAGTTGATCACGGCGGGGCGTAAACTCCGAAGCGCCCTGCGCGGGCGGCGTCTGTTGCCCGTCAGGCTGGCAACGGACGCTGTTTGACAAGCTCTAGTGTGTCGCGTATAGGCCCCAGCAATCGCGGAATGCCGGTCAGGTTGATCTTGAAGCGTGCCAAGCTGTACATGTAGGATGATACACGCCGGATAGCCATTGGTTCATTCCGCACTTCAGAGAAGGTAGCCGGCCCCCGCAGTAAAGTGAACGCCACCCTGTAGCCAACCTGAGGCAGGATTGCTTGTAGAGCGGCATTGAAATCCGAGCGCATGCCGTTCGTATAGGCAAAGGCTCGGACCGTCTGCCCTATCTCTGCCTCGATGCGGGCCTTGGAGACCTCAAGTTCAGCGCGTGCCTGCTCTAGGGGAATGCGCGTCAGGATGGGGTGGTTCTCTGTGTGTGACCCCATTGTGAAGCCGTCTGCCGCCATCTCACGTACCTGATCCCAGCTCAAGAGCAGGCCGGCAAAGGTGTCTTCCTTTATTGTCACATCCAGTCTCTGAGGGAGCTGTTCGACTATGGCCTGTTTCTCTACGTCAGATAATCTCTTGAGAGTGCCCAGCCAGTGCTTCATCACCCTATCGCGGCTCGCCTCATCGTTCCACTGGAGGTGACCCACAGGGGGAAGCTCAGCCTCAGTTTTGGGGGTATGGTAGAAGCAATAGGCGATCAGGTCCCAGTAGAAGGGTTTTGCCGTTCCGATAAAACCGGTTGTCAGAAAGAGCGTAGCAGGCAGGCCTCTTTTGCGCAGGATGGGCCATGCGTGGTCATAGTTGTCCCTGTAGCCGTCATCGAAGGTGATCAGTGCAGGGTAAGGGGGCAAAGAGCGCTTCCCGTCCAGCCAGTCTATTAGGTCATCACTGGACACAACGTTGAAGTGCTCGCGGACGAAATCCATCTGTGCGGCAAACTCTGCCGGCGTTGCGCTGACATTGGGTTTGAAGGTATCAAAGCCCGGCGCATGGGGATCGGTGATGCGGTGATAGGCTAAGACTGTCAGGCGATTTCTCCACAGAGCGTGGATGGGGCCGAAAAGATAATGCAGTGCTCGTAGCACTGTCACCTCCGTTGATAGTATTGCTGACTACGTTCCCAAGCCAGCCGATAAACGTTCTGTGTTGCTTCTGCTTGCTTACTTAAGTTGAAATCTCGAACGACTCGTTGCCGGGCCTGAGCACCTAGACGGACAGCTACATCCGGGTGATCGTGCAGATAGGCTATGGCGGTTGCCAATGCCTCTTCTTTTCTTGGCTCGACTAGAAGTCCTTCTTGCTCATGATTAAGCAAATCGGGGATACCCCCCACGCGGGTTGCCACAATGGGCAGTCCCATGCTGGCCGCTTCGAGCAGGCTGACCGGTGTCCCCTCAGACAGGGAGGGCATGACAAATAGATCACATGCCTTGATAATTGCCAATGTCTGGTCATGCTCACGGAAACCCAGCAGGCGCACCCGATCTTGTAATCCCAGCCGCTCGATCTGGGATTCTAGCTCCCTGTTCAAGCGGCCTTCGCCGATGATCAGGCCGTATAGATCGGGGCAGGTCTCCGCCAGACGGCTGAAGCTGGCGATCAGGTAAGAGAAGCCTTTGGCTTCCACCAGCCGTCCCACAGCACAGCAGACATATGCTCCTTCAGGCAGGCCAAACTCGCGGCACAGCCATTCTCTATCTGACGGGATGACAGCCGGGTCTATATCTACAGCGTTGAGGATAAGCGCCACTGCCCCTTCGGGTACACCGCTGGCAAGCAGTCGGCGTTGAATGTCTGGCGAGACGGCAATGAACATATCGGCTTCCCGGCGGCTGACACGCTCAAGCCGCTGATAGAGACGTCCCTTCACACTGCCGCCATGCTCAGACTCGTACCAGCTATTCAGCGTTGAGACCAACGCCACTTTAGCCTGTGCCGCCGCCAGACTTCCCCACAGCTTGGCCTGAGGATTCTGCGTATCTACCACTTGGAAGCCGCCTGTGCGGATCAGCCTGACCAGCCGCCCTACAATGCGCGGATCGGCCTTGCTCTTTCCTACTGTGTAGACTTCCAACCCCAGCATGTGTGCTCGTTTTGCAACCGGACTGCCATCAAGGGCCGCCAGTGCGGCCTGTCCGGCTGGCAGTTTGCTCAGCAGGCCTAACGCGCGTGTGCTGGCCCCGCCAAAACGGACAGCCAGATCAAGGATGAGGGCACGCGGTGCGTCAGTTGAAAGAAGAGGTTGGCTCATAAGCGGCCTGGGCCTTAGATGTCGAGTGCCATAATTATACCATTCTTATCGCAATAGGACTTGTTATGCTGATTTACGGCTGGGAACACCCCTAAGCCGGCATCAGAGCTGTTTGGCCTCGCGGCGCCTGACGCGTTGCCAGACGGCAGACTGGCGGCCAGTCAAGTAGCGGTACAGG
>DAOTYH010000094.1:0-35774 GCA_034435015.1 Anaerolineae bacterium | reverse complement strand
TTTGCACTTTTTCTTGAGATCAAGCCACAAGGAGTGCACTCCTTGTGGCTTGATCTCAAGAAAAAGTGCAAAGGTATAGACACGGAGCTGTCCGAGAAAGGCCTCTATATCCCGTATGAATGGCCTCGCTTAATCATCACCAACCGATTGCAGCGTGGGCCGGGAATGTAGAGAACCTCGTCCATCACAGTACGTATTAGGTGAAGTCCAAGCCCGCCCGGCTCAATCTCGTCGAGGTTAAGTTTCAAGGGCGGCGGCGGCACTTGAGAGGGGTCATAAGAACGGCCAAAATCAACCAGTGAGATCGAGAAGACACCATCACCCGCATTGATTTCTGCCTCAATCTCACCCGACATATTGTCTGGATAAGCGTGCTCAATGATATTGACACAAGCCTCATCCAGCGCAAGCTGGCAATAAAAGGCATCTTGGTCATCCAGACGGGCCTTACGGGCAAATTGCCCAGCCAACATCAGCAGTGGACGAATGCTTTCCAGCCGGGCCGGCACACGCAGTACAACTGCTCGACTTCTTCCCCAGACGGCCGTACCGGCCAGCAACAGGATCAGCATTCCCGCAAAAATGGGCGGAATAGCAGTCGCTTTGTCCGCAATCTCGGCCATGACCAACCTACTCCCCTGTAGTTGGCGCATCCTGCTTCCGCGAGGCTATGAAACCTAGTGCCTCCTCATATGTATCGAAGAGGTGGAGTATCTGTGTGAAACCTACTGTCTCGAAAACCCTCTGAAGGCGATCCGACAGGCCATATAGAACAAGACTGCCCCCTGCATCACGAGCTTGCCGCCAAGCCGAAACCAGCACCTTCAGACCCCGGCTTGAGATATATGCGATCTGCCCCATATCAACCACGATCCATTGGTTGCCCTGCTTCAACAGCCCCCGCAATGTTTCTTCCAGTTGAGGCGCCGCTGATGAATCGAGGCGCCCCTTAGGCTTCACAACCCATATGCCGCTGTCCGCCTCATGGACAGGCACAGGAGTAGGAGCAGGGCTGGCCTGAGCTTTCAAAGACCGTTTAACCATGATCAGCTTATTGCCCTGAGCGCTGAACTCGAAACGCACTTCGTCCATCAATTGACGCATCAGGTGCAGTCCTATACCACCCGGCTGTACCTGGTCGAGGTCAACGCCGATCTTAGGGGCAGGCACGCTGTCAGGGTCAAAAGGACGCCCATGGTCCACAATCTGGATTTCGCAACTGCCCGGCTCGACAAAGCAGGCTATCTCAATATCCCCTTTATCCTCGCCATTGTAGGCATGCTCTACAATATTTGTGCAGGCCTCGTCCACCGCCATCTGACAATGAAATACCGCATCATCATCGAGGCGGGCGGCTTGAGCCGCCTCACCTACGAATTGAGTGATGATAGGGATGTTATCATAGCGCCCGCGCATGGTAAGTTGGCGTACTTCGCCCATTTTGAGATCACTGAATCCTGATTAACCGGCTAGAAGCTACCTACTGCGAGGACTTGCGTATCATAAATGGCAAAGACTGAGGTCAGACCGGCCAGCTCAAGGACTTCACGCACACGTGCCGGAGGGGCACATAGACGCAGGTCTCCCCCCTCTTGCCTTGCCCGCTTCAGCGCAGAGACCAGTTCTCGCAAACCGGCACTACTGATATAGTCCACCTTCTCCAGATCAACAACCAAGTTATTCCTGCCTTTACCGAACCAAGTATTGAACGCCTCCCCTAACTGGGTAGCGTTGCTACTGTCTATGCGCCCTGCCAGCGCAATTAGAACCACACGGTTCATTTCGGTAGCGGTGATCTCCATTGGCACGGCCCTCCTGATTGCCGGATCGAACTCGTATCCCTGACAAAAAATCAACGATGACGGGATTATACATTGGCTGCCCCCACATCACAAAGCCAGAGCAGATAGAAGGCATTCCATCATCCTGTCACACTCCCTTCCTAGAGTGTCTCAAGCCTTATAGCTAGGGGCTGATCCGTGTGCTACAATCTCGGCAGACCACGCCGATACGTTGAGGAAACAGACACTGCAAAACCATGAATCAAGCATCAAAAGAGGTAAACTCTGAGCGGCATATCTTACATGCCGTCTTGCAGGGGCTGGTCACCGGACTCTTGCTGGGAGCCGCATTTGCGGCAGGCTTCCTGTTTCGGGATGTGGTCAACCGGCCAACCCCCAGCCAGACCTCATTCGACCTGCTCAGAGAAATTGACGGACTGCTGGCGTCTCACTACCTGTATGAGATGCCAGATGAGACCACCCGAATCCATGGTGCCGCCGCCGGGTTGGTAGCCAGCCTAGGAAACCCTTACACCTATTTTCAGGAGCCGCAAGCATCTGAAGTAGACACAACCAACTTAGCCGGTCGTTTCGGCGGGATTGGGGCTGAGATTGGGCGGGACGAACAGGGGCGCTTTGTGATCCAGCGTGTCTATCGCGATAACCCGGCTTATAACGCCGGCATCGTAGAAGGAGACATCATCCTTGCCGTAGATGGTGTACCCGTTGACACCAGCGCGACAGACTCAAATCAACTGCTCGCGGCTATTCGTGGAGAAGTCGGTACGCCCGTCACGCTGAGACTTCAGCGCGGGGACGAGGTGTTTGAGGTCACAGTTGTAAGGGCCGAGATTTTAATCCCTTCCGTGTTTTGGAATCTCGTTGAAGCGGACCCGCGGATAGGCTATATCAAGATCACAAGCTTCACAGAGCGCACGCCGGAGGAGCTCAGGCAAGCCCTCTCTGAGCTGAGCACGCAGGGAGCGCAGGCTTACGTTCTAGACCTCCGTGACAATGGCGGCGGGTTAGTAGACTCAGCGGTAGCAGTTGTCAGTGAGTTCATAAGCGGGGGAGTTGTCCTCTATGAACAACGACGCGGCACTGGTGAGCGCGTCTTGAATGCCTCTCAGGGCGGCAATGCCTCGGATGCTCCGTTGGCGGTTCTGATCAACGGTCAAACAGCTAGCGCCTCAGAGATCGTAGCGGGTGCTTTTCAAGATCGTGGGCGGGCTATCCTGATCGGGCAACAGAGCTTCGGAAAGGGTTCCGTACAGGTGATCCTGACCCTCAGCGACGGCTCATCAATCCACGTGACTACCGCAGAATGGTATACTCCCAATCACCACCGTCTAGAAGGGCAGGGACTAACACCTGATAGGACGGTTGAGCCGGTCGAAGGGAGGGATGCGCAATTAGAAGCCGCCCTTGAGTACCTGAGTGAGAGACTAGCACTTGTAGAAGGCGAGTATTGATAGAGGTTGTATTGCCAAAGACAGGAAAAATGACTCATGACCAGTAAAGAACAGAACACAGGACATTTACTTCGAAACCTTGCCTTGACTCTGCTGGGACTAATGCTTGTTTGCCTCGTTTTCCTGAGCGGAGTCATGGTTGGCCACAGGCTGAGCACAGCGGGGCTACTCAATAACACCTCCATCCTGCCCACTATTCCCGCCCTTGAAGCGGAAGACAGCGGGCCTGATGACGCAGACTTTCAGGTCTTCTGGGAAGTATGGAACACCGTTGAGGATCGGTTCTACTACGATCTGCCGGACAGTCAGACCCGTATGTACGGCGCAATCAATGGGATGCTTGATACGCTTAATGATCCCTACACGGCATTTATCACACCTGAAGCGGCCCGCATCCTGCGCGAAGATTTTAGCGGAAGTTTCGAGGGTATTGGCGCTTACGTCGAGCAGGCCCCAGAGGGCGGCGTCTACATCATACGGGTATTTGAGGAGGGCCCTGCTGAGGAGGCAGGTGTCCGCGCTGGCGACATCATCATTGCGGCGGATGGGATAGACCTGACTGATATGACTCTCAATGAGGCCCTCCTCCATGTGCGGGGACCCGCAGGGACTCCTGTCGTACTGACCATCGTGCGCGAAGGAGAACCAGCGCCGCTAGAGATCACCGTCACCCGTGCACGGCTGGATGTGCCGACTATCGAGTCACGGATGCTGGAAGGAAACATTGGCTATGTGGCCCTATTTGAGTTCAATGCCACAGCCAACACACGGCTGAGAAACGCCGTGCAGGAGTTGATCGATCAGGGAGCACAGTCCATCATCCTTGATCTCCGAGATAACCCCGGCGGTTATCTGGAACAATCAGTTGATGTTGCCGATCTATTCCTCGACGAGGGGGTCGTATTGATCCAGCGTGATGTAGATGGAAATGTACGCGAATACCGTAGCCATAATGGCGACTTCGCTGAGGACATCCCCTTAGTTGTGTTGATCAATGGTAACAGTGCCAGTGCCTCAGAGATCGTAGCTGGTGCAATCAGAGACCAGGAGCGGGGTGTTCTCATTGGCGAGACCTCCTTCGGCAAAGGGTCTGTTCAACTGCTCTACGAGTTGTCCGACGGTTCAGAGTTGCGTATCACCTATGCCAACTGGTACACCCCCGACAATCTCTCAATCAGCGGCGAAGGCATCGCACCGGACATTGTGGTTGAGACACCCACAGAGCCAACCGCCACAGACCCTCAGCTTGAGCGGGCTATCCAGTACCTGCTGACAGGGCAATAGGCATGAGTGATGAAAAGATCAAAATCATTGCCACTAACCGCAAGGCTCGGCATGAATATATCATAGAGGACACACTAGAGGCCGGGCTGGTACTGCTCGGAACGGAAATCAAGTCTATCCGGGCGGGGCGTGCCAATATTCAGGAGGCTTACATCACATACCGTGACGGTGAAATGTGGGTACTGGGTATGCATATCTCGGCCTACGATCCGGCTCACCGAATGAACCATGACCCGCTCCGGCCACGCAAATTGCTGTTGCACCGGCGAGAGATTGCCCGTTGGGTAGCCCGCTCCCAACAGCGGGGATATACCATGATCCCGTTACAACTCTATTTGCGTCGGGGAAGGGCCAAACTAGAGATCGCTCTAGCCAAAGGGAAAAAGATTTACGACAAACGCGAATCAATCGCCGAACGGGAGACAAAACGCCGCATCGAACGAGAGATGAGCGAGCGGATAAGAAAGCGGGGATAGGGTCTACAACCTTTCCCATGGTGCGCTCTGTATCGTGTCGCTGAGGCTGACAAGGATAGCTTCTCGGTCTTGCGGGTACACATCTGCCCATGCCCGCACCAGACCAAAACAGCCTGCTATCATCATGTCACCATACGGCACAGCAAAGCAGACCGGCAGTGACGATCCAGCCATCATCCCTCGACGCGGACCTGTTACGCCAACAAAGTCAAGAGGCATGGGGTGAGGGTTATATACCAGCGCTCCATGTCCATGATCCCCAAAAACATCCTCATGCCGCAGTGTCGAATCAGCCAGCGCACGCAACAGCCTGTCCAGCTTATGGACATCTATCAGGCCGGTGTGATGTTCGAAAACGCCCTCGATACCCCCCTCCCCCAGACGGAATGCCAGCGTGTGAAAATTACCCACGTTAGCAACCAGTACCGGCTGGCGCTGGCCCACACACGGATCAAGTAAAGCCCCAAGCACAGCGGCGGGAGCAGTATCCATAACCATCAGCGGAACATCCGGCATGCCGGTTGCCGCCGCACTGCTCACTACTGCCCGCAAACGTGTCATGACGGCAGGTACTCTGTCAGCTTGAAAGGCAAAGGCAGACAGCCGGTTCTCTGCATGGATGCGCTCATCCAGATAATCAAACCGAAATTGACGGTCAGAAACATCAGCAGGCGCCGCACCATGATCAAACACAGCGACTGCCACACCATCTACCCGAAGCTCCAGACCAAATTGACTGAAGGCCCGCGCGATCATCTCATAACTGAAGTCGTGTAGCTGTATCTGGTATATGTCCGGGTAGGTACCGGCAAGCCGCCCAGCCTCATCTTCACTGACAATCTGTACACCCATCTCCTGCACACGCTCAAGATGATCATCAAAGGTGCGCGCCGCATCTGGCGTGGCAAACACTCTATAACCTGCCGCCGCATGATCGCGAACTGCCCAGTGGCATGGCCCGCCCCCCATCGTCCAACCGGTCAACAGAAGGGGTATCCGCCGGCGGGTAGCGGCTTTTACCTCGCTTGCTACCCGCATGGTAGGAGAAGGCACAACCAGTTTAAAGCAATTCTCCGGCTGAGAGTCGGTATCAAACAGCAGGATATCTTGCGTTCCAGTGCCAATGTCCACTGCCAGAATGCGCATGTCATCTCTCCACATAAAAACAGAGGCACGGCCCACACCGTGCCTTTTACAGCCACTCGATGCCCCTGGCAGGATTCGAACCTGCGGCCTTGTGCTTAGAAGGCACCTGCTCTATCCTCTGAGCTACAGGGGCGTCCTGCAAAACATTCTAACCGGCCACCCTTGTCAGGGCAAAAAGAGTTGCCTTCCGCTCCCTTCTACTCGACCACCGGACGCAACCCCTTATAAACTGTCCGGCCAGACAAGGTTCGAAGGATCATCTCAGCGGGGCGGCGGGTATATACCGCTAATTCAACCGGTGTCAAAGGGCGGTTACCCACAGCCAACAACGCCCGGAAGACGGCATCCACCAGCGAGGTACGCTCAGTGATATAGTCAGGTTGTTGGCTACAATGCTTGAGTAGAGTATAGTTCAGATAATTGACCCGCTTCACCTCGCCGGTTTCAGGATCAACCCAGTCTAATTCCACTTGCGGCTCATGATCAGTCAGCTCTTGGCGATGGGCTTCGCACAAATGTTGAAGCATATAGAGCCTCAGGTCCTCGCCTGAACGCTCCCACCATTCATAGTCAATGTGAAACCGGGTATCAAGTGTCGGTTTGACCAGGCTGGTTGACGGGATTGTCGGCCTGGACACAGTGCTCCTCCTCTCGCGGGGGCCTAAGCAGGGCGGTAGTCCTGTCTAGGGTAATCAGGATGAACTCTCTCTCAGGCGCCAGTAGGGGCCGCCCACATGTTCAAATTGAGGCAAAGTCACCAACCGGGCAAAGATCGGCCCCGGCGGACAGCGCCGGACAAGATTGATGGCACTATACAATGTCTTGGCATGAACCGTACCCTGCGGGTTAAGCGGTGCAAGCTCCCGGCAACACTCCTGCATGAGCCGCTCCAGCGGTGTAGCCCGCGTCGTATGCCGTTGCCAGAGCGCTTCTATGGCTTGCGGGTCCGCCACATCAATAATCATCAGATCGTCGTACTCGCACCCGATGGCACGTTTTCTGTTCTCAAAGGACAACTGGTTATTCTGAACCAGAGCGGTGCGCACCCACTCAATGCGGGGATTGCGACGTGCATAACTGATCTGGACACGGCCTGGCTCATCAGTACGGTGGATAGTCAAGTATCCCCCAACCGGAATATCGTGCTTCTTGAACCATTCCTTCAGGCCATACACATAACCACCGGGCCGAACCACCCATGCCGGTATTTCTTCCCCATCCAGAGCATCTACTAGGGTGAAACGAATACGCTCGGACTCGTAAGCAGTCGGAAACATCCGGCGCAATTGGACAGAAAGAGGCAATGTACCAGTACAATGATGGGCATACGTTAATGTGACCGTCACCGACTGAGGACGGGGAGACCGCTGGGGGACTATTTCGGAAAGCTCATCGCCAATCTCCACTTCCAACTCACGTAAGTCGGAGGTCAGCACACTGGGATCATAAAGCACTGGCGTATACACCAGTCGGGGGGGCGTCTGTTGCACCTCTGGCGGTTCCATGCGTGTCAAATACCAGAGAACCTGCCCTGCCGGCCCTACCTCATCAAATCGCTCATCCTGCTGGAGGCTGTAATTAAGCGAGAACTCAGCCAACCGTTCACTCACATTATCCAGCATACCGATTTGCTCAAGAATTTCAGAGGCAGTCATGGGGCCGCCGCCGTTTACATCCAGCACGGCCTCCGCCAGATGAAGATGGCCAATATTCACTTCCACCAGCAAGGAACGAGGGAACCACTTCCCCGCCAGCCGCACCAAATCGTCATGCTCTGCCAGCCGCTTGCGCAGAACGTCTGCTACATTCCCGCCGTATTCGATGAAGATTTCCTCTGGCGTAAGCAGTGATTGATCGTCCGTTTCCTGCGGAGTCTCATCTATATTCAACTTGTGCTCTACGGCAAGGTCGCTGGCAAACTCCAGTGTCTTGTCTCCCTCGAACTCTACCTGTACAACATTGAAATGACCATAGTCTGGATTGTTGCCTGGGCGTACACCCACAACCTTGCCGCTAACATGCCCCAGAGCCGGGAAGGTTATTTCTTCACCCACCTCATAGTGCTTCCGCGGTTGATAGACATTGCCCGCCCCTGCCCTCCGAGCCAGTTCTTCCTCTTCACGCTGAACGCGATAGCGCACAAGAGCCAGCGCCATCTCGTCATCTGAGAGAGGGGTCTCGCGCTCGAACAAGATGCTGTACAGGTGATCAATGTCAGCTTGCTCAATCTGAAAGTCAGCCCCCCAGTATTCCTCAGTCTGGGTCCTTCGTAGCTGGGACACCTGAACAGCCTCCCTAAACTGATTTACCATGATGATCTCGCAAGTAGGAATTATCGTTAAAATATTGAGTTTGCGCGCGTGATTATACCCGATTGATAACTTCGCCCGCAATCATTATGGAAAAGCCTCTCGTACCCACTGGAGCGGGTCAACCTGAACCCCTGCCACCCACATCTCCCAGTGCAGGTGAGAGGCTGTAGATAAGCCTGTGTTGCCAACCGTTCCTATCTGTTGGCCGGCTGTCACAACATCACCCGGATTAACAAGGATGCTGGCTTGATGCCAGTAGCCAGTGTAAACCCCCCATCCATGGTCAATGATCGTAACATAACCCCGCACATCCAGCAGACCGGTATCTACTACCACTCCATCAGCCGGTGCATAGATAAATGTGCCTACACGGGCCGCCAGATCAGCGCCCGTATGGAAATTGCCAAACCCTGCTACATTATAGTCACGGACCGTCCCAAAGCCGGAGGTCAGCACACCTGCCGTTGGGAGCAAAAACACCCCATCCCAGTGGCGTTCTGGTGTAAAGCCGGTCATACTCTGTTGAATGTAGAGTGATTCCTGCTGAATAGCCAGCGGATCGCTTAGCAATGCCATATCTTCAGCAGAGAGGCGGATAACCTCTCTCTGAGAGGGATAACTACCCCCTGCCACCGAAACCAGTCTGGTGTACGTCCATGTCCTCCCAGCCCCATCTCGAAAGATCAGGCTCAAGGGATAAAGCCCCGGCGCAGTCCACCGGTCAATACCAAGCACTGCCTGATGAAGCACACCATCTGTTGAGACAACGTTCAGCTCTTTGCCCAGAAAGATTGCCTGTAGGGTGCCGGCCTCGCTGGTAGAGACCTGTAACCCGCCGCTGTGCCCTTGTTCAAGCGGCAGGGGATGCAATATAATGCGCTCCCACGGGGCAAACAGAGAGGGTTGAGAAGTACTCTCATCAGGAACGAGCAACACCGTCCCTGCTACAATCATGCTTACTTTGTTGCACAACCTCAATGCGACAACATTGCTGTTTGTTCGCAGTGCCAACCGCAACAACGAGTCGCCTTCACTCAGCCGGATGACACTACCCGTACACGCCGCAGGCAGTCTTGTAGATTCGGGAATAAGAAGGGTCTGCCCGGCATACAAGCTGTCCGGGTTGACCACTCTGTTCATAAGGGCCAACTGCTCACGTGAAACCCCATAACGGACTGCTAGTGCGTCCAATGTGTCTCCCAACCCAATCGTAACAGAGCGTCCTTCCCTCAATGCTGAAGCAAATCCCCCTCTAAAGATCAACAGCCGCTGGCCGACCTCTATATCCTCCAGATCGCCTAAGTTGTTTGCCTCTCGCAACGCCTCCACAGAAGTACCATACAGCAACGCAATAGACGAGAGCGTTTCACCGGCCTGAACGACATGAATTGTGACTGGCTGAGGAGGCGCCTCAATTCCGCCCTCCTGAGCAAAAGCCGGCTGTCCCATCAGACACAATGCCACCACCCCTACCAGCAAGAGAGGTAGTCTGCCGAAAAGAAGCCTCTTACCCATCTAGCGCCTCAAACATCAGCCTGTCGCCTATGTGAACACGCTCCAATAAACCCGGCTCGGCCTCCAAGGTGTAACAGGCCGCTTGAGCAGGCAAATAGGCCAACCGCCACGGTCTGGCGAGGGTCTTATCCACCACCCGAAATGCCTCATCCATCCACACGACAGCAATAGGGAAAGCCATGAATAACATGTGAATGGCAGTGCCCGAACGGCTGGCCACACGCTCAACCATCAGAAGGCCTTCTCCCGGCTCAAGCCTGCTTCGGAACATCAACCCTCTCAACTTACAGCCAAACGAGTCGCACCAACGCACCCGGCTTAGCAGGATAGTTCCACTCGCCGCATGAATCAGACGTCCCTCTCTAGGCATGTTTTACTCTCTCAGTATGCTATCAGTGTATCGTTCACGCCAACGCACTACAAGGACTTACCAAGCAGAGACTCCACAACCAACAAACAAATCGAGGGGCATTGGTCTTGCCCCCCGTACAACTTGGTTACAATGCAACAACAAAAGGCATTAGCCGCCTAGTTTTGAGCTTCCTCACCAGCTTGATCCGCCTGACGGCTCAGCACCCTATTGACACTCTCAATCAGCTCGGAAGGGCTAAAGGGCTTTGTGATGTAGTCCTGTACTTTGGCTATATGCAGACCCAGCATCTTGTCAATGGTCTGCGCTTTGGCTGTCACAATGATGACGGGGATGGTTTTCATGTACTCATCAGCCTTCATCTTCTGGTATACATCCCAGCCATTCATATCAGGCATCATCAGGTCGAGCAGGACTAGATCAGGTTTGACCTGAGGGATCAGCTCAAGCCCCTCCTGCCCTCCTTTCGCTCCGATGACTTGATAACCACGCCCCTTCAAGATCAGCTCTACCAACTCGATCATGGTAGGCTCGTCTTCTACATAGACCACCTTACGGCGGTTATCCACTGATTGGTCAGACATCACATTCCTACCCCCATGGCCCAAGCAGGGTAATAACCCTACCCCAATAGCAATTCTACCTGAGTCAACAGATCGCGCAAGCTGTTCACGACCACCCCAGCCAGTCCAGCGCGGCCTGTGGAAGATCAGCCAGCCGGCCCTGCCGAACAGTACACGCCGGAAGCGAGTTCAAGAACTGCCGGCCATACGCTTTGCTCACAATCCGTCGGTCAAAAACTGCCACCACCCCTCGGTCATCTTTGCGGCGAATCAACCGGCCAAATCCCTGCCGGAAGCGCAAGATCGTCTCTGGTAATGCATATTGCGCAAAAGCGTTGTCAAACAGCTCACTCCGAGCCGCAAACAGCGGATCACTGGGCACTGCAAAAGGTAGTCGCACGATCACCAGTACGCTCAGGTCTGGGCCAGGCACATCTATCCCTTCCCAGAAGGAGCGTGTTCCCATCAGCACCGCCTTCTCTGTCTGGATAAATCCATCCAGCAGTTGGGCGCGGCTGGCCCCCTCATTTTGGTCGTAGACCATAATTCCGTCACGGGCTAATGCTTCGCTGATAGCCTTCGCGGTCTCGCGCAACTGGGCATAACTGGTAAACAAGACCATAGTCCGGCCCTGCGTTGCCCGGCACAGCGATAACAAACCCCGCTCTACAGCCCGCTGGTAGGCACCTTGATCTGAAGGCTCAGGAATGTCGTTCACAAGGTAGAGAAGAGTAGATGATTCGTAATCAAAAGGTGAATCGACTGCCAATTCTTCAGCATGATCTGCATCGAGCCGCTCGCGGATATATTCGAAAGACCCGTCCGTCCGCAAGGTCGCACTGGTCATCACAACTGTTTCCTTGGTCAGCCAGAGATGCTTCTGTACCAACGGCCCTACGTCTAGAGGAGCGGCATGCAACGAGATACGTTGCCCATCAGGCTGGAACTCAGCCCAGTAGATCATGTTGGGGTCAGGTTTCTCCACGATCTCATGCAACCGCTTATGCAACTGGCTTAGATGATTCGCGGCCGCCCCTACCCCAGCCAATAAATCCCCATACTGCTCGATCTCATACTCCCCCAGCTCGGCCAGCCCGCGGGCAAGTTCCACCATCGCATCTGCAATAGCAGAGGTAAAATGACTCAGGTTGTCCCAGCACCGTTCAACTTCGGCCCATCCAGGCTGACGACGAAGTGCATCCACGATACGGGCCTGCTGGGCATATTCATTGCGCGGAAGACGGACATGCCTCTCAAGAAAACCCCGCAAAGTCTCGAAGAGCCACTCGATATGTTGCTGCATATCAGTAGTCGCTCTGACAACAATACTCACATAATCAGCCAGAGAGTTGAAATACCCCTGAGGGATCGCCCCCTGGCATTGCTTGAGGACCTCCCCCAGTAAGCCGGTCTTGAGCGTACCCAGCTCTGCAATCTCCCGCTTAAGAGTCTCAGGATCGGTGCGGAAGCTCAGGCTGTTTGTAACAGCATCCTCTAGGTGATGAGCCTCGTCTATAATCAAGCGACGATACTCAGGCAGGACATGTCCCTCGGTCACCACATCTGACAGGAGCAAGGCATGATTGACGATCACCAGATGGGCATTCTCTGCCGCCAGCCGTGCCCGGTAAAACGGGCATATTTCACCTTGTTGTTGAGCACAACGTTCTATTGTGCAACCCTCATCCTCAGCGCTCAAGCCTTGCCAAATGCTGGACTCGATCGGACCCCGCAGTGACAGACGACTGCGTTCGCCGCTTCGATCCTTGCTCCGCCAGACTAATAACTTGGCAAGCATAAGCATCTCTTCAGGCGAAGTGGGCCCACGCCGGCGCAGGGCGGCCAGACGACGCGGGCAAAGATAGTTACCCCGCCCCTTAAGCACCGCCGCCCGAAATGGGACCCCCAGCACAGACTGAAGGAGAGGAACATCCTTGGTGACAAGCTGTTCCTGCAAGTTAATTGTGTTCGTGCTGATCACGACCCGTTCATTATTCTGCACCGCAAAAGCAACAGCAGGGATCAAGTAGGCCATAGACTTGCCTACTCCAGTCGGGGCCTCAATCAGCAGATGTTGGCCCTCGTTGAAGGCATGGCCTACGGCCTTCAACATAGCGACCTGTTGAGGGCGATACTCATAACCAAGGAAAGCCGCTTCAACCGGGCCACCCGGCTCAATCAGGGCCGCGAGAGCCTCTACATCCAAACGGCGAAGTGTTGGCTGGTATGCTTGCAGGGAGCTATCTGGCTCTTGCGAGAGATTGTCTAAGGTATTGGCCTCTCTCGATTCGCCTGACGTCTCAATCTGGGGTGTTGCAAACACCTCTCGTGAACGTTCTTGCAGAGCCGCCTTGAAGAACACCTTCCCGTCCCAAGGCATCTGCTCACCGGCCCGCACAATCTCAGCCAGCAGATCAAGCGGCAGGGCAAATGCTCGCTTCCACAGCTCCCAGTAAACTGCACAAGTTACATGGGCATCATTAAGCGCCCGATGCGCCCCATTGGATTGGACCCCCAGAAAAGCGGCCAGTGCACTCAGGTTGTAACGGGGCACATCAGGTAACAACACTGAGGCCAGCGCATAGGTATCAATGACGGCATTATCAAGGTGCAGGCCCGCCGCTTTCAAGAAGCCCAGATCAAAACTGACATTGTGCCCTATCAAAGCGGCACTGCCCACGAAACGACGAAGCGGCGGCAGTACAACTGCCAATTGCGGGGCACGTTCTACGTCTTGATCGCGGATTCCAGTCAATTGAGTGACAGCAGGCGGAATAGGGAAGCCGGGATTGACGAAGGTCCGCCACTCATCCAGAACTTTACCCTCTTGGAATCTCACTGCTCCTATTTCGATGATCCGGTCATAAGTGGGGTCAAGCCCCGTTGTCTCAAGGTCCACCGCGACGAGGATGTCGCGCATGGAAGAGCCTTTCTAGGGGATGGTTATGCGAGAGGTCATCCCAGCCTGTGAGTCTTGTCTACCGCACTGTCAGTGGCGGTCACGTCGGAGTCATCCTCCAACCCGATCACCTTGTAGCGAGGAACTTGCTCTTCCTCCCCCGGCACCCCTTGCGTCTTGATAACTGCCCCTACAATAAACACCACAGCCCCAATCAGGGCCACCAGAGGGCCGGCTCCCAGACGCGTCATGGGTAATTGGGTGGCCTGAAAGATGGTCTGAGCCAGTGCCCACAGTGTAATCAGGACTGCCGCCATGGAGGCAACCAACAGCACCCCTGATAACACTCCCCGCCAACGCCCCACAACCGGAAAAAAGGACAATATCAGCAATGCCACCCCTAGAATGGGGACAGACAGAGGGGGGGCTGTGCCTGTACTCAAGCCGCCGGGGGTTGTCACTACCACCCAGTTCAGCACACAGCTAGCCAAGATAATAACAGCACCAATCGCTGGAAGCGGGCGTAGTACCCTAGCGATAAGCACCCAATAACTCCTTAAAGAAAGACTACCCAGAACAAACGCTGTCTGAGGTCGTATTGTAACATAAGCTTCTTCTATAGAGTAGCCGCTATCGGTCTGGCCCTAACTGGATGACAGTGCAGTGTTGAGCTAAGGCCTCGATCAGTACATCATAATCCTCCAGAGCGTCCGGCGTGATCACAACCGTCTGCCGTAAGCCCTGGCCGTACAGCAGGCCCGGCAACCGATTGAGCAAAGAAAGCCCCTCATGTATCCCTATGCTGGCAATCTCGAGTTGTGCGCCTTCCTGACCATCCTTACTGGTAAAAACCTTGACCCGATCAATGGCACTCCAAGGTATGAAACGCTCCGGCAATATCAGCCGGTCAATGATCAGCCCATCTTCGACAACCGTGATCTCACAAATGGGGACTAGCACACTGATAACTAGATACACCAAAAACAAGATCAGCAACCACTCAATAAACTTGATCTTCGGGGCGGTTAACCATGCACATGCCACCAACAGGCAGGTCATCATGAGAGGCAACCACAGACGAATGCCCGGCCTAGTGAAACGATGTCTTGAGAGAATCTGGCCACTATCTGGCCATGCAGTCTTTGACATGCCTCTAACCCCTCAACCCGCCTTGATTTTACCCTTAAATGGGCTGAACTGCCGAGATAAGGAGAGGCACAAACAGGGGCTGAAAGGACTTACTGCTCTTGAGGCGGCAACAATTTTGCCAGGTGAGGCTGTCCCTATCCCAGACCAAGTGTTAATTGGTTAGTCAGAAAGGAATCATCGTGGTAGACTGATAATAGACAGAAGGGAGAGAAGAGGTGTAATGGACTCATCTGAGTACCCATTAACTGCCAATCCACTTCAGACGAGCAAGGTATTAGTAGTAGATGATGACAGCCGTATCGTGGAGGTCTTCTCTGCTATCTTAGGGCGGGACGGCTACCACATTTTCTCCGCCTCTGACGGTCAGACGGCCCTAGAAATAGTGAAGCGCGAGCAACCAGACATCATTGTTCTGGATGTCATATTGCCGGGCCTTGACGGGATAGAAGTATGCCGCCAGATTAAGGGCGCACCTGAAACCCGTTTTGTCCCAGTGATATTGGTCACAGGCCTGTCTGCGCGTGCCCGGCGGCTTGATGGTCTGAGAGCAGGGGCAGATGATTTCCTCAGCAAGCCCATTGATCCGCTTGAGTTGACCGTCCGCGTCAGGTCTTTGCTACGTACCAAACAACTTCATGACGAAGTCGAGACCAACCGCCGCGAGCTGGAAAGGCGGGTCGCAGAGCGTACTAGGGAACTCCGCGCCGCTTACGAACAACTCCAACAACTTAGTCAGGTCAAGGGCAACGCACTGGCGATCATATCCCACGAGTTACGCACTCCCCTATATCAAGCTAAAGCCGCTCTCAGCCTTGTGTTAGAAGAAGGCATCGCCCCCGAAAGGAAAGCCGAACTGCTCCAGACTTTAGAGGAAACGTTCAATCTGCTTGAATATCGTATTACAGATGTAGCCGTATTCAGCGACCCAACCGACCTGAGATTGACCCCCACCTCCGTGAGCGACCTTATTGCAGGTGCAATTCAGCAAGTACGCACTCTGAGGCGTCGTCAGGCTGATGAGATCCAACTTGACGTGACCAAAGGACTGCCGCCAGTGATGGTCAGCCCTATGCCAATGTCACGCGCACTAGCTCATATTATTCACAACAGCGTGAAGTTCGGGGAAGGACGCCCTGTCACCATCAGAGCTGGTTCTGTTCAAGAAGGTGTCAAGGTCACCGTAGAGGATCGAGGGATCGGCATCCCTAGCAACCTCAGACCCCACCTCTTTGACCCGCTTCAAACGGGCGACAATAGCACAACCCGTCGGCACAGTGGGATGGGGATCGGGCTGGCATTAGTCAAGATGATATTTGACGCCCACAAGATCGCCATTGACATTCAAAGTGAGGAGGGCAAGGGAACTATTGTCTCCTTCGTTCTGCCCATAGCCAAACTAGAGACTCTGTAGATCATCAATATTTACCCCCGGAAGGAGGGCATTGGCTCTGAGTCGCAGTGATCACACCGAGTCCAGTCTGTTGCATCGCGCACTGACCGCCCCTCTGGTATTGGAGCGCCTGCCTTGGTGGCTGGCGCTCATCATATTGGCTATTCCTGCCTTGGGAGCCGGGTTCCTATGGCATAAGAACCTCATTGTAACAAGCTTCCTCTTAGGGATGAACGCCCTTGATTGGCTTTCATTGCTCATGTTGCCCAAACTAAAACGCTCATTCGGCCCCGTCATGCCTCCTCTCCTGAGCCTCGCGGTCGTCCGAACTGCCCTTACTATCCTTGTCGGGTGGCTTGGGAGCTGGACTACCGGGGCGTTGTGGGCAGTCATCGGCCTGCAATTCGCTGTGCTGGCCATAAGCACCTATGGGTTGTGGTACGAGCCTTTTCATTTGAGCGTCACGTATGAGACGTTGCGAACTCCCTTGCTTGATCCCCATCTGCCCCCCGTGCGCATTCTTCATCTAACCGACCTGCACGTTGAACAGCCGACCATCCGCGAAGAACGCCTTCAGCGCCTGATCGAACAGCTTGTACCCGATCTCATTGTATTTAGCGGTGATTTCATCAATCTGTCCTATCGTGACAATCCGAGTGCCTATGCGGACGTTAGAGCAGTGATTGGGCAGTGGCAGGCGCCCGGCGGGGTCTTCGCCGTGTCAGGCAGTCCGCTGGTTGAGTCGCAGGAGATGGTAGCGGAATTTGTGAGAGGAACAGCGGTACGCTGGTTGCGTGACGAGATCGCCGAAGTAGAGATCAGGGGGCAAAAGTTAGCGATCATTGGTGTGACCTGCGCCCACAACATTGAAGATGATGCCCAACGGATGCGCCATCTAGCAGTGCAAGTACCCTCTGATCGATTCAAGCTGTTATTGTTCCATTCGCCGGATATTGCGCCACAGGCCAGCCAAGCAGGCATCAATCTGTATGTATGCGGGCACACTCACGGCGGGCAATGGCGGCTTCCCTTCTATGGGGCATTGATCACCAGCTCCAAGCTGGGGAAGCGGTATGAAATGGGACGTTTCACCGTCAATGGCATGACTCTCTATGTCAGCCGGGGCATTGGCCTAGAAGGAGCCAGTGCTCCACGCGCAAGGCTATTTTGCCAACCGGAGATCATCCTGTGGACACTGAGCGGCCATTAGACAAGAGAGGACGGCAAGCCGCACGGCGGAACATGTTCGTCCTGTTAAGTACCACCCTGTTGATGGTGGGAACACGATTCCTCTGGTACCGCCTTCTACCGCTCTACCTGCGCCGCTTAGGAGCAACTGAAACACAGGTTGGCACAGTCTTCACTGTTGTATTGCTGTTGGGGCCTCTTCAGCTCTTCGGAGGATATATCAGCGACCGCTGGGGACGCCGTTATGCAATCGCCATTCCAAGCCTGCTCTTGGTGCCTGCCTTGTTCGTTGGAGCACTGGCAGAGCACTGGACTTGGCTGGCCGTCATGACTTGGTGGGTAGCAGTTGTTTCTAGTATACAACAGCCGGGCTTTCAGGCTCTACTTGCAGAGAGCGCAACCGATGAAGAAAGGGGTCGTGTATTTGGCCTATTCTATATGATTCTGGCTCTAGCTCAGATGGCCGGCCCTGCTGTAGGGGCTGTGCTTCTGCCTGTGCTGGCTGTCAGCGGCCTGATCGGTCTGAACACCATTGGTGCTTTGATCTCCGGATCAGCCCGCCTGCTCTTCCTGCGGGAAGGGCAGTTCGCCACCAGCCTCTCCGCCCCTATTCCGACGAACACAACCTCCCTCTTAGGGAAACGCTCAATCCAACGGCTCATCGTGATCAACAGCTTATTCCTATTACTGCTCAGCCTAACGCGAGACGGCCCATTTATGGCGCTTCATGCCGCAGACAGTCTTGGGTTGGATGAGCAGGCAATCAATGTCCTTTTTGCTATAGGAGGGGTCGGCGCTGTGATAGCCGCTTTGCTTGGCGGCGGTCTGTCGGATCGCTTTGGCGGGCGGCAGGTTGGCGCCATAGCATTGATCGCGCACGCCGGATTGCTGGTCTTGTGGGGCGGACTGGGATGGACCAACTGGGCTGGTTATGTCCTTTTCGGACTAAGCTGGGTAGCCGTACAAATCGGCATAGTTGGCTACTCAGCTTGGCTGAGTGTCTGTGCTCCCGCCGCTATTCGGGGACGCGTGCTAGGGCTGGTAGGAGCAACAGCTTCCCTGGTCAGTGCGACAGGGCCGCAGATCGGCACTTGGCTACGTAGTCACACCCTGCTCTTACTCAATGGCACAGGCTGGACAACCCGCTTACAATCGAGCACCCCCTTCATGCTGGCACTGCTTACTGCACTGATTCTGGCAGTCCTGATTTTGAAGCCGCTAGAAGATAAGGTGCCCCTCGCTTCACCTCCTGCCTGATTACAGGGCCATATCCTGTGAGTCGCAACTCTCCAACGCATAGGCGATGGCATGGCGCATCTGCCGCAGGTGAGTACGATCATGCTCGGACACAAAGCGAACCATCTCCTCGAAACAAGTGGGGCCAAAGATAGAAGAACGGGCCGGGCGCTTCCAGTCCTGCTCAGGTAATTCCCTGAGCCACTTGACTGTCTCAGTACGATGGCTGACAAACTCTCTGAGTGCCTGCTCTAGTGGTATTGCGCAATATTGATGGGCATGAGACCAAGGGTCATAGTTTGCCGAAAGGAAAGGATTTTCCTCTTCGATGATTCGCCTCAGAAGCACCCGATCTTCTGTGGTCTCATGATCGCAGAGATGGCAGATGATGTCGCGCACTGACCACTCGTGTTCACCGGGGCAACACTCGAGAATTGCACGCGGGTACCGGCGGCACAGGTCGTCAATTGCCGCCGGAAAGACAGCAAGCCGCCGAATGAGCTTCTGCCGATCTAACGCAGGCTTACCATCCAGTGTGTCAAGCCAGCCCCCCTGGGCGAGCCTGATAAACTTCTCAAAACTACCATGCCCGTCAAGAGGCAGAGAAGGATCGGGCAATGTGGCCGAATTTGATGTCAGCCAGAATGTATGGAGTCCAACTGCCGCCGCCCCGACCATGTCGTTCTCCCAATCATCCCCTACCATAATTGCTTCGTTTGCCTCAACGTCCATCCGGAGCAGAATCTCTTCGTAATATTCGGGGTAGGGCTTGCCAAAGTGCATAGTATCCAATGTGGTAATCAGGGCAAAAGGATATTCCTCAGGCGGAATCTGCCCCCATTGCATTCGCTGACGCGTAGCGACGAACGGCAGTCCGGGGTTAGTTGCCACCACAACCTGATAATCATGCTCAAACAGCCAGTGCAATAGATCGGCGGCGAGGGGCTGTGGACGGATAGTTGTACACAGGTCAGGATACCGTTCGGTGTAGAAGCGATCAAACAGGGAGGCCAACTCTTCTTCTGGCTTCCCTACGCTGGCCGAGAAGCGCTTCATAAAGCGTTCATATAGCGTGCTGGCAGGATCATACACCTCAAGGGTCTGTACAAAGGATGTCATCACCAACCCAATGAACTGCTCCGGGGCCGCAATCGAACCGCCGTACTGACCCAGTGCCCTCAAGTAGGCAGGAAAGAATGAGTTGGTCTGACTGAGGATTAATGTGTCATCAAGGTCAAGCAGGACAACCTTAACCATACCTCTCACCTTACTTGAACAGGTCAGAGAGACCGGGACGTTCAGAAGCACAGAGCGGACAGCCTACATAAGGATCGGCAATATGGCAAGTATGCTTATTGCAGTAGGCAGTCACATGCACATGCCGACCGATACCCAGTACTCCGGGTTTGATGATCGCCCGCAGGAGCAGGTGCTCACTGGCATTCGCCCTCAAGATGTCTGGAACCGGGCAATGCGAACAGTCCGCAGGCCGCCAGCCGGTACTGCCCCGCCCTTTAGTCAGCAGACGGCACTCCTGCCGGCTGCGCCCGCGATGGAAATCCTCATAGTAGAACCGGCACTCTCTGCCCGCAGGAGTCCGCATTCTATTCCTCCCCAGACCCGGCAGAGAATACGGCAAACAAAACCCCTGGAGAGCAAACCAGGGGTCTGAGATAAAGCCATGCGACCGGCAACAAATCAAACACGGGTCACATACTCACCCGTGCGGGTGTCAATCCGGATGACATCACCGACATTTACAAAAAGCGGGACCTGCACCTTCAAGCCTGTCTCGGTGACAACCTGCTTGGTCGGATTGTTGGCAGTATCACCGGCTACCGCCACTTCGGACTCGACCACCTTATGTTCAACGGTCGTTGGAAGCTCATAATAGATGATCTCACCCTCATAGGAAGAGAGCTTTAATTGCAGGTTCTCTGTGAGATAGAGGGCATCATCCCCAAACACTTCAGCTCTGATTTGCGGTTGCTCATAGGTTTCGACATCCATGAAGTGCAGGAACTCTCCGTCCGAATACAGATACTCAACGGTAGTGGTATCTAAACGCACATCCTGCACGCGGTCGCCTGAGGTGAAGGTCAATTCCCGTGTAGCACCAGTGCGCAAGTTGCGTACCTGAACGCGAATGGTCGCATTGCCGCGGCCGGGTTTATGGTGAGAGTATTCCAGAACGCGATAGAGTGCACCTTCATGAGTAAAGGTTACACCCTTGCGTAGATCGTTCACATCAATCATGCTGATGCTGTCTCCATCTTTGAATCTCGTATATGGTATATCCAACAATCGCGGCGGATTATAGCGCGTCAGCATGAAGACAAGCAAAAAGGCCGCCATGTTGCCCAAACAACCCCTCTCATGGCAAACCTTCATCCTTGAAACGAGAACGGAGAAGAGCCTGTTGTGAGGCTGTAAGCGGCCTGAGAGGCGGCCGGACCTCGGCGCTTCGGATGAGACCACGAGCAACCAGCAAGGCTTTGACCGAAGCGGCCAAAGGCAAGCCCTCAAACTTGCATCGCGCCTCAGTCAATTGGGCCTGAGCTTCAGTCAGCGAGGCACTCTGATGGTAAAGGTTATACACGCTCTGTAGCAGATGAGGGGCAACGTTAGCAACCGCCGTGATCGCGCCAGCTCCGCCGGCAGTAAGCGCTGAAGCAAGCAGACGATCATCGCCAACCAGCACCTGAAAGCCAGGCAACCCTTCAATTAGTTGGCGGGCATACTCCAGATCACCACTGCTGTCCTTGATCCCAACCACATGACGGGGAAAGGCCTCAAACAGGCGGCGGACCAAGCCAAAACTAAGACCCACACTACAGACAACAGGATTATGGTAGAGCAACACAGCCCCATCTCCCGGAACAGCACGCCTGATGATCTCAGCATAGAACGCAAACAGACCATCTTCATCGGCGTTCTTGTAGAAAAAGGGCGGGACGATCACTGCCGCCGCCATACCATGCTCAAAAGCCGCGCGGGTGAGGGCAACGACATCCTCAAGGCTGGCCGCACCCGTTCCAGCCAGCATCACCAAACTCGTCCTGATTCGACTGACAGCGGCAAATAGACCGATCCGCTCCTGCACACTGAGCGAAGGGCCTTCGCCTGTCGTACCCGCCAAGAGCACGCCGTGACACCCATGCTGGGCAAGATGTTGGAGGTAAGGCTTAAGCTGTTCAGGATCAGGCTTGCCGTCGGGACCGAAAGGGGTAGCTACAGCGGCGTAAATCCCCCTCAAAGCGGGTTGTGTCATCGAAAGCATTTCCTCCCAGAGATCGACTTGCTGGGGAGTGCTCAAAAGGGTGGACATGGTGTTAACGGGTCAGGCGATTTTAGCCCTCCATATCCACCCTGTTAGCCACTCCCACTTGCTGGGTCTTACTAGACAGGCATCTGACCCAATGATACAATCGGTTCTGCCCTTTATAGAGCTGGAGTGGCCTATTATGCCCCACACCATTTTATACATCGAAGATGAGCCTGCAATTATCGAATTGATACAGGATGTGCTTGCCCATCCAGACATTCGCTTGATCTCGGTGACCAATGGAACAGAAGGGCTGGCCAAAGTACGTGAAGTTAAACCTGACTTGCTTCTGCTGGATGTCGTCATGCCCGACCGGAGCGGTTGGAGCATCTACGAGGAAATCCGATCCGATGAGTCGCTTAAGCAGATGCCGATCATCCTGTTGACCGCCCTACTCCACCGCTACCGCATCATGAAAGAGTTTTCCAAAAGCAAAATAGATGCATATATCACCAAGCCGTTTGATGCAGGTATAGTACGGCAAACGGTAGAGCGGATGTTGGGAACGGTCTACTGGACAAAACCGGGCCAGGAGAGCGGCAGGCTGGAAAAGCCGCCGCGTTTTGAAATGCAGGGCATCAGGTCTCCAGCCGCAGATAGTCCACCTGAGCCAGAGCAATCCGCTCCGGTACTTCCACAGAAGTCGTTCACGGCAGAGTCTTTGCCGGAGAAAAAAGAGAGTGGAAAAACCAAGTCTCGCAAGAGACGCAGAAAAATCGCCGACAAGGGAGACTAACCAGATATTGTCCGCTTCAAAGAAGTCCTTCAACCTTGACAGCAACCATCTAGGGATACGCCTGACCGTCTTTGTGGTGATGATAGCAGGCTTCTTCATAGGGTTGTTTGTCCTGATGCCAGCTCTGACCCGAGCGCTCGGCCTTCAGGGAATCTTACAGCCTTTTCTTATCGTTGGCGGCGGATTAGGGTTAGGGTTTGGCACATCATGGGCCGCAGAATGGCTGCTCAAGAGAGTTTGGCCTAGCGGACGGAAGCTGGAGGTCAGTGCTGAGAGCATCACCCTCCGAGAGCCTTCTGGCGAAAACACCTCTCTAGTTTGGGATAAAGGAATCAGCGTGCTGTCATGGCACTTTGTCATTCGCCAGCGGCGGGCATGGGTCCCAAAAGGCTGGTACTGTGTAGCCTGCCGTCTGTCTGACGGGGACAATGTGATCACTGCCTATACTTTCACCAAGCCCGCCATCGCTCGTGCCATGCCTCAGTGGACTGCTTTCGAGGAGTTGATCTCGCAGAAGGCCGCCCGTACAGATTATGAGGTCCGCTTGGCGGCCTCTCAAGAGCATCTGCGGGCCGCTGAAGATATGCGCTGGCATGCCGGCGTCGAAATGCTACCGGAGGACTTCGCCACGCTGGTTCAGGAGCTTGATAGGCGGCTGGCAGATTGGCCGCCAAAGGCCCGATGATGACGACTTTGCCGCGCCTGCCTGCACAGATTGTCAGTCTTACCCTGCTTAGCATCCTAGTGCTGGCACTACCACCTTCTGAGAGCCATGCTGAATCCGCAAGGTTGTCGCAACGATTCGGAGTGATTGAGCCTCACGACGCCCCAGAGTACGCTGATGCACTAGGCATTGGCTGGGGACGGGCGCGTTTCCACTGGGCCATGGTACAACCTAACGGCCCGGATGAGTGGATCGAGGCCGAGATCAGCGATGAAGAGGTAAACCTTGAGATCAACGCAGGGCGGGAATTGATTGGATTGCTGATCGGCATTCCGGAATGGGCACGGGACGCAAACGGCCTTCCCCACGGGCTGTATTTACCCTATGATGATCCAGGCAACTTATGGGCAAGTTACGTGCGTCGGGCTGTGACCCGTTATCAAGGCAGGATCGATCACTGGATTATTTGGAATGAGCCAGACGTATGGGACTCGTCCCATCCCAGCTATACATGGCCCGGCAGTGAAGCTGATTTTGTTCAACTGCTTAAAGTGGCCTACTTGACAGCCAAAGAAGCCAACCCCCAAGCAGTAATTCACCTAGCGGCAGTTAGTCATTGGTGGGATGCTCTTTATGGACGGGAACTCTACTTCAACCGCCTGCTGGATGCACTGGTCGCCGAGCCAGAGGCCGCACGGCACGGGTACTATTACGATGTGGCAACCTTGCACCTGTATTTCAACCCAGCTCTGGTATATGAGTTGATCGAGACATATGCCGGCATTCAAGCTCAGCATGGGATCAATAAGCCCATCTGGCTGGTTGAGACAAATGCCGCGCCTTCATCAGACCCGGCATGGCCGGTCGCCGAACCCGCCTTCCGTGTCTCATTGTTGGAGCAGGCCGCCTACATGCCTCAGGCCTTGTCACTGGCACTGGCGGCAGGTGCAGAACGGATAGGTATTTACAAGCTGATAGATACCCCTGGTGATTATGCCGCCAACCCGGAGCCTTTTGGGCTGGTACGTGCGGACGGCTCAACGCGCCCTGCCTATCGGACAGCTCAAGCAGCGATCCGGCAACTGGCCAGTGCTGAGCACGCAACATGGGTAGAACGGGGAACGATCTCCCTCGTCATAGCGGAAGCACCGGGTCAGATCACCCGAATCCTCTGGTCGCGGATACCGGAGGCCCAAACCGTCCAGATACCAGCTTTGGCCCACACAGCTACCCTGCTCGATATGTGGGGCAACGCCACGACCTTGCTCCCCCACGATAATGCCTACACTCTGACGCTGTATGCCGGTGAGTGCCAGCAAACAGTAGGGGATTATTGTATGATTGGTGGGCCGCCCGTTTACCTGATCGAGGCCATTCCAGAACAAGGGGACATTTCGCCTGCCTCCCTGTCAGTCATCAATGCGGAAGGGGACATACCTGCCGCAACGGTATCTCCTGCCCCAAGTAATAGGGCTGTGTTGAATCAGTGGATGCTGGCGGCAGGGATAGCCTGTATTGTGGTTGCCGGCGCGGTGTTAGGAAGATGCATTGTACCAAGCTGAGGAGGGATAGCGATGCCAGACGTAAAGATATTCTGGGACCCGCACGGGCTGACAATTGATACGCTGGGGTCGAAAACTTACTTGCGTTCCACCGATGGCGACACACCCTTTGTGTCAGTCTCCATCCGTATGTTGAGCATTGACGCGCCAGAGGTGCACTACCCCGGACGTACCAAGCCCTCCCGCCATGATGCTGATCTGGCACAGCTCGCCCAGTGGATCGCGGCTGGCAAAGCCCCTATTGATAGCGACCTGGCGGCCTACCTGCATCCGCGTCTCGCAACGGGAAAGGCAGGCACATTACAGGAGCATCAAGGGGAACAGGCCAGAGCCGTCTTTGAGCAAATGTTGGAGCGGATGCTGGTCAAGCCGGATGGCTCGCGCCGCACTCTGTTTCTGCGCACAGCCGATCAGCCTTTTGATGAATATGGGCGCCTGCTGGCATATATTGCTCCTTCCTACGACGCGGAGGAACTGGCACGAATGTCAGTATGGGAGCGTTCAACTTTCAATCTGCTGATGGTGCGGACTGGCTGGGCGGCCACGTTAATTATCTACCCCAGCCTCCCTAAGTACGACGACTTAGTCATGATGCGCGAGGCGGCCAAAGAAGCCTACCTGGCAGGCCGGGGCATCTGGGCCGACCCACTCTCGCTGACCGGCTATGAGTTCCGGATGGCAGTCAAATTGTTCCAGATCACGAAGAAGCTTGTAGCAGGGGAGAAAGTCATATCAGCCGAGCGCGAAGGATGGGTCTCCCGCTACTGTGTAGATATCACTACCCGTGAGATTTACTACCCTCAGCGTTATTTCAAGGTCGCTCCCTACAATCGGTTGTTTGTATGGCCAAAGGATGTCTCGGAAGCGGTGGGCAAACTGAATCTAACGCCTGCCGAGTGAGCTAACCAGGAGGATAGTGATGCGCGTCGCGATTTGTTCAGACATTCATGACAACATCTGGAAACTGGAGAAGGCTCTGCCGGGCATGAGCGAAGCAAATATTCTGTTGTTCTGCGGGGACTTTTGCGCTCCCTTCACACTGACCCAGCTTGCCCGCGGTTTCGAAGGGCCGATCCATGCCGTGCTGGGTAACAACGACGGCGATCAGCGTCTTTTGTTACAAATGGCCGAGGAGGCTGGCAACGTTGAGCTCCACGGTCAGCTTGCTGAGGTTGAGATCGGCGGACTGAAGTTCGGCATTAATCACTATCCTGAAATCGCCCGTAGTCTGGCGGCCAGCGGCGTCTATGATGTGGTTTGCTACGGCCACAATCACACCCTGAACGAGGAACGTCTTGGTCGAACCCTGCTTCTCAATCCGGGCGAGATTATGGGGCGTTTCGGGCGGAGCACTTACATGTTGTTTGAAACAGAGACACGAAAGGTGACAGTCCGCGATGTTACCTGACACCAGAGGCGGCAGTACGCTCCTGCCGGGGTTGGGCAAGGGGTGTCTGGCAGGGATAGGGCTGGCTGTAGGATTCCTTGCCATCAGCGGGCTGGTCTATCTGGCCCTGTCCTTGACCGGACTGCCGCGCAATATCGTGTTGCTGGTCTCGCTTGCCAGCGGCCCTATTCTGGGCAACCTTATCGTGCTGATCGTGTTTCTATCGCGCTCAAAGAAGGTCCAGAGCCAATATCAAGAGGATCATGAGACAACTTCGCGGAACACCCCTTAAACGCTTTCTGCGCGACTGGCGCAAAACACACCCTCTAGAGCTTGATTTGGCGCTGGTACTCCAGAGTGTGGCTTATCCCGCCAATGTTGGCTCACTATTCCGCATTGCCGACGCTGTGCGGGTCAGTAAGATGTTTCTATGCGGCATTACGCCAACCCCTCCAAGCGCTACCATCAGCAAAGTAGGGCGCGACAAACATCACGACGTGAAATGGTATTACGAACCCCATACTGAGGACGCCTTGCGGATTTTGCGTCAGGAGGGTTATACCATCTGCGCACTGGAACTGACCGACCTTTCCAGGCCTTATTTTGAGGTCGAATATCCCCCTCGACTATGCCTGGTGGTAGGCAATGAAGATCATGGCGTCACACGCGGGGCGCTGGCCCTATGCGACATGGCAGTATTCGTTCCCATGTATGGCAGTGGACAGTCGTTAAACGTACATGTATGTACAGCGGTTGTGTTATACCACGCCCTATACCAGCGATACACTCGCATTAAGGGAGAGATGTAAGCATGATCAAAGTTGTCAGCGTGGAGCAAATGCGCGCCATCGAGCGGGCAACTGATGCATCCGGCGTAAGCTATGCCCAGATGATGGAACATGCCGGCAGGGCTACAGCCGATGTCGTGATAGAGCTGCTTGGTGAGCCAACAGCAGGAAAGCGAGTAGCTTTCCTGATCGGTCCGGGTAACAACGGGGGCGACGGTCTGGTAGCCGCCAGACTGCTCAAGATGGAGACTGAGGCAGAGATCGGATGCTATCTATTCAAGCAACGTAGCGAGGACGATCCTGTTTACACAGCGGCACGGGATGCAGGAGTGTTTATTGCAGTAGCCGAGAATGACCAACGCTGGCGGGTGCTGAAGAACCTGGTAGGTAACGCCACCATACTGGTTGACGCACTGCTTGGCACAGGGGCAAAGCTCCCAGTTGAGGGAAATCTCAAGAAATTGCTGGAATCTGCAAAAAGTGCTCTGCAACATAGCAAACAGCCCGCGGCACGGCTGATCCGGCCTGCCTCTCCAGACATAATAGAGCAACCCCACACTTTGATTGTGGCGGTAGACTGCCCATCCGGCCTAGACTGCGACACAGGCGCGCTCGATCCGGCGGCCATCCCTGCCGACATCACAGTCACTTTTGCGGCGGCCAAACATGGACAGCTCCGCTTCCCAGGTGCAGAGGCTGTCGGCGAGTTGGTAGTGGCTGACATCAGCGTTCCGCCTGACCTGCCAGAATTGACGGCTGTCGCAACCGAATTAGCCACTGGTGAAGATGTGAAGGGATTACTGCCAGCACGTCCACTCAATGGACACAAAGGAACATTTGGGCGTGCCGTGATTGTAGCCGGCTCAGTGAACTATACGGGCGCCGCTGTGCTAGCGGGAGGTGCGGCTTATCGGGTCGGCGCTGGCCTGGTGACAATGGCTGTTCCACAGTTGATCCATCCCATTCTAGCCGCTCAGTTGGCAGAAGCCACGTGGCTCCTGTTGCCACACGAGATGGGCGTGATCAACACAGCGGCCCTTGAAGTTTTTCTAGAGGAGGTTGGAGAAGCACAGGCTATCCTGATCGGGCCGGGATTAGGGCAGGACAATGAAACTGCCGGCTTTATACGCGGCCTGTTGCGGGGCGATCATCAGGCCAAAAAGGGAAGTATCAGCTTTGTGGCCCGCAAAGAGGGAGAGGCCCCTCAGAATATGCCCCGGCATGCCCAGCTCCCTCCCTTGGTCATTGATGCAGACGGCCTGAATCTGCTGACCCGGGTAGAGAACTGGTGGACTCTACTGCCGCCCGGCACAGTGCTGACCCCTCATCCGGGCGAAATGGCACGGCTCACCGGCTTAGAGCGGGACACCATTCAGGCTGATCGTTTCGGCATTGCCGCATCGAAGGCTAGCGAATGGGGGTGCGTTGTGGTGTTGAAGGGTGCTTTCACAGTAGTGGCTGGGCCGGATGGCCGGGCTACAGCGATCCCCTTTGCCACCGATGCCCTGTCCACTGCAGGCACAGGGGATGTCCTGTCTGGCTGTATTGTGGGTTTGATGGCACAGGGCATAGCACCATTTGAGGCCGCAGTGGCAGGGGCTTATCTGCATGGGCTGGCCGGCATACTCGCTGGTCAGGCCATGAGCACACGGGCGGTTATGGCCGGCGACGTCATGCGTGCTTTGCCGGAAGCCCTCCAGATCATAAACGCCACGTGATCACGTGGCGTAATAACCAACCCCGGTTTCCAGTTATGGAAGCCGGGACTTTCTATAGACTATTTATCAGGCAGTAAGGAAAGCAAGAGACTGACTAGGAGGCCTCCTCAGCCCCCTTGCCACTCAGGCTTTCGCGTGTCTTGCGGGCCGTCTCAACCCCCTGCTCAATAGCGCCGGACACACGAGCACGGGTTTCCTCCAGAAGCTCCTTGCTCCGCTGCTGAATCTGCTCAGCCTGAGCACGGACTTCTTCCAATGTCTTTTCTGCCTTCTCACGCATCTGCTTGATTTCCTCATCGGCTCGATCGCGCAACTCAATGCCCTTGGTGCGGATCTGTTCGCGTGTCTCCTCACCGGATTGCGGGGCAAACAGCAATGCCACCGCCGCGCCCACCAATCCGCCGACGAGGAATCCTGTCAGGAAAGCACCGATCTCTGACCCACCGTTATTATTTGTCATTGTGCTCCTCTCTCTCTATTTTTTCCTGTCCCGTACTCTGAGGTGACGTTTTGCCCTTTGCTTCATTCTGCTGGATTTCTCCAGCCTCAGTCTGCCCAGCTTCCTCAGCTCCAACAGATGCTGGCGAGGGAATATGAGTTGTCGTAGCAGATGTGGTCGCGGCCACTGCGGCGGCGGCGATCCCTGCCGCCCTTCGGATCGCATCAGCGTCGCCCACCACTTTCGCCACACCCCGCAGAGCGCTGTTGGCGGCGATAATTGGCTCAGCCAGATTCTTGCTCAGAAAGACCGCGGTGCCCCGCACCGTGTTAACCGTGTCCGATGTAGCAGTGATCAACGGCTGCAATTCGTTGTTGATCAGGTTGATGAAACGAGCCACCTGCACAAGCAACACAACAAAAGCCGCGCCGATGACAACCATCTCCAGCGCCATGACGATAATCAACAGATCACGGATGACCCGTACGCTAGGCCCGGCAGTCTCGGCATGAACAGCCAGAACAGCCGCAATTGCCACCAACCCGGCTGTCAGCAGCAAGATGACAACAATAATAGCTATAACGGCATTTCGTGCTTGATGTGACCCTTCAGGTGGCACGTCGGATGCAGGCGTTTCACTCATAAGACTGGCTTCCTCTGGCTGACAGGTGAACAACATACCCGGCACTGCCTGAATGGGAAGAATGATCTAATCCCACTGTGCGGCCACCAGTCCGGGTCACTTGGTTTACTAGGATCAATTATAACACAGGGGAAATAGCATGAAAAGCGCGGAGAGATTTCAGTAAAAGCCCTTGCCTCTCTGCTAGAGAGACAGGAAGGACTACCCTTCACGGCTGTCAACTGTTCGACGGGAGGAAAGGATAGCAGTGGTCACCACAGCAATGAGTGCCCCCAGAGTACCCGTCAGGATGTTAACCGGGCCGATCAAAAGAACATGTATCCCCATTACTTGTCCCACAGCGTGCCCAACAGCAAAGCCAGTCCAAGCGGCCAGAACAAAAAACAACAGCGAGCGCCCTCCCCCGCCAAAGATCAAATGGGCAAGCGCACCATAGAACGTAGCAAGCAAGAGGCCAAAAACAAATGCAGGCGAGAAAATCACTGAGCTTCCCTAAGAGCGGATTTGACAGCAATCATAATCCAGACTTGACTGCCGGGCAATGTTTCCATCTTCAGCTCTACCTCGCCAAAACCTGCTTCACGGAAGGCCGCCAGTGGATCGACTGGCCATGGGCCGCGTTGCCCCGTGATCCGATAAAGCCATTCTAGCAGACGGCTTAGAGGTGTCCCCAATGTGAGGATTCCATTGGGAACAATAACTAACCTCCCGCTGGTCCTAAGAACACGATAGACCTCTTGCAACGTCTCAGGGCGGATTATAAACTCGGTGGGGAAGGTGCTGACAACCGCATCAAAATATCCAGAAGGGAAAGGGAGAGACATCGCATTTCCACGCACTAACCGCGGAGTCAGACCATGCCGGACCAATTTGCGGCGTGCAATACGGCACATGTGGGGAGAGAGGTCCAGCCCAACAGCGTTCAGCCCGGCATGAGCCAGATCGATCTGAAGGTCACCTGTTCCATAAGCCAGCTCTAGAATTAAACTACGCGAGTCAGCTCCCAGATAAGGGATACTGGCCTGTTGCCATTGCCGCCAGTGGCCAAGCGAGACTCCCCAACTAACCAGGTCGTATGTCCAAGCAAACTGGTTGTATAGCAGGCGGAAGCCAAACCTTACGAGACGCCACCACAGACCAAGCGGCATGCGATCCATCATCCCGCCAAGTCACGAAAGCAGATTAACTGTATCCCCTCTGCAAAGATCAACTCGCGGGTGCTGGGATGCGTCAATGCAGAAAGTTCACTGAGGCGGGGGGTGACATAACTCGACTTTGCCCGCAACTCATCATCCACCTCAGCAGGATGGCACATGATCTCCGAAGTGCCTTCTGGCAGTGCAACCAGCAGATTCAGCAGGTCTCCCAGAGTAGCCTGATCCCCATAGAAGTCAGCAAAGAATCGGTTAGGATGGCGTACCCCTGAACTTCTGACGAGAGCTATCAGTACATCAGCCATTTCCTCCACAAAGGCCTTTGCCGATGACAGCCCTATTTTGGCCAGCGAGTCTCCAGCCGTTGCCGGGTCGCCCGGTAGCGGGAAACGGATGGGGACATCCAATTCGGAGGCCATGCGCAGCATGAGGGCAAGGATGGGGGGGCTGAGGTACGTGATGTGATGATGACTATCTAGATGATCAGGGGGATGACCAACCAGCGTTGAAAACCGCGCCACTTGAGCACGTAACTCCTGTTCGACCTGAGCCACATCCAGAGAAGGAAGTGCGGCGATCAGATCAGCGCTGGAGCGGAATGTACCATCTGAACGGACAAGGGCAGGCACCTGCTCAGGCGGTGTAACCGGCCTGCCGGCGGTCAGATTGAGATGCAGGCCAAGCCCTAGCGTAGGTGCTTCACTTCGGGCCAGCTCAACTGCTTCAGCGGCGGCAGGCATATTTACCATGAGGCTGGTCGAGGTCACGATACCATGCCTGTGCGCATGGACAATACCCCGTGTAACGCCCATCGTGTAGCCGAAATCATCCGCATTGACAATCAATAAACGAGGCATAGGGTGCATTATCTCCTTAGGAAGCTACGACTCAGCTCGAAGGACATCTCGTACCCGCTCCGGGTAGTCACTGATGATCATATCCACACCAAGCCGCCTCATCCGCTCAATGTCGGAAGGCTCATTGACCGTCCAGACGTTGACCCGATAGCGGTTCTTTCGCGCCCAATCCATGTAACGTTCATCCACCATTGAGAAGTGAGGATGACGGGCTTCGTGCACCCCAATAACTGGACGAGCCAGCCAGCCCTTTGCCAGGGGGAGGGGCAGGTCAGGTGCATAAAGGTATCCTACAGGGAGTTCAGGGCGGAGCCGGCGCACTTGGCGTAATACAAAAGGGCTAAAGGAAGAGATGAGAACACGCCCGATCAGATTGAAGGCTCCCACCTGATCAATCACCGCTTGAGCCAGTTGCGGACTGCTCCCATAACTCTTCAGTTCGATGTTGATCAACACCCGGTTGCCAACAGCCTCGAATACCTCCATCAGGGTCGGTATGCGCGTGCCGGCAAATTGGGGGGAGAAATGAGCGCCAGCATCCAGTTCACGGAGTTCAGCCAATGTCTTCTTGGCAACTGCACCCGTCCCGTCAGTCGTTTTATCCACATCAAAATCATGGATGACAACGGGCACACCATCCGCGCTAAGGTGTACATCCAGCTCAATGCCGTCTGCGCCAAGCTCAACCGCCCGCTCAAAGGCAGGCAAGGTGTTTTCAGGTGCCTGCCGCCGTGCCCCTCGATGGGCAAAGTTAAGGAGGCGCCCCCGATAGAAATCGCCTAAGGGTAAGCTAGATAAATCTGTCATCATTTCAGGGCAAATTATACTGGCCCCTCCCTTCAAGAGAGGGGCCAACCTCACAGCGGGTTTAATCAGCTCAACTCGACAAAGTAGGCCTCGCAGGCCCGGTCAATCAAATCGCGGCTCATTTCAAAGGGAACGCCCAGATAGGATGAAATGTCCTTCATTTGATCAATGATGTCGCGCGGGTGGACGGCACGCAGATTCCGGTTCTGCTTGATATACCACTCTTGAATCAGATAGGCCATCATCTTATCGTCATATGGCAAGCCGCGCGCCTTAGCTACACGCATGAAGATTTGCCTGAATTCCTCATAGGAAGGGTCTGTGATCTCGATCTTGTGACGGATACGTCGCAGGAAGGCTTCATCAACCAGATCACGCGGGTCGAGGTTGGTCGAGAATACAATCAATACATCAAAGGGGACTTCTATCTTACGCCCGTTGGCCAGCGTCAGGAAGTCAATGCGTTTTTCCAACGGGACGATCCAGCGGTTCAGCAAATCACGCGGACGGACCTGCTGACGGCCAAAGTCGTCTATGAGGAACATGCCGCCGTTAGCCTTAACTTGGAAGGGGGCCTCGTAGTACTTGTTAATCGGATCATACACAAGGTCTAGCGTCTCAAGCGTCAGCTCACCACCTACCATGATCACAGGACGCCTGATCTTAACCCAGCGGGGGTCAGGGCGGTTGCGCCCCGATCCTGTACCAGGGGCTTCCTCCTGCTCAAGCGGTTCATGATTTACGCTGTCAAATACGCGCACGATCTGTCCATCTATATCAATGGCATAGGGAATGTACATCCCCTGCCCTAGCACAACACGGCCCACGGCTTCCGAGATAGTCGTTTTACCATTGCCGGGGGGACCATACATGAAGATAGAACGACCAGAGTTAACAGCCGGGCCAATCTTATCAAACACCTTCTTGTTGATGACCAGATGTGTCAGCGCCCGTTGCATCAATTCCTGTGTGACCATCAGATTTTTGTGTTGCTCTCGGATGGCCTTACAGTAGACATCCAGCGGGACAGGCGCAGGGCCAGCATATTGTGAGCGCTCCATAGCCTCACGCGCCTTCTCAATACCAGTGCCTGTGATCACATACTGGTAGGCGCCTTCCCCAAAGCCCCCACTACCCTTGACCTCAACCATACGCTCACGCTTCAAGAACTCCATGACCTGATCTACCACGCCGGTAAAGGGAAGCTTGATAGACTCGGCAATGGCATAACCGGACTTGAAGCCGCTGAAATAGAGTATTTTGAGAACAAGCTCAGACAAATAAAGGATGTTCAGCCCCGTGTCTTCTATACTGCCAACCGGACGGGGCATCCAATCCTCACCGATACCGATTCCATACCGGTCCTCGGCTTTGGCGGCGGCCTGCGGCGTCGTGGCTTGGCTGGTCTGCCGGCGGGCCGCCTGCTGTTGAGCGAGCTGGGCTGCAGTGGGCTTAATACTGCTCATAGTCTATTTCCTCTAGAACTTCTGCGACTCGCAATACTTCGTTCTCCGTATTATAGCCGTGTGTGGAGATTCGCAAGTAGGGATTACCAGCGGCATCCAGATGAGGCCTCAAGATAATTCCCCTCCCGCCCAGTGCCGCTGTGATGGCATCTGGGTCGCCGTCTATGGCAAAGGTGACAATGTTGGCATGCTGTTCCGGCTCAAGAGGCGTAATGACACGATAACCTCGTGCAACTAAATCCCTGATAGCCACATCACTCAGATGAGTGACCCAATTTGCAATGTGCTCTACACCAACCTCAAGCAACAGGTTGACCGCCGCCAGCAAGCCAGCCAGCCCGGCAATGTTAGAAGTCCCCAGATCAAAGCGCCGGGCGCCCGGCTTTAGGGTGAGATCATAACGCAACCAGTGTTCATGATTGATCACCGACAGGGGGCCGACAAATACCGGCTGGAGATGCTCGATCAGGTCAGCACGAACTACCATAAAGCCCTGCCCGGGCGGAGCCAGTAGCGCCTTCTGGCCCCCAGCTACCAGCGCATGGATGCCCATCGCCCGCATGTCGAGGGGAACAATGCCCACTGCCTGCATGCCATCTACGATCAACCATAGGCCATGTTCAGCACAATACTCCCCAATGGCAAATAAATCCTCCCGTCGGCCAGTGAAGAATTGTACTCCGCTCACGGCCACAACCCGGCTGTGAGCATCCCGCGCAGAGTCGAGCGCCTCCAGACTAAGCCCGCCCTGCCGACTCGGCAACAGGCGGGTTTCAACCCCTTTGGAAGCCAGATTCTGCCAAGGGTAGACGTTGGCAGGGAACTCGACATCGCACAGGAGCACGTTATCACCCGGCTGAAGGGGGAGGCTCTGAGCGATAAAGTTAATGCCAATAGATGTGTTCTCAACAAAAGCGACTTCATCCGGGCTAGCATTAACCAGACGGGCAACCTGCTCATGTAGCTGTTGCTCAAGGGGAGCTAGGAGGCTGGTGTACACCCCGCTCCCCTGCTGGGCCATTGCCTCAACTGCATCCAGCATAGCCTGCTTGACCAATCTGGGAAGGGGCGACATGCCTGCATGGTTCAGGTAGGCGATCCCTTCCTGAGTGACCTCAAACTGGCTACGCAGGGCTTCCAGATCATAGGCAGGAGCTAGATAAGAGGAAGTTGACACAGTCACCTCAGCACACAGATAGATGATTACAGATAGATGATTAAGGCGATTATAGCACCCCCTAATACCCCCAACAAACCAGCCTGCGGATCACCCTGTACTGATACTTACCGCTTATCCTGTTTCACTTAGGTAATCGTCTAATTAGTAGGGATAGGTGTGTCTAACATAGATTAGGTACGAACTCAATCAAGTGAACAGGGTAGCCAGGAAAAGATTGCTTATAAAGCTGGCGCTGATTCCAACAAAAAACAAAGAGCTGAACAGCGG
>DAOTYH010000093.1:0-26309 GCA_034435015.1 Anaerolineae bacterium | reverse complement strand
TTATACAACAGTCTGGTGGGCTGTCGATAGGGATTCTAATCAAAAAAGCAACCAACAGGCTGGTTGCTCTGTTAACCGGTGTGGCGGTGACAGCCAGGAGGATAACCCCTGGTGCTTTCGGCTCAGGCGCTCAGCTAGGTGCTGGATGTCTTCCATCGGCGGTTCGTTGTCATCTCTCTCTGGCGGGCCGCTGACTCTGAGCAGGCAGTAGTTGCACAGAGCCGGCATGAATAATAGTATACCCGTGCTCGTGAAGATGACATTGCTTGAGCGCACAAGGACATGCAGATTTCTAGTCTTCTGAAGGGATTCTACCGTAAGGCTGCCGCCGCGCTGGGCTGGACGCGCTCCAGTTATTATCTGATGGGCGCATTCGTGCTGACTGTGCTGGTCATTGTGGTAGTCTGGTGGCCGCTGGCCCAGGAGGCGTTGGCCTATATTCCATGGGACGGCCGGTGGTGGTTGTACATTGACTGGCTGTTGCTGGGCAATTTTGCCGTCATGTCGCTGTTGATCATGGCAGGGGCTGACCTTAAGGCCGACGCTCTGATCATCGTAGTAGGGCTGGCTGGCGGCCTGGTGATTGAGAGCTGGGGCACGCAGACCAACCTGTGGCACTACTATACCCAAGAACGCCCCCCGCTGTGGATTATCCCGGCTTGGCCGATAGCCAGCCTGTCTATTGACCGGCTGGTGCGCCTGCTTGACCGGTTTGTTCCTGAATGGCAGGAGAAAGTCTTTCAGGCTGTCTACTGGTTGATCTTCCCGGCTTTTTATGCTCTGATGCTGATCTTTGTGTGGCCGACCATTGACAAGACGCTCACGCTGGCCGCGCTGATCCTAAGCGGCCTGTTGATCGCGACGCCGACCAATCACCGGACGGCGGTGCTGACCTTCATGGCCGGTTCGGGGCTGGGCTACTTTCTCGAACTATGGGGGACAACCCGCTACTGCTGGATTTACTACACCGGCCAGACTCCGCCGTTCTTCGCTGTGCTGGCACACGGCATGGCGGCACTAGCCTTTTGGCGGGTCGGCCTGCTGATCCGGCTGTTGTACCGGTCGTGGGTGATGCCTCGCCTGAGTGGAGAGGTAACAGCTCAGCCATCTGGTGCACAGGAAGGGAAATAGCTGATGAGTACCCTGTTTTCACCCCGCTGAGTTGTGTTACAATCGCACCATACTTCAAAGATTTTAAGGATGCCCCCTTGGAGACCTCCCTCAGTCAGGCCCTCAGGCGTTTTGAGCAATTGATTGTCCGCGATGCTGAGTCGTTTACCGATCCCATGGAGCGCCAGATCGAGTTCCAGAGGCGGCTGGAACGTACCCGCCGCCTGATGACCTATCTGGGCGATCCCCAAAATGCTTACAACCTGATCCATATTGGCGGCACTTCAGGCAAGGGTTCAGTCGCCATGCTGTGCGAGTCTATGCTGACGGCGATGGGTCTAAAGACGGGCACGCATACTACCCCCTACCTGCAAACTCCGTTGGAGAAGGCTCGTGTGAATGGGCGGCTGATCGCGGCGGAAGAGGTAGTCGCGTTATCCGAAGGGGTAATCAACGCCGTTGAACAAGTGCGGCTGGATGAACACGAACTCGGTGCGCCCCACTACGCGGAAGCATGGCTGGGGCTGGCATTGACCTACTTCGCTGATCAGGGTTGTGAGGCTGGCGTGATCGAGGTGGGGATGGGGGGGCGGTACGACTGTACCAACGTCGTGACGCCGCGCGTCAGTGTGATCAGCACGGTCCACTACGATCATGTGCGGGTGCTGGGTGACACGCTGGAGGAGATCGCCTACCACAAGGCGGGCATCATCAAACCCGGTGTGCCGGTCGTGGTGGGTGAAGTTCCCCCTGCGGCGCTGAAGGTGATCGAACAGGAGGCTGTTCACCGCGGGGCGCGTCCCATCCGGCTGGGCCGTGAAATACACTACGAACCGCTGGAGGTGTCCCAGCACGGGGGACGTTTCTCTTATCGGGGTATCCGCCTCCAGTTGGACGATCTGCACGTTGGCCTGCTGGGTGCCCATCAGCTTGTCAACGCGGCGTTAGCGCTGGCCGCGCTGGAAGCCTATGCCGCCGGTCAGGGGCTGGCACTTGATGAGGCGGCCATCCGTCAGGGGCTGGCACAGGCACGTTTTGCCGGTCGGCTGGAAGTGATGCAGCGTCAGCCGATGGTGGTGCTGGACGGCGCACACAACGAAGAGAAGGTGGGAGCATTAACTGCGGCCCTGCGCGAGCTTTTCCGTTACCGGCGGTTGATTCTGGTGCTGGGGTTGTTAGAGGTAAAAAGTGTCACCGCGATTTTGCGGCTGTTGGCCTCTGTCGCTGATGTGGTGATCACCACTGCACCGCAAGTCAGGGGCAAGCCCGCCCTGCCTGCCGATGAGCTGGCCGAGCTGGCCCGCGAGGCGGGTGTGCGTGAGGTGAGAGCAGGCGGAATGCCTATGGAGGCGCTCGAACAGGCGCTTGGGCTGGCAGGGCCGGACGATCTGGTGGTGTGTACCGGCTCGCTCTACCTGATCGGGACTCTGCGTTCATACTGGCAACCGGTGGACAAGGTCATTGCCTGCCGGACGACCTTCCCCAATGGAGTGGTGTAGGGAATCTTAGTCTGGGAGCAGGCGCCCTAGAAAGTCGGTCAGTGCTTTGCCAAGATTGGGGCCTTCACCGCGCGGACGTTGCGGCCTACTGCTGATGTCAGTGCCGGTGTCAATGCGGCGGGCAAAGCGCAGTAACCCCGCACCGGTTGAATAGGCCGGCCCCCGAATTTTATCTACCAGACCGGTCAAATCTTCAGGCTGAGCCACACGTGCCGGCAGGTGCATCACCCGGCTGGCGCTCTGCCGGATGTTCTTGAGCGCCGCTGTGCCGCCCGTCAGGACAACGCCTGCCGGCAACAGGCCGTCGTAGCCGGAGCGTTTGATCTCCTGCATAACCAGCGTGAAAATCTCGTCTACCCGTGCTTCGATGATGCAGGCTAGATCATAAGCCAGTATCTGGGTGGGCATATTCTCGCCGAAAGGCTGTACGGTGATGACCTCATCGGGGGGCACCTCCGAAGGGGCGGCGTTGCCGTACTCGATCTTGACCCGTTCAGCTTCGTCGGGCGGCAGGTGCAGGACGTGCGCAATGTCGCTGGTGATGTGGTTGCCGCCCACCTCGATCACCGCCGTATGCCAAACGGTCCCCTCGATGAAGACGGCTACGTCGGTTGTCCCGCCGCCAATATCAATGACGACCACGCCCGACTCGCGTTCTGCATCGGTCAGGACCACCTCGGCGCTGGCGAGCTGGTTCAGCACGAAGCGATCCACGCCCATGCCGGCATCGTTGACGCACTTCTCCAAGTTGAGCAAGGAAGATGAGGCCGCTGTGATGATGTGCGCTTCGACTTCCAGACGGTAGGCGTGCAGGCCAAGCGGGTTCTTGATGCCCTCTTGTCCGTCCAGTGTGAAGGTGCGCGGGATGACATGCAGGACCTCGCGGTTGTGCGGGAGGGCAATGGCGCGTGCCGCCTGAAGTGCCCGCTCTACATCCTCGGTTGTAACCACACCCCGTGACGGGTTGAGGCCGGTCACGCCCCGGCTGTTGATCGAGAGGATGTGCTTGCCCGCCACACTGACATACGCCCGCCCGATCTCATAGTTGGAGATGCGTTCGGCCTGACGTTTCGAGGCGCGGATGGCTTCAGTGGCCAGCGCCACGTCAATCACTGTGCCGCGATGCATCCCCTGGGACGGCTCAACACCGTAGCCCAGCACACGGATACGGCCTCTGGCATCCACCTCACCAACCAGAGTGCAGACCTTTGTCGTCCCGACATCCAGCCCTACAACAATGCGCTCAGAACCCACTGATCACCTGTCTGTTACAATCTCAGAGTTTTATATTCTACCCAGCACAAGGCAGGCATTCTGCCCGCCAAATCCAAAGCTGTTGGACAGTATAGCCCCAATTTTCAGATCACGCGCGGCGTTGGGAACGTAATCCAGATCACATTCCGGGTCAGGGGTGGTGTAGTTGATAGTCGGCGGGGCAACCTGTTCAACTAGAGCCATCACGCTGACCACTGCCTCAATGGCACCGGACCCGCCTAAGCAGTGCCCGATCATGCTTTTGGTCGAGCTGACAGGGACTTTATAGGCGTAGCCGCCAAACACCCGCTTAATGGCCAGCGTCTCGATGGCGTCGTTGAGCTTGGTCGAAGTACCGTGCGCGTTGATGTAATCAATATCTTCTGGGTTAAGGCGGGCGTCTTCCAGCGCACGGCGGATGGCTTTCTGAGCGCCCTTTCCCTCGCTGTCGGGCGCGGTCACGTGGAAGGCGTCTGCTGAGGCTCCCCAGCCCAGCGCCTCGGCGTAGATGCGCGCTGATCGTTTGAGGGCGTGCTCCAGCGACTCCAGCACCAGCATAGCCGCCCCTTCGCTGTAAGCAAAACCGCACCGGTCGGCATCGAATGGACGGCTGGCGGCCTCCGGATTGTCGTTGTAGCCTGTGGCAAGGGCCGTCATGGCATCCAGAGCGGCCAGCACATAGTCTTGAATCAACGCCTCCACACCGCCTGCGAAGACGACATCAGCCCGCCCCTGCCGGATCATCTCCATCCCTTCGCCGATGCTGTGCGTACTGCTGGCACAGCCGGTCACTACCGTGAGGAGGGGGCCGGTGGCATGTGTCTCACAGCTTACGTAGTGGCCGGGCATGTTAGGCAGGGCGTTGATCAGCGCGAAGGGATTGGGTTTGCGGCCTGAAAGCTTATACTCCACGTTGCTGTGAGAGGCAACCTCGTACCCGCCCTGTGCCGTCCCGATGGACACGGCCACGCGCTCGGTCTCAGCTTCCAGCACCTCATAGGTCAGGCCGGCATCCTGCATGGCCATTCGCGCCGCTGCCTGTGCCATCTGCGAGGCACGGGCCATCCGCCGTGCTTCTTTGAAGTCAAGGTAATCAGTCGGGTTGAAGTCCACCTCGCCCGCGATCTGAACATTCAGATGGCTGGCGTCAAAACTGCGGATGCGCCGAATGCCGGAGCGTCCGGCCTTGATACCCTCCCAAAAGGCAGGGAAAGTCCCTAGCGGGGTTAGTGCCGCCAGGCCGGTGATCACCACACGAGGGTGTCCGTACCGCTCAAGTTCCACGGCTTGTTTCTCCAAGGCTAAGGATATATCTGTTCACAGAAGGCACGGCTTAGCGCACCACACGGTAGAACGGCGCATCCGGGTCGCTGACATCAATGTAAATGGGCTGGACGCCGCGTGATACCAGATTGGCTACCAGCGTCTCGTAGATAGCCAGCTTAAGGCCCATATTGATGCCTACACCGAAGTATGCCCGCCACCCGCGCCCATCCTGATAACTCAGGCCATGTACCGGATCATAGTATAGCACGTCTATATTCGGGCGCAGTGTTTTGAGCTGTTGTGTGCCCAGCACTACCGCCGGGTCAATGGTCACCCGATTCTCGTCAGTACAGGCGGGGCCAGGGCACTGGAAGGGGATTGCCTCCCCCTCGTTGATCACTCGTACTAAATTGGGCAGATCACGGCGCATAACCATCAGGTTGCCGTTAACGTCCACCCAGTAGCGGTTGCCTCCCTGCTCCCAGACCAGCGCTGGTTCACGTTCTCGTACTACGATCACCACACGGGCAGGCCATCCGATCCATACCTGCACCGAGTCGAAGCTGGGCGAGGCCGTTACCTGCTCGGAGACTTCTGTCGGATCAATCATCAGAATGTGCCGGCCTGCCACGCCGCTGGCGGTGAACACCTCCTCGGCAGGGACGTATTGTAGCCCGCCGATCTCGGCCTGTGTGACGCGGAACAGGGGACTGGTGAAAATGAAGATACCTGCTCCGATCAGCACCAGCGCCAGCGCCCCGCTGATCCAGCGCCAGTTGAAGCCGCTGGACAGCGGCACTCGGATTCCAAACTGACCCCGCCTGCGGACGGCAGGCTGACTGGCGGGGGGGCGGCGCGGGCGGGCGTGAGGTGTCATGCTTCCGGCTCGTAGGTGGTCTTGTTGCGTTGCCTGTCCGCATGGCGCTCCAGCGCAAGCTGGATCAGGCGGTCAATCAATTCGGGGTAGGGGATGCCGCTGGCCTCCCACAGCTTGGGATACATGCTGATCGAGGTGAAGCCGGGGATCGTATTCAGCTCGTTCATCCACAACTGGCCGGTTTGCTTGTCGAGCAGAAAATCGGCACGGGCCAGCCCGGCACAGTCAATAGCCTTGAAGGCCCGGATTGCCGTCTGCTGAACCTGCCGAACCATGTTCTCGTCCAGCGGAGCAGGGATGACAAGCTGGGCGTCGTTCCTGAGGTACTTGTCAGCATACGAGTAGAACACATCGCCGGGGATCACCTCGCCGGGGATGGAGGCGATTGGATTTTCGTTGCCCAGCACGCTGACCTCGATCTCGCGGGCTGGGATACCCTGCTCGATCAGCAGGCGGCGGTCGTAACGGGCGGCTTCGTCCAGCGCGGCGGTCAGGCCGGCGCGGTCGGCGGCGCGGCTGATCCCTACGCTACTGCCCAAATTGGCCGGTTTGACAAACATCGGGTAGCTCAGCGAGGACTCGGCTCTGGCAATGACGCTCTCGCGGTCGGCCTCCCATTCCGAGCGCAGTACCAATTGGTGAGGCAGGACAGGGATACCGTGTGCTGTCATGACGGCCTTGAAAATGGCCTTGTCCATGCCCACTGCTGAGCCGACTACCCCCGCACCGACATAAGGAATATCGGCCAGCTCCAGCAGGCCCTGAATTGTCCCGTCCTCGCCGTATGGACCATGCATGACCGGGAAGATCACGTCTACAGTAGCGATGTCGTGCAGGCTCATGGCGGAACTCTCGCCGGAGGGGGCCTCGATGGCTTTCACAGCACGACTGCCCGGCTCGCCAAGCAGGGCGGCAGGGCGACTGCCTGCTTCACCGGAGACGAGAGCCTTCCACGGGTCGCCCCCCGCGAGCCAGCGCCCCTCTTTGGTGATGCCGATGGGTAATACCTCGTATTTGTCTTTGTCAATGGCATCCATGATGGAACGGGCCGAACGCAGTGAGACTTCATGCTCGCCACTGCGCCCCCCAAAAATGATGCCGACCCGGATGCGTTTCGTATTGCCGGTCATCTTTCACCTTTCTGTGTGATGTTCCCCGTGTCAGGCCGGATGCGGGGAAGTCTTCCATTCCAAAAACGGCTTTTCGACGACCTGTATAACAGCCGGAGAAAACACAATCATTTCCTAAAAAGGAGGCAGTCAAACGGCCAGCAACAAGCCGAGTATCAGTACAAAGATACCACTGCCTGAGCTGTTCAGCTACCATGTTGAGCAGGGCTGATGTTCTCCCCGCACTGACTGATCCCATCGGCAGGCAGGGAAGGGTAGGGTGAGAGAGAAGGCTGTCGGCAATGCCTCGCAGAGGATGTAAGGGGTCAAGCAAAGATTGCTCCGGTTGACGGACGGCCCCAAGCCGGCAGATGGGAAGGCCTGCTCAGAGCCGCATAAACGAAGAACGCCGCATTGAATGCGGCATCCCACCGAGTGCCGAGGCCCAGACTTGAACTGGGGACCCTATGATTTTCAGTCATATGCTCTACCAACTGAGCTACCTCGGCCTGCGAGTGTATTTTATATCCTATAGTGCTTGGCTGTCAAAAAAACTTTGATGAGGGAGTGGCTAACAGAATGGATATGAAGGGCTAAAATCGCCTGACCCGTTAACACCATGTCCACCCTTTTGAGCACTCCCCTTTGATGATGCTCTAGGGGGAGTCATTTGTAAATCCGCAAGGTGTTTTACCCCCAACATGATGCCTGATTACTCCCCTTCCGGGTTGCGCGAATCTTGACTTTGACCATAATAAGATCAGAAACAGCGGATATACACCAAACCCAGTCAATGGCCGGGTGAGCAGGTTTTAGCCTGCCAGCCGCCCGCATGACAAAATCAGGAGATCGGCCTATGGCCCAGACAGCTCAGGAAAAACCATCGTATGCCACAATCAAGGTGATCGGCATAGGGGGCGGCGGCAGTAATGCCGTCAATCGGATGATCGAAGAGGGGATGCCCGGTGTTGAGTTCATTGCCATCAACACGGATGCCCAGGTCCTTGACACCTCGCTGGCTAAGACCCGCATTCAGATCGGCAAGAAGGTCACACGCGGACTTGGCGCAGGCGGCGATCCTGAAGTAGGGCGCAAGGCCGCCGAAGAATCGCGCGAGGAACTTAACCAGTTGCTGGCCGATACAGACATGGCCTTCATCACGGCAGGGTTGGGCGGCGGCACTGGCACCGGTGCGGCCCCCGTCATCGCCGACATTGCCAAGAAGAATGGGGCGTTGACCATTGCCGTCGTCACCAGACCCTTCTCATTTGAAGGCCGTCAGCGTGATCGCACCGCCGCTGAGGGCGTTGAACGGCTGAAGAACGCCGTTGATACGCTGATCGTAATCCAGAATGACCGCCTGCTGAAGATTGTGGATAAGCGGGCCAGCCTGCAAGATGCGTTCAAGCTGGCTGATGATGTGTTGCGGCAGGGTATTCAGGGCATCAGTGAGCTGATCACGGTGCCCGGCCTGATCAATCTGGACTTTGCCGATGTGCGTACCATCATGGCTGAGGGAGGGGCGGCCTTGATGGCGGTAGGAGTGGCCAGCGGGGAAGACCGCGCCCGCAAGGCCGCTCAGATGGCCATCACCAATGAATTGCTCGACGTGACGATTAATGGCGCCAGCGGTATTCTGTTCAACGTGACCGGCGGCCCCTCCATGACGCTCTATGAGGTCAATCAGGCCGCCGAGCTGATCCGTGAGACGGCTGATCCTAACGCTAACCTCATCTTCGGCGCTGTTGTGGATGAGTCAATGGGCGATGCCCTGCGTATCACGGTGATTGCGACCGGGTTCGGGCAGATACGAACCGCCCGTCCGGCCCGCTTTGGCGGTGAGCGTCTCACGGCCATCCCGCAGGTGCCGCCGCAGGAACTGCAACGGCCTGGTCTGAATCTGAGCGATGAGCGGCAGGCTACCAGCTACGAGGATAATCTGGATATACCGACCTTCCTGCGCCGCCGGATGCGCGACCAGAACCAAGAATGAGAGAAGTACCCCAAACGGCCTGATCTCCACGATGTCTCACAGGGGGGCTGAGCGGCCAGCCCCCTGTTGATTCCAAAGGAGGGGTTTGGCCTCAGCGGAGAGACGACTCACCGCCAAATAATTTTGCCTGCGGATAATCGAACGCTTCGGGCAGGATCATGCCTGTCATCAGGGCGCCCCGGTTGTTCTGTTCAAAGGCACGGTGTATTTCGATGACCGCCCGCCGCTGTTCTGCTGATGGCTCTTGAGTGAAGATGACCGCGCTGACTGTGAATTCACCTGTCACTACCACTAACCAGCGTCCTCCTTCGATCTGCGTCCCCCGCACTCCTGCTTCCGAGTAAGGGATGACATCTTCCCGCTTTTGGCCTGGCCCTGGAAACAGTTCCCCCGGCAAGTCCACTGTGCCGAAGGTGCGGATCAGGCCGCCGGACTGGCTCTCAAACAGCGCCAGCCCGCTGATCTGAGCGGCATGGCGTTGCCTCAGAAAGGCGGTATGTCCTTCAACAGCGACCTTCTGCCAGGCGTCTGTGTGAGGGGTACGGGTCATCAGCCGTTCAATGATGGCTCGCTGTTCGCAATAGTGTGTGTAGATGGCCTGAAACTGAGCCTGATTGATCTTCCCTTTTGCCAGCTCATCGGTCACGGCGGCCATCTTCTGCTCAAGGTACTGGATGGCCTCCTCAGGCCGGCGTGCCGCTGTCTCAGTTGGGGCAGGGAGGTCATCGGGCAGGTCTATGGAGGACAGGTTGCTCAGCGTGAACGGATCAGGGCCGGGCGGAGGAGGGGGAGGCACGACCGGCGGCTCGCCCGGCGGCGCAGTCTGCCTTAACCGCCTGAGCAGTGAACGTCCTGCTGGCATCTCGCTTCCCGGCTTTTCCTTTTTCTCTCTGTCGGGGAGAGGTCTAGTGGGTTGGTCAGGCATGTTTCCTCTGCCTTCCTGTAGAGGATCAGGATTGGCTTGCCTGCAAGCCTGCTTTCATTACAAGGTGATTGTATCATAACTTGCAAGCGCGAAGAGGAATACAGTCGTTGAGTCATTCCATGCTGGGGATGGATATGCCCTATAATAAGGGCGCAACAGGAGGTGAGCATCATGGAGGATCAAACGACCTCTCCGCTTCGCGAACTGCTTGAACAGACGCAGAAGAAGCTTGATCTGGTCATGGCCATTGACCAGATTCGAGATACTGCCCCTGATCCAACCGCCATGCTGTCCATGATTGCCAGCCTGATCATCGAGCAATTGCGCTCTGAGTTGTGCATGATCTGTCTGTTTGATCGTGAAACCGAGAGGCTGGAACTGAAGGTGATCAACGACCGCAAGGAGTGGCTGGCGAAGCTGGGCATGGAGAGTGCCTACCGGCTGGCTGTTCGTGCCGCCGAAATGAATGAGATCACCTTCTGGACGGCTAAGGACATCCTGCCGGAGTTTGGGCTGGCAGTGCCGCCTGATGACCTGTTTATCGTCGGCATGCCGATTGTCATGAAAGCGGGGGAAAGGCTGGGGTCGTTGGTGCTGGGCCGTGCCGGCTGTCCATTCCGCCAGTTTGAGCGCGAGTTATTGGATGTGATCGAAAGCCAGCTCGACTCAACGGTGGTACAGGGATACCTCTACAACGATCTACAGCAACGCAACAAGGAACTGGAAACAATCTATCGGGTGGATCGTATCCGCGATCAATCCCTGTCCTTTGATGATATGCTGGCCGCCGTTTTGCAGGAACTGCGGCGGGGCATTCAGGCCGAGATGGGCTTCATCATGCTGTACGAGCATACCGGCGGCCACCTGGAACTGCGTGCCACAACCCACGACGATCTATTCCAAGTGCCCTCCTGCAATGAAATGATCGATCAGATCGGCAACGAAGCTCTTCAAAAGGCTGAGCTGGTCTATCACAATGACCTGCCCGGCAGGTTAAACTCGGTTATGTGCATTCCCCTGATCCTGCGTGACTCGATCATTGGCGTGTTTGGCGTGATCAACCGCTACGGGGGGGATGGTTTTGACGAGGCTGACCGCCGCCTGCTGCAGGCCATTGCCAGCCAGATAGACACCGCCATCTTCGAGGGGCTGGAACAGCGCCGCCTGCGGCAGGTGCTGGGCCGTTCGGTGGACCCGCGCGTCATGCAGCGTCTGCTAGCTTCACCTAGTGTGAGTCTGCTGAAAGGCGAGCGGGCTATAGTCAGTGTGCTGTATGCCGACATCCGGGGTTCGACTCATCTGGCTGAGCGCACTGACCCTGAGCTGCTGGTTGGGTTCATCAATGACTATCTGGGCAGGATGTCTGAGGTTGTGCTCAGGCATGAAGGGACGCTGGATAAGTTCGTTGGTGATGAAGTGATGGCTCTGTTTGGTGTGCCGTTTCCTCAGGAGGATCATGCCCTGCGGGCTGTGCAGGCGGGGCTTGAGATGCAGGTTGCCCATCAGGGAGTGATGCGGCTCTGGCAGGCACGCGGTGTGGAGGCGGCCCCAATCGGGGTCGGTATTGCGACCGGCGAGCTGATCGCCGGCGAGATGGGGTCACCGCAACGCACCCAATATACTGTCATTGGGCGGGCGGCCAATCTGGGGGCGCGGATTTGCGGCGCGGCTAAGGCCGGGCAGGTGCTGATCAGTCAAGAGACCTACGATCAGGTCAAAGGGCAGGTAGAGGCCAAACCGATCCCAGGGATGCAGTTCAAAGGGGTGGAACACGAGATCACTGTCTATGAGGTGATACGCGTGACGGGCTGATCGCCGGCAGAACAGCCCGCCTAGCCTTGCCCCTTCTTGCGGCGGCGCATTTCCCTGGCCGCTTCTGCCAGCTCTTTGAAGTAACCGCTCTCCGTGATCTGGGTGACCTGCTCTTCGACGCGGCTGTGATCGATCTCAATCCGTAGCTGGGCAATGACCCTCTGAGCCTGTTCCAGGTCATCCTTGACCTGCTCAAATACATGCGCGTTAGTGATAGCAATGGCGGCCTGCGTCCCGAAGGCGGTTAGAATGGGGATGATGTCCCGCTTGAACACGTCTGCCCGGAATCGGTTGTCGGCATACAGCACCCCTACGATCTTGCCGGCCAGTGTCAGCGGAATGCAGATGATCGAACGGAGCTGTTGGAAAACAATGCTGGCTTGGCTGGCAAAGCGCTCATCGGTCTGGGCGTTGGTGGTGACGATAGGATTCCCGCTTTCTAGCGCGGCCTGTATGACACTCTGGCTTAACCCTATCTCGGATGCGTTCAGCGTTTCCTGATCCCAGTTGCGTGCCGCGCGGACTTCGAGTTCCTTCCGGTCGTTGTAGAGCATCAGGTAGGCCCGCTCGGCGCCGGTCAACTGGATGACGGTATCCATCACTTCCTGGAGCACCTGCTCAATTTCGAGCGAGGAGTTGATCAGCGTCGAGGTGTGGATCAGCTCGTTGAGCTGTTCGACCTGTTCGACCACCTGCCGGCCAGCTTCGTGGGCCTCGGCGACCTGCCGGCGCAGTTTCTCTTGGGCCTGCTTCAGATGGTAAGTGGGTTTGATGCCCCGTTCAGAAAAGGTCTCGAAGATGGCTGTCAGGGCCTGCTCAAGCTCGTTCAGCCCCTGCTTGGCCTCTGCCAGGGCCTTTGTCAGTTGCTCACTGCTCTTTTGGCTGGCCTGCTGGTCGGTCATGTTTTGTCTCCTCTCGCGGTGAGGTTTGGCCTCGATTGTAGCACGAGTCGGATAGATATGACGATCCGTTCTGCTGGAGCGGCAAAGCCGCCTGCGCATATAATGGGAGACTGCGCGGGAGAAGAAGATTCACAGGGGAGCTGAACATGGCTGAAGCGATCTACTGGGGCGGCCAGACAGAGGCTTACTTGTCCCGCTTCCAGAAGAATCAGGGGAAGACCAACCATTGCGGAGCGTACTCTGTGGCAGTGGCGGTCAGTCTATTAAGAGGGGGCCAGCGGCTGGACTACGATCAGGTAGTCGCTTATGCTGACCGCCATGCCCTTCTGCAAACGCCCTCTTTGGCCGGCCTGCGCAATGCATTGACGGGCAAAAGCCTCCGGCTGTGGAAGGGCGGCCCTATGACACCGCATCAGCAGGCTAGGCTGGCGCGGTATATTGCCGCCCAACACGGCCTGGAGGTTGAGGTGAACGTGCGGCCCGGTGCACCCGCTGACCTGATCTCTGCACTGCGCCAGCCCGATACAGTGGTGCTGGTAACCGTCGGGTGGAACGACCGCACCCGCCCTGAGATCGTCGGCCCCAAGGGGGCGGTCTGGCGTTTTGCCGCTGTGGACAGCCTCTCGGTGGGCAAAATCCGGATCAAGTATCCTTTCGGGGCACATGTGATGGTGCTGGCGGCTTATGATCCGTCCCGCTCGTTCAAGAAGGGGGATGATGCCATTGTGACCCCATGGGGGTTCATCAACTCATGGGTGGATGGCCCTGACCCGGATTCCCCTGCCGGCGGCGAGCTGTTCTGGATGACAGATGCACACTTCAGAAGGGCATGGGAATATCCGATTCTGATTGGCTCACGCTGCATGGTGACTGTCCGAAGAGTGAGGTAAGTATAATTAGAGAAGTGTACACAGGGCCTGCCTCTAGCGGCAGGAGGAGTGGATCAGTGTCCCGTAAAACACAGGAAATCATCGGGCTGGCTCTGTTGAGTCTTTCAATGGTCGGGATAGCGCTTCTGTCTGGGTTGATGCCTGTGCTGGGCCTCTCGTCCCGCACTGCTTCCAGCCTTGCCTTTGACCTGGCGGTGCTGGCGATGCTCGGCGCGGTTCTGCTGGTGCTGGCCATCCGGCAGGAAGGGGTCAGTTGGAAGGGATCGCTGGCGGTGGCGCTGGCCCTGACTGCCATCATCCTGATTGTGCTGTACATCCCTCTATGGTACTTTAACTGGTATCTGCCCGCTCGTGACTCTTTGTTCATACGCTAAAGGCAGGCTTTGAACTATGCCCGATCATTTTCGCCAGATTTATGCCGCGCATGCTGATCGGTATGATCGGATGGTGTCGCGCGAGGACTATCAGGGTAACCTGTTGCCTGCGCTTGAACACATCCGCCCGCTGGCCGGGCTGGATGTCGTTGAGTTTGGCGCTGGAACAGGGCGCTTGACCCGCCTGCTGGCCCCGTTGGTACGCTCGATCCGGGCTTTTGATGCCTCACATCATATGCTCGATGTAGCCTCCGACAGCCTGCGCCGGATGGGGCTGAACAATTGGCATCTTGCTGTGGCCGACAACTCAAGCCTGCCGGTCGGGAGCGGATGTGCTGATCTGGCCATCGAGGGGTGGAGCTTTGGCCATGCGACCGGCTGGTATCCTGACCGTTGGCGTGAGGTGATCGGTGCGGCGCTGACCGAGATGCGGCGCGTCCTGCGTCCGGGCGGAACAGCGGTGGTCATTGAGACGCTGGGGACAGGTTTTGAGACGCCGCATCCCCCTAACCCTGTTCTCGCCGAGTTTTATCTGTGGCTGGAACAGGAGCACGCCTTTGTGCCGGGCTGGGTCCGTACCGATTACCGCTTTGAGTCGCTGGAAGAAGCGGTCGAGCTGACCCGTTTCTTCTTTGGCGATGAACTGGCCGGGCAGGTTGAGCAGCACGGCTGGGTCGTTCTGCCGGAATGCACGGGCATCTGGCGGCGGGAATACTAGCAATGCAGCGGGGACGGTATGTTGAGAAAATTAAGCGTGTTTCTTCTGCTGGCACTGGCTTTCTGGCTGGCAGGCTGTGTGCAGTCTGAACTGCCGCTGAGCGATCTGTTTCCGCCTGCGGTAGGTGACTACCTCCGCACAGACGGCCCTTCACCGGACACGGCTAACCCGGATGTTCAGGTGGCTGTCTATCAGGGGCCTGCCGGCTCGATCCTACTGCGGCTCAAGCAAGTGGGGCGGGATCAGATTGAGCATGCCTTGAGCGAACTGCCTCCGCTGGCTACCGACGTGGGATATGATACGGCACTTGGCCAGCGCGATGGGGTGTTCTTTACCTTTGGCAATGAATATCACGCGGCGTGGGGGAATGGAGATTGGGTCTTTGTTCTGTCTGCGTCGTCGGCGGAGGCGCGGGCTGGCTTTCTGGCCTCCTATGGGTACTGAAGCAAGGGTGGAGGATCAGCATGACGAAACGCTTCCTGCTGGTGGCAGGTAATATTGGAGCGGGCAAAACCACGCTGGCTGACCGTCTGGCGACCCGTCTAGGCTGGGAGGCAGGCTATGAGACTGTCTCGACCAACCCCTTTCTAGCTGACTTCTACCGCGATATGCGTACATGGTCATTCCATTTGCAGGTTTACTTTCTGGGTGACCGCGCCGAACAGCACCGGCGGCTGGCCGAGATACCCCGCTCCGCCATTATTGACCGCAGTATCTACGAGGATGCCCATATTTTCGCGCGGGCGCTGTATGCCTCCGGCAACATGACTGAACGGGAGTATTTGGCCTACCGGCGCGTGTATGATCTGGTTGTGGCTGGACTGCCTGTCCCCGATCTGTTGCTGTATCTGGAGGCCAGTGTGCCGGTGCTGATGGAACGCATCCGCAATCGGGGGCGCGACATTGAAAGCGGCATCACAGCCGAGTATCTGAGCCTGCTGGACAGCTATTACAAGGAGTGGATAGCGGGGTTCGATCTGTGTCCGGTACTGACCATCCCAGCGGATAACCTCAATTTTGTAACCAATGAGAAGCACATCGCGATCATCATCGAGCGTATTGAGCAGAAACTGGCCGGAAAAGATCAGGTGATCTTTCCGAACGGCCTCGATTGAGGGGGAACCATCTCATGAACTCGTCATCCTTACGTCTTAGCCCGCAAACCCTGTTTGGCCTGTTCCTCGTGGGGCTGGCTCTCTGGCTGACCATCACCTACGCTTCGTTGTTAGTGGAAGTAGCCGCCCTGCTGTTTGGCTCTTTTCTGATCAGCCTTGCGATCCGGCCTGCCGCCAATGCTCTGGAGCGCTGGCGTATCCCCCGCTTTGTCACTGTTCTGCTGGTCTACCTGATCATTCTGGCGCTTCTGGCGGTGCTGGGAGGAGTAGTCGGCTCGACCCTGACACAACAGGCTCAGCAGTTCCTTGAGAGCAGTCCGCGCCTGGTTGACGGCATCTTCAACTGGTTGCAGTCCCTGCCGGTGATTGGGCCTTTTCTCCTGCCGGGGCAGGAGCCGGAGATTATGCTTCCCTCGCTGGATACGTTGTTGCAAAGCCTGACGCAGGGCGTCCAGACGGTGGGGGGGGCCGTGTTAAGTACGGCGGCGGGGGTCAGCAAGATCGTCATTGACCTGACGCTGGTGCTGATACTGGCTTTCATCTTCACGGTTGACAAGAATATGGGGCACGCGCTTCTGGATGCGTGGGTGCCTGCCCGTCACCGCGCCCGCGTAGATGCCATTGTGAGCGGCGCGACGGCTCGTCTTTCGCGCTGGGTGCTGGCTCAGTTAGGCGTGATCCTGTACCATGCCATCGCCTTCAGCGGCGGGCTGAGTATTATTGGCGTTCCCTTTGCGATCCTGATCGGGATCGTGGGCGGGGTGTTGGAGATAGTCCCTTTTCTGGGCGGCGTGATCATGTTGGTGATGTCGGTGCTGGCCGCGCTGGCGGTCAAGCCGATACTGGCTATCTGGGTGGTTGTGCTGTATGCAGTCGTGACACAGGTTGGGGCTAATATCGTCCAGCCGACGCTCTACGGGCGGGCGGTGGATATTCACCCGGCGGCTGTTCTGGTGGCGCTTGTGATCGGTGTAGGGGCCGGCGGTATCTGGGGGGCGTTGTTTGCTGTGCCGAGCGCGGTGGTGTTGATCGTCGTTCTCAACGAGATCAGAAAGCCACTGCCTGAGCCGCCCGTTCCCTCGCCTCAATCGGAGGAAGCCTCGATTGCACCTGGCCCTGAACAAGTCTAAGGGTATTTGCCGCAGGGGGCTGTAGGCTCCCTGTTTTGTTCCGGTTACCGGCTGGTGTCGAAGACCTGCCAGATGATTTGGAGGCCCTCCTCGAAAGTGGTGAATTCTTCGAAGTGACCGCCGGTATATTCGTCTATCACGCGCCGCCAGAACATCTGAGCCGGTATGTTGGCCGCGATCTCGGTGACCTCCCAGTAGCCGCGAAACGTATCGAACATCAAATGAGCCATTGCCCGCCCAACACCCCGCCGGCGGTAGCGTCGAAGCACAAAAAACTCGTTGACATAGCGGCCCGGCCCGTTGCGCCGGTGAACCTGGTCGCTGACCAGAGCAAAGCCGGCCAGCCTGCCGTCCATGCGGCCCAGATACCCCCAGTAGCCGGGATGGCCGGCAAAGCGCCGCAGGTCTAGGTTGCGGTCTTCAAACAGACCGTCTTCGTTGATCTGCTCCGGGTCGTCGTCGGCAAAGTATTCGCTGAAGTCGTAGCAGTAAAGCTGGTACAGGTTGCGCAACACGTGGAGTTGGTTTTTACGGATAGGGATTAGTTCAACTGCCGGCATACAGAAAGCCCTGCTGTTTCAGAATGTTTCCGCCCATTATACCCTGCCTTTCTCGTTGCTTGTGTCTGGCTGACCTCCATGCTAGACTGGAGGGCATCTGGGTTTTGTGATGTTCGATGCGCCGGAGAAGAAACATGGCCTTTGGTAAGCTGATCATTCGTACTGAGAGCGGCGATTATCAGGAATATGAGCTGACCAAACCCACTACTTCTGTAGGGCGGCAGGCAGGCAATGATGTAGTGTTAAATACCTCAGCCGTGTCACGCTATCACGCTCAGTTTGAGGCGGCAGGCGGGCTGATCTATCTGGTGGACCTGGGGACAGTCAATGGAACGTTTGTCAATGACCAGCAGGTTGAACCAAACAGCCGTGTAGCTCTCTCTGACGGTGATGTGATTATGCTGGGTGATGTACTTCTAGTGTTCAGACTACCGGAGATTCGCGGCCGCCCATCCATTAGTCTGATGCCTACCGCCGCCCCTGTCGAGTCGCCGCACCTGCCTTTCCGGCTGATGCTGGATGAGCCTCAACAGCTTGTGGCCCCTGGTGCCCGCCTTCAGTTGGCCCTTCTAATCGAGAATGTGGGCAGTGACGAGACAACTTACGTGATCTCAACAGGCGGGATGGAACGCGAGTGGGTCAAGCTGAGCCTGCGTGAGGTGAGGCTTGGGCCGGGCGAGCAGGCCGAGATCATGATCACCATCCAGCCCCCCCGCAATCCCCAGACCCGTCCGGGACGCTACCCCCTCACAGTGCGGGTAGCCATGAAGGATGATCCCAATCGGGCGCTCGAAGCAGTGCGCGAGATTGACGTGGTGGGTTATTCGGCGCTGGCGATGGTTGTTCAAGGGGGCAGACAAAACGGCCTGTATCACCTTGCCGTTCAGAATCAGGGCAACACGCCAACGGCCATTCAGCTTGGCGGCTACAATCGAGAGCGTCTTTTGAGCTACCACTTCCAGCCTTCGCGCCTTCAGCTTGCTCCGGGCGAGACTCAGCAGGTCACTCTGCGGGTGCGTCCGCGCGGCGGGCGGCCTTTCGGGCAGTCGCGCCAAGTTGAGTTTGCGGTAGTAGCCCGCTCGCTAGATCGAGCCGGCTATCATGCGCCTGTTTCGGTGCATTACACCTTAACGCCTTCATGGCCGCTCTGGCTGGCAACTGCCGGCCTGCCGCTTGTGGTGGGGGCCGGGCTGGTGATCGTCCTGTTGACGGCGGCTTTATTCTACTTCCGCGTGTTGCCATTGCCCTCGTTTGTGAGCAGTACGCCCGCAACGCCGACCCCTACGTGGATGCCTTCTCCTACCTCCCTGCCGCCTGTGCCCACCCTTATCCCGACCCCTGCCGCCCAGATAGTTGACTTCTCGGTAGAGCCGTCCAATGTGCTCTACCGGGTGGCGGGTAAGGTCGTGTTTAAGTGGCAGGTTGAGAATGTCGTCAGCCTTTCTCTGGCCGATGAGACAGGCCGGCAGGTTGATCTGACTGCCGATAACCTGAGTACGCGGCGCTATGAGCTTGCCTCCGAGATGCTCAACGTCGGTCAGCACACCTATACCCTGACGGTGAACGGCCCGGATGGTGTGCCTCAGCGGCGGTCAGTGGTGTTCGAGGTTGAGCCGGTCTACTGCCGGGTCAACGACACACAGGTCCAGCCCCTGAGCCAGCCGTCTTTTGAGGCTGTGCCCGTCGCGCCGATGCTTTTGCCGGATGTCATCGTGGCGGGGCGCGATACAGATGCCGTTTGGCTGTTGGTCAACTACAATGATTTCCAGTCGCTGAGCGTGCTGGGCTGGGTGCGTGCCGATCAGGTGAGTTGTCCTGCGGGCAGTCCCTCCTTTAACCAGTTTGCTGTGGTCCAGACTGGTATGATTCCACCCGCCAGTGGTGAAGAGACAACCAGTACGGCTGAGCCTTCACTAACTTCCACGCCGTGATGGCTTCAGCGCTTCGGCTTACCGATGATCGGGGATGCAGGGCCCTGCATCCCCGATCTTTTCTATTCTGTTTCTCTCAACAGGCGGTCAAAGATGACGCCGCAAAAACAGGCATGCCGTTGTGTGGTGGTCATGTGCAGGGGGAGGTGTTATGCTACAATGCAGAACATTTGGAGCCTTGGAGGATCGGACGGCCTGTTTAGGGGTGTATGGGTGAGGAGACAAATCATCTTCAGCCTCGCGGCGTTGTTGACATTGACCCTGTTCCTGCCGGCAAGGGCGGCGCAGGCACACTCTGCTGACCAGCAGGCAGGCAGTCCGCTGACGCTTGATGTCAGCGTGGGCTTTGGCGGCTATGTTCAGACCTCCGCATGGACGCCTGTCTGGGTTACGGCCAGCAACGACGGGCCGGATGTGAGCGGTGAGCTGCAGGTCGTGGTGGAAGGACTTGCCGGGGGACGGACAGTCTATACCTACCCGATTGAGTTGCCGCGCGGCTCACGTAAGCAGGTTACCTTGTATGTGAACGGCCTTTCCAGCTTTAACCGGCAGGTTCAGGTTGATCTGGTTCAGGGGGGACGGGTGTTGTTGAGCCAGCCTGCACCGATACAGATGATCGGTCAGGAGACTCTGCTGATCGGTGTATGGAGCGACTCGCCGGCTGTCCTTTCCAGTCTGAGTTTGGTGAAGCCAAGCAGTGGCGAGACAAAAATGGCCATGCTGACCGATGCCGACCTGCCCGGCTGGTCTATAGGCTGGCAGGCGCTTGACGTGCTGGTGATCTCAGATGCTGACAGCGGCCAGATGACCCCCGACCAACAGACCGCTTTGCGTGAATGGCTGGCTCAGGGCGGCAAGCTGGTTGTGACAGGCGGCGTGAACTACCAGCGCACCTTGAGCGGCTTGTCTGAGGTAACCCCGCTGATGGCTACGGGAATGGAACAGGCATCGTTGCGTGCGCTCGGCGGCGCGGTGGGCGTGTCGTTTGGCCAGCAGGATGATTTACAGTCGCCGGTGACGGTGGGTGAGCTGGCAGATGGTGCCCGAATCATGGCGGCTGATGCGGATGGACTTCCGCTCATAGTCTGGCGACCGGTGGGCTTGGGAGGGGTTGCCTTTCTGGCCGCTGATCCGTCGCTGGAGCCGCTCCGTTCGTGGATTGGCATGGAGGAGCTGTGGCGGCTGATCCTCTCGTTGGGAAGTGTGCGCCCCGGCTGGGGTTATGGCTTTAGCTCGCAATGGGACTATGCCCTTCGGGCAATAGCTGATGTACCGGGCGTCCAACTGCCTTCGGTGCTTCAATTGTGCGGTTTCCTGACTGCCTACATTGCCCTGATCGGGCCGGTTAACTACATTGTGCTGACCCGCCTCAAGCGGCGCGAGCTGGCATGGCTGACCGTTCCGTTGCTGGTGATCTTGTTTGTGGTTCTGGCCTACATGACAGGCTTCCAATTGCGCGGCTCACGGGCCATCCTGCACCGGCTGGGGGTGGTGTATTCCTCGGCAGGAGATGATACTGCCCATGTAGAGGCCTTGCTGGGCGTGTGGTCGCCGCGGCGGTCACGCTATGATCTTCGGTTTGAAGAGGGCTTCGCTGTCCGTCCCCTGCCGCAGATGCTGAGCAGTGCCCTGACATCAGGGGGGCAGTGGCGGGTGGAAGAAGGGCAAGCATTCACCCTGCGCGGTGTTCGGGTGGATGTCGGGGCAGTTGAGCCGTTTATAGTTGAGGGTGTGACGCACAACGCGTTGCGCATCGGGGGGAGTCTGGCGCTTTCCCCATCCCGTAATGGGATACGCGTGACGGGCGATCTCATTAACTACAGCGACATTGGCCTCAATCATGTCACCCTGCTGATAGGGGGGACGGCCCAGACACTGGCCGATCTGCCTGCCGGCGAGGTGTTGCACGTGGATCACCTCTTGACAGGCGGCTATGTTACTGCCGCCAGCAACAACAACCTTGATCCCTTCCCGGTGAGTTCAGGCGGTTGGTATTACTATTTTGACGACTCACTGGTCAGCGCCCTGGCAGGCACGGACAATTGTTACGTGGGGGAGGAGGATCAGCGGCGCTGTAATCTGGTCTGGAGTATCTTGAACAGCGATTCGCGCGGGGAGGGGGTATATCTGGCCGGCTGGGCTGACCGCCTTCCGCTGGAAACGCAGGTACTCAATGCCAACTATACCACTACGGATATGGCGCTTTACATTACCGAAATCCCGATCAGCCTGACTGGTACGCCGCAGGGCGTGGTGGAGGTCCCGCCGGGGCTGATGACATGGCGCCCGCTGGACGTGCCCGCCTCTACCTACAATTACAACACACCCTACAGCCTTTACCTGTATGCTGAACAGCCATCAGTCGGCTTCCGCTTTGAGCCAGCCGGGATAGTGCCTCCGCTGGCGGTGCAGTCTGTGGTGATTCATCTGGAGAATATGTATGGCTCATCAGCAGACCCGTTGCCGCAGGTTGAGTTGTACAACTTCCAAACCGGCCAATGGGAGATAGTTGAGGCGGGGTGGGGAGATACCATGCTGGCAGATGTGCCGCAGTATGTGGATGCTCAGGGAGGGGTTGAATTGCGCGTCCGTGATGTGTCAAGCCAGTATGGCCTCTCGTTGTCGCGGCTCGATGTGACACTGGTGGGTCAGTACACGGGGGAATAACAAGCATGGCGGCGATCATCGAAACTAAGGGCCTGACCAAACACTTCAAAAACGTGGTGGCTGTTAAGAATCTAAACTTGACGGTCGAAGAGGGTGCTATTTACGGGTTCGTTGGGCCTAATGGCGCAGGGAAGACGACCACGATGCACATGTTGACAACTCTTCTGCAGCCAACTGCCGGTGAGGCCTATGTGGGCGGCTACTCAGTCACGACACAGCCGCGTGAGGTTCGGCGTATCATCGGCTATATGCCCGACTTCTTTGGCGTTTACGATGATATGAAGGTATGGGAATACCTGGACTTCTTCGCCGCCTGCTATGACATCCCAGAGTCTGAGCGCCCGGCCCTGATCCGCGACTTGCTGGAGCTGGTTGATCTCTCCCATCGTGCTGATGACATGGTGGATACGCTCTCGCGGGGCATGAAACAGCGCCTCTGTCTGGCCCGCACGCTGGCCCATGATCCGCAGGTGCTGATCCTTGACGAGCCGGCCTCCGGCCTTGATCCGCGTGCCCGGATTGAGATTCGTGAGTTGCTGGTTGAATTGGCTGGCATGGGCAAAACGATCTTCTTCTCAACCCACATTCTGGCTGATGTGGCTGAAATCTGCACCCATGTCGGCATCATCGAGGCAGGCGAGCTGGTCATGCAGGGCACGCTTGAGGAGATGCAGCGCCGGCTCATGCCCCACCGCGAGATCATCATCACCCTGCTGGACGGCGGGCTGGACAAGGCCAGAGAAGTCCTGCTGACCGTGCCGGGCGTTGACGCTGTTGAGGAGGCCGCCAATGCCGATCCGAGCCGCCCCCGCCTGCATGTCAGCCTGCTGGGGGAGGATCAGGATGTCAGTAACTTGCTGGTCAAGCTGGTACAGGCAGGTGTGCCGGTGATGCACTTCACCGAAGAGATGCGTGATCTGGAGTCCGTGTTTATGCGGGCCACTAAAGGGATAGTGTCTTAGAATGTCTCGTTCCGGCGGGCAATCTCTGCTGAACTCGATACAGCCCGTATGGGGGGCATTCCACAGCCGCCTGACGGCTGTTCTGCGCCGCTGGTGGGAGAATCCGCTGTTGCGCCACGCACGCCGGCAGAGACCTCTTCCGTTTCGGCGGGCAGGGCAGGTTTTGCTGGTTGCGATGGCCCTTCTGACGGGGCTGGTGATTCTGGCGTGGATCACCGGCTGGCGGCCTCTGGGTGCGGCTTTGACCGTGTTCAGTCTGGGTGTGGCCGTGATACCGGTGCTGGCGGCGCCCGTTGCTACAGCCGATCGGGTTGCCCGCCAGATGCGTTTTTTACGTCAGGACCCGCGCCGCCTGACTGATCTGGACCCGCAGGCGGTGGTCTGGGGGCTGGCTCTGGTGACGCTGTGGCGGTTTCGCTGGCTGATCGTGGCGGCGCTGGCCGTCACGCCGGCGCTGGTGATCGGTTTGTTCCGTCTGGACATGGCACAGTTTGCGGCCTGGCGCGGGACGACCTCTGCGCTGGGGGCCATAAGCGCCGCCAGCCAAGCCGGCGGACTGTTGCCGGGCGGGCGCATCCCTTATGTCCGGCTGGCGCTGGGGGCGCTCTCCGCCGGTCTGCTCCCCTGGGCCGCTTTGCCGCTCATGGCCTCGCTGGGCGTGACCGCCGCGCTGATGCTTCAGGATGCCAGTCTCAGCCCGCTGACTGGCTTGCTGGGTGGCGTTGCGGCGGCAGTGGTGATCGCGCTGGCATGGCGGATGATCGCCCGCACACCCCTGTTGGCCGGCCCGCTGGAGCTGGTGCGGCTGTTACTGCTGATAGGCTTGCTGGCCGGGCTGGGGGCACTGACGATATGGGTTAACCGGAAGAATGCCGCCCTGCTGGACGCGCTGGCGCCGCTGGAAGAGGGGCAGACGACTGACACGGACGAGGCATCGGCATCATGAAACAGGCAGACTTGCCCCTGACTTCTGAGCGATGCGGCGTGGAGGGAATGCCATGAACCCAGAGTTGGAAACACCGCCTTCCCCGGCCCTCCCCCCTATGACCGGGCGGGGCGGTATTCTCGGTGCGTGGCTGCGCCGTAATCCGGTCGCACTCAAGGAGTTACGTGGCCGGATGCGCGGCCCGCGTGCCTTTATCGTGTTGACGGTCTATGTGACGCTGATGAGCATCTTTGCCATCCTGATATATCTGATCTATTTGACCACTACCGGCCTGACGCTCAACACAACCGGCGGTGTAATCGGCAAACTGATCTTTGGCAGTGTGGTGCTGGTTGAGTTTTTGCTGGTCTCCTTCATCACGCCGGCCTTCACAGCCGGCGCGATCAGCGGGGAGCGCGAGCGGCGTACCTTCGCTCTGTTGCGGACTACATTACTGCCTGCCCGCCGCCTCGTGGATGGCAAACTGCTCTCGGCGCTGGCCTATGTGGCTCTGTTGCTGTTTGTAGCTGTGCCGTTGCAAAGCCTCGCTTTTCTGATGGGGGGAGTGACGATTGCTGAGGTACTGCTCTCATTCGAGTTGCTGATCGTGGCGGCGGTCGGATTTGGGGCATTGGGCATCTTTCTCTCCGCGGCGACCGGACGCACGCTCAGCGCCAGTATCCTGTCGTATGTGAGTATCCTGTTGGCCACTGTTGTCTTGCCCCTGCTGATGGCGGTGGTGGGGGCGTTGCTGGGGCCGCTGACGTACCAGCGGCCCTTTCTGGAGGCCCTGTTGACTTACCTGCTCAATCTATTTGGTGCGTCCAGCCCAATTGGAGCGGCTGTCTTGACCGAAATAGCTCTCCAACAGCATGGACCTGCCCTTTTCTATACTCAGACTCTGTCCAACGGGGCAAGTATCCCATTGATTGCCCCATGGATTGTCTTTACGCTGGTCTATGGGATTATCTCGTTGGTGCTGATACGGTTGACGGTGCATCTTGTGCGCCGAACTGAGGCGTGATATGGCTGTCCGATCTTCTCATCTCAGGCATCTGGCCGGTGTTCTGCAGAGCTGGGATGCCCGCCTGCGTCTTCAGCAGAGCGTATTCTGGTTGCCGGCGGGGCTGACAGCCGGCGCGGTTGCCGCCCTGCTGATCGCGGTAGCGGCCCGCATCTGGCCGCTGTTGCCGCGTTCGTCGGTGATCGTGCTGGGGGCATTGCTGGGGGCTGTCGGCTTGATGGTGTTGCCGCTGAGCATCTGGCTGTGGCCGCGCCGGCTGGCGCAGAAGGCGCGGTACTTTGACCGCCTGTTTGATCTGAAGGAGCGTTTCTCGACGGCGGTAGCAATAGCCGAAGGTGCCCTGCCGGTTGAGTCAGATGAGATCGCGGCGCTCCAGTACCGTGACACCCTCAAGGCGGCTGAGGGCGTCCGTGCGGCGGAACGCCTTCCGTTGCGTACAGACTGGCGGCTCTGGGCCGGTGCGGCGGCGGCAGTGGCGGTGCTGGCACTGGTGACCTTCCTGCCCAACCCGCAGGAGGCTGTCCTGCAACAGCAGGCTGAGGTCAGGCAGGCCATCGCCGAACAGTTACAGGAGCTGGAGCGGCTACGCCAGCAGGCCGTTGAGGAGACCACGCTCACGCCGGAGGAGCGGGCCGCCGTGCTGGAAACGCTGGATGAGGCCATCCGTACACTGGAGCAGAGCGACGTGACGCAAGAGGAGGCACTGGCCGCCCTGAACTCGGCTCAACGACGGCTTCAGGATTTGAGCAGTCAGTTTGCCGAACAGCGTCAGCAGGCGCTCCAGCAGGCCAGCGGTCTGCTGGAAGGGACAGCGGCCCAACAGGCCGCCGAGGCGTTGGCACAAGGTGATCTGCTGGGGGCGGCGGAGGCTCTGCAGAATCTTGACCTGTCGGCACTGACGCCGGAACAACAGCAACAACTCGCCGAGGCATTAGAGGCCGCCGCAGAAGCCCTCTCTGAGACGAATCCGGAGGCCGCACAGGCCATGCAGGAGGCCGCCGAAGCGCTCCGAGCAGGTGATGCGCAGGCCGCGTCTGAGGCGCTTGACCGGGCCGGTGAGGCCATGGCTGAAGCGGGCAACGGCTCAGTAGCTCAGGTTGACTCGCTGGCCGAACAGGTCGGCAGTAGCGGGTCTGCGCTGGCCGGCTCAGGGCAGGGTGCCCAGCCGGGGCAGGCCGGCATGGGGCAGGCTTCAGCCGCCGGCCAGCAGAATCAGCCGGGTCAGGCCGGCGGCGGGGCTGGCCGCGGTGAGGGGAGCGGGGAGGC
>DAOTYH010000092.1:0-24119 GCA_034435015.1 Anaerolineae bacterium | reverse complement strand
CCCCCACGCCGGAGGCCCTGCCCCCGACCGGCGGCCAGCCGGTACGGACGCCTGTCACGCTGGCCGTCGTGCTGATCGGCGCCGGCGCGGGCGCGGTGATCGCGGCATGGGTCATCGCCCGCTGGCGGGCCGCTGTGAGGTAAACCGAAACCAGTCTCACAGGGGCGCACAATCAAGGGGTGCGCCCCTGTTTTTGTGTCTCACGGCTGGCGGTGCTGGTAGGGTGAAACCCTACTTGCTGAGCATACGAAGCACGCTAAACTAAAGATGATGGGTGAGGTGAACACCTTGAGGTATCGGTGCTCATGACTGACAAGACCAACGCCCTTCCAGTGAAAAGGCAGGCCTTCGATTGGAGCAACGGGTACGCCGTCTGGCTGCCGGAGCGTATCGCTCCCGTCCGGCGGGTGGGCTATACCCTGCGTGACCTCGCCCGCCGCGGCCTGATGGACGAGGAGACGGTCAACACCTTCTTCGCCGAGACCGGCCTGGCCGACTTCGCATGGCGGATGCTGTGGGCCAACGAAGGCTGTAAGCTGGAGGCCGAATCGGTTGAAGACATGGTCCGCCGGGCAACCGGTGTGCTCGTTTTTCTGCACGGCTGGGACGGCTCCGGCGAGATATGGGAGGACCTGCCCGCCCTGGCCGTCAAGGCTGACCCGTGTCTGATTGCGCTGGTGCCGGACATCAACGGCTTCGGCGGGACGCCCTTCCAAGAGGCCATCCCCCCGCTGGATCGCTGTGACCCCCGCGCGGCCATGCAGGCCGTCGAACGTTGGATCGATCTGCTGGGACTCCGTTCGGCCCCCAAAGCCAAACGCCGGCGTCCTTTCGTATTTGTCGGGCACAGCATGGGAGGGGCCGCCCTGTTCTTCATGGATGACTCCAAGTGGGAGCGGGCCGAGCTGGGTCGGATTGCCGTTGCGCCCGCCCTTCTGCTCAATGACCGTTCGCGGCGCCGGTTTTACCGCACGCTTGGATCAGGCATCATGCTGAGCCGCTCAAGCGACTGGATTGATCGGCTGGCGGAGAATGTGCTGGCGCCGCGCATCATCAATGCGCTGGCCGGCCACGGCAGTGAGCGGGTCCATGCCGAGCATCGGCGTATCTACCGCAGTACGCCGGAGGGGGTGGTAGCCCAAACCTTCGCGGCGATGGGCCGGCTGGAGGCTCATTTCGAGCAGACGGAGTGGCCTTTCTTCCACGTGTTTCTAGGGCATCGGGATCGGCTGGTGGGGCTTCAGCAGTCCCTTGACCTTCTGGAGGAGATCAACTTCCAGCCCGATCAGATTCGCGTGGCGCTGGGCGACCATTACTTCTTCAGCATCGGCAGGAAGGCCAAGCGTCATGCGCAGAACCGCGCCATGCTGTTGGAGGACATCCTAGCGCTCATGCACGAGCTTCAGGCCGAACAGGGCAAGGGCAATCACCGCAGGAAATAAAAAAGAGGGGCGCTTGTGTGCCGCGCCCCTTGTCTTCCCCTCTCTATTTGTTGACAAACCGATACCCCACCCCGCGCGAAGTCAGAATGTACTCCGGCTTGTCCGGGTCCTTCTCAATCTTCTTGCGCAGATAGTGGATGTACAGCTTGAGGCTGTCAATGGCATCGTCGTATTCTGTCCACCCCCACGCCTCGCTGACCAGCTCCTTGCGGCTGACCACCCGCCCCGCATTGCGGGCCAGCACGCTCAACAGGCTGAACTCCTTAGGCGTCAGGTGGCACAGCTTGCCGTCTACCGTCACTTCGCGGTTCAGCAGGTTGATGCGGAAGCGCCCCCCGTCAAAGACCAGCTCGTCCACCATCGTGTTCTTAGGCGCACGGCGCAGATGAGCGCGGATACGTGCGACCAGCTCTTCGCCGTCATAGGGCTTAACAATGTAATCATCCGCACCCATGTCCAGCCCCTTGACGATGTCTTTGGTCTCCGTGCGGGCAGTCAGGAAGATGATCGGCACATCGGAAAGTTCGCGCAGACGACGGCATATTTCGAGGCCATCCATATCGGGCATCATAATGTCCAGCAAGACCAGATCAGGCTGAGTCCGATATGCCTTGCGAAGACCGTCTTCAGCACGATAAGCCTTGATGACCTCGAACCCCTTGTGCTCCAGCAGGATCGAGATCAACTGGACAGTTGTTTCCTCATCGTCAATGACGAGAATCTTCTCCGCCATCTCCGCTCCATCGTTTACTGTAAAGAAGAAGTCAACCGGAAACTAACGCTCTGCCGACACTATACATTAGTTCGAAAATCTGCGCAACCGCCCTCAGCCCGCCCGCCTGCCCTTCGGCACATATGCCTGAAAAAGAAGGCCGGGTTAAAATAGAGCCGCTTCAGCAACGCCGAATCGGTGAAAGGCCAGAGTCACATCGGATGCTCACGCCGCCGCAAGGAAACCAGATGCCCCCGCCAAGCCGCCCAGAGGTGATCCATCTGGAGGCCGCCTCAGTCATGCCGACAGCCGACGCGCTCGCCCGCCTCATGGGCAACCGCCGGCGGTCATCCCCGCACTTTCAGAGCGCGGTGGAGTCCGCGCTGGCAGAGGCCGCCCCCCTGATCCGCCCTGCCGCCGTCTGGTCAAGGCTGAGCATGGACAGCCTGGCCGCCTGCTTCCCTCCCGCGCTGAACATTCAGGCGCAGGCCGACGGCGCAGAGCTGATCGGTGTGGTATGTACCATCGGCCAAGCGCTGGAGGAGCGCTCTCATGCCCTCTTTGCAGAGCAGGAGTACATGGAGGGCTATCTGCTCGATCAGATCGGGACCTACTGCATCGCGCAGACAGCCCAGCTCACCGCCGACTACCTGCGGGCGGAGCACAAGGCTGTGCGTTGGGCGCCCGGCGACACCGCCGAAGATTGGTATCTGACAACACAGCGCCTTCTCTTTGAGAGAGTGCCCGCCGGCCTGATCGGCGTCCATCTGACGGAACAGAACCTCATGATCCCCCTCAAGTCGTTGTCTTTCTTTTTGGTTATAGACAGCGGCACTGCCGGCCTGAGGTGCTTGATCCCTTGCCGCCGCTGTGCTTGGAACGGCTCCTGCGACAAGCGCCTCAGGCAACTGCCCGCTGATGCCCCCTTATCCTCTGAAACCATCTAGACGAAAGTGAAGAAATATGGCCACAACTTCTTCTGCCGCACTGACCTCTTCTGACAAGCGTCAGCGTCTCTTCCGCGCCTTTGCCTATTACGCGGCCTACGTGGTGCTGGGGCTGGCGCTCTCCGCGCTGGGGCCGACCCTGCCGGCGCTGGCCGGCCAAACAAGTTCTACGCTCAGCCAGATCAGCATCCTCTTCACGGCCAACTCGCTGGGCTACATTGTCGGCTCACTGTTGGGAAGCCGCCTGTACGACCGGCGTCCCGGCCAGCCGATTCTGGCTGTCACGTTGGCGGGGATGGCACTGCTCATCTTTGCCATTCCCGTGATCCCCAACCGCTGGCTGTTGGTGACCGATTTCGCACTGATCGGGCTGGGGATGGGCGTCCTGGATGTGGGCGGCAACACCCTGATCGTGTGGCTGTTCGGGCACGAGGTCGGCCCCTATATGAACGCCCTGCACCTCTCTTTTGGGGTGGGCGCTTTCCTCTCGCCGATCTTGATTGACCGTGTGGTCGTGCTGACGGGGGGAATCCGCTGGGCGTACTGGGCGCTGGCCCTCCTGATCGTGCCAGTGGCCTACTGGATGACACGCATCCCCAGCCCTGTGCGGTCAGACGAAGAAACAGTCCCCGGCGCACCGGTCAAGGCCAGAACCCCCGCCTATGCCCTGCTGGTCTTGATGATCGCGATGCTGATGTTCATGCACGTCGGGGCTGAACTGTCCTTCGGCGGCTGGATTTTCTCGTATGCAGTAGCGACCGGCATCGGCCCAGAGACAACCGCCCGCCTGCTGAACTCGCTGTATTGGGGGGCGCTGGCTGTGGGGCGGCTGATCGCTGTGCCGCTGGCCATTCGGCTTCAGCCGCGTGCCATGCTCCTGCTTGATCTGATCGGCATGGCGGCCAGCATAGGGATCATCGCCTTCTTCCCTCAGTGGCCGCCGGCTGTATGGATCGGCACGCTGGGCTTCGGGGTGTTCATCGCCTCGATGTTCGCCACGACCATCAACTTCACCGACCGCCACATGCCCATCACCGGCAGTGTGACCGGCTTTCTGCTGGTAGGCGCCAATGTGGGTTCGATGACCCTGCCTTGGGTGATCGGCCAGTTCTTTGAGTCGGTCGGCCCTCAGGTGATGGTCACCATCATCGGCTTTGACACAGCGGCGGCGCTGGTACTTTTTGGCGTGATCCTGCTCTATGTGCGGCGCCTGCCCGCCCGGCATGTGTCATGACAGGATCACAAGACCCTATTGCCAGAGTCCAAAAAAGCAGTATGATCCTCACTCATGAAAGGCGGGGTATCCTTCTCGTTGCCTCGTGCCGTCAGGCAAGGAGAGACAAATTGGATCAGGAGGGGGGTCAGGCTATGCGGTTTGAGTTCGCTGCCGCCGACCGGATCATCTTTGGCAGGGGAGTCATTGAACGTCTCGGCCCGCTTGCCAAAGGGCTGGGAAGCCGCCCGCTGGTAGTGATCGGCCTGGAGACAGCACGCGCCATGCCCGTGCTGGACATGCTGGATGCGCTTGACCTGCGGCCCTTGGTTTTCCCGGTGGCCGGCGAGCCGACCACTCAGATAGTACAGAGTGCGCTCGCGCTGGCCCTCAGCGAGGGCTGTGACTGTGTGGTCAGTTTCGGCGGGGGCAGTGCCATAGACACGGGCAAGGCAGTGGCTGTCCTGCTGACTAACGGCGGCGGCCCCCTTGATTATGTCGAGGTGATCGGGCGGGGACTGCCCATCACCAAGCGGGCCGCGCCGCACATCGCCATCCCAACGACCGCCGGCACAGGGGCAGAGGTCACCGCCAACGCCGTGCTGGCTTCGCCGGAGCATCGCGTCAAGGTGAGTATGCGCAGTCCTTTGATGATCCCCTCGGCGGCGCTGGTGGACCCGGAGCTGACACACAGTCTGCCGCCTGCTGTCACTGCCGCTACCGGCTTGGATGCGCTGACGCAGATCATCGAGCCATTCGTCTCCAACCGGGCTAACCCGCTCACTGATGCGCTGTGCCGCGAGGGGCTGGCGCGGGTTGCCCGCTCGCTCAGGGAGGCCTTCCGGCATGGCAACAACAGCGACGCGCGGGAGGACATGGCGCTGGCCTCGCTGATCGGGGGGCTGGCTCTCGCCAATGCCGGTCTGGGCATCGTGCATGGATTTGCCGGCCCGATTGGGGGGATGTTCGACGCGCCGCACGGCGCAGTATGCGGACGTCTGCTCCCCTTCGCCATGGCGGTCAATGTGGAAGCCCTGCGTACACGGGCGCCGCACAGCGAGGCTCTGCGGCGCTATGATGAGATCGCCCGGATTGTGACGGGCAGGCCCGACGCCGCCGCCGCAGACGGGATCGCTTGGGTTGAAGAGCTGTGTGCCGAGCTGGCAGTGCCGCCGCTTTCCTCATACGGCATCACAGCGGATGACCTGCCGGTGCTGGTCGAGAAGGCGGCTGTAGCTACCAGCACGCACAAAAACCCGATTCCCCTTACACCAGATGAGATGCTGGCTATTGTGCAAAAAGCACTCTAGCTTACACTAACTTCAACGAGATGAGAGGTCACCGTGCCAGAAATTACCTTGACTGTTCAACATGAAGCCGGCTTACACGCCCGCCCCGCCGCATTGTTTGTCCAGACGGCCAAACGTTTCAAGAGCAAAATAAAGGTCACTCACGGCGAGCGCGTCGCTGACGCCAAGAGCATCCTGACGGTGCTGACGCTGGGCGCTAATCAGGGGGCGCAGGTCAAGATCGAGGCGGAAGGCGAAGATGCCGACGCCGCGCTGGCCGCGCTGGAGAAGCTGATCAAGAGTAACTTCGCGGAAGAAAGTTAGACAGCCTGCCCGATCTCAAGCGCGCTGTTTGGAAGGGCTGGCCGGCAGAAAGTAAAACAACCACCCATGAGAACCGCCGGTTTGTGTGATCTGCATATGCATTCCTATTACTCAGATGGCCGTACCTCACCGGAGGCTTTGGTGCGCCATGCGGCCAGTCTGGGTCTGACGGCGGTCGCCCTCACCGACCATGACAACACACGCGGCATCCCTGAGGCACAGGTGGCCGCCGATGAGCTGGGCATCTGGTTGATCCCCGGCGTTGAGTTTGCCTCGCAGTGGCAGGGGTACGGCTGGAGCGAGTGGGGCTATGCGGTGGACATGCTGGGCTACTTCGCGGATCGCACCCTGCCGGAGTTCCAGAAACTGGAAGGGGAAATGCTGGCTTACTACTTCGATCAGTTTGCCGAGATGGTTGAGGAGATCAACCGGCAGGGCTACCCCATCATGCTGGAGGAGATCAGGCAGGAACACCCGCAGTACCCGGATGTGTTTGCCGTCGCCAGCGTCCTGAAAAAGAAAGGCCTCATGGAGGATGAGGATGCCGCGCTCTGGATGGCGGCTGACTGCTGGAACAAAATCTGCCGGCTCAACTTCCCGGTTGAGCGGATCATCCGTACCATTCACGCCGCTGGAGGGGTGGCGGTGCTGGCCCATCCTTCGGTCGTCTTGCGGCCCGACGGGAGCTGGATCGAGGCTGAAGACCTTGCTAAGCTGGTCGAGATGGGGCTGGACGGCATCGAAGTCTATCACTACCGCCTGCCTGACGAGAAGACACGCGGGCACTTCCTGCGGCTGGCACGCCGCTTTGATCTAGTCGTGACCGGCGGTTCGGATGAACATGGCCGCCCGGATGGATTCCGCCGCATGGGTACTCAACCCATAACTGAGGAAACGATCACAGCATTACAGGCCCGACGGAGAGGGTGAAAAACAGCCATGACCACGATGAAGGCAATCCGGATTCATGAGTTTGGCGGCCCCAGCGTCCTGAAGCACGAAGATGTGCCCCTCCCTCAGCCAGCGGAAGGCGAAGTGCTGATCCGTGTCCATGCCGCCGGTGTCAACCCCGTGGACTGGAAAACCCGCTCCGGCAGGGGGATGGCCAAGAGGCTGGAGATCTCCTTCCCCCTGATTCTGGGGTGGGATGTCTCAGGGGTCATCGAGGAGATCGGCGCAGGTGTGACCCAGTTCAAGCCCGGCGATGAGGTCTTCGGGCTGGTGCGCTTCCCGCAGTTGGGGGCAACTTACGCTGAGTACACGGCTGTGCCTGCCTCTCACTTAGCCTTCAAGCCGCGCACACTCGATCACATTCAGGCGGCGGCCCTGCCGCTGGTCTCGCTGACGGCATGGCAGGCGCTGTTCGAGGGGGCACAACTAGAGGCCGGCCAGCGGGTGCTGATCCATGCCGCCGCCGGCGGCGTGGGGCATATTGCCGTACAGCTTGCCCGCTGGCGCGGCGCATACGTGATCGGGACAGCCTCCAGCCGCAATGTGCTCTTTGTGCGGCAGCTCGGCGCTTCGGAGGTCATTGATTACGAGACAGCCAGCTTCGAGCAGTATGTCAGCAACGTAGACGTGGTGCTTGACCCGCTGGCTGGGGAAGTCCGTGAGCGGTCGTGGCAGGTCCTCAAGAAGGGCGGAGTGCTGGTCTCCATTCTGGGCGAGCCTGCCGCCGGTGCGGCGGCGGCTTACGGCGTCCGGGCGGTGTACGTGCTGGTCCGGCCTGAAGCATCCCAGCTTGCCCAGATTGCCGCGCTGGTGGACGAGGGACATATCAGACCGGAGATAGACACCGTCTACCCGCTTCAGGAGGCGGCCTCAGCCCATGAACGCGTTGAACGCGGCCACACACGCGGCAAGGTCGTGCTGAAGGTCAGTTAGCTGAAGCCGTCCATTGCCAGCACCTGCCCGGCTGTCCGGCTGTCTGTCACCAGCCGGTTGACGTAGCCTCCCCGCAGTGCGCCAAGGATCGGTTTGACCTTTGCCTCGCCGCCTGCAACGCCCAGCCGTGTCGGGATGCGGAGCAGGTCATCCCGTGCAATGCCGACCAGGCGGTTATGAAAATCCACCTCCGGCGTGCGTCCGTTGATGTCAAAGTGGAGGCCGCTCACATCGCCTACCGCTCTGGCCTGCCTGAGGCGCTCCAACTCTTCCCGCGTGATGTGTCCGCCCTGATACAGGCTGGAGTACTGTTCATCGGTCGTGCCGATGCCCAGCAAGACCAGATCACATTGCCTGCCGACGGCAATGGCCTCGCGGATGTGCTGGTGGTTCAGCAGGGTACGGGCGGTCGTCTCGCTGTCCACAATAAAAGGCGTGTATAGATAGACCCCCTCGCCGCCCAGCTTGCGTGCCAGCCTTTCGACTAACGCCTGCGCGTTGTAGGCATGACTGCCCGACCCTAACACCCCTACCAGTTGGACGACCCGCACTGAGACGGGTTCGCTGACATCCAGCGCATCAATAACGGCGCTGACGGTCTTTCCCCACGGCACGCCGATCACCATGCCCGGCCTGATCAAGTCTGCCAGCACCTGCGCCGCGGCCAGCCCCAGCCGACTGCGCAGTTCCTCGTAGCGGTTCTCTTTATGCCAGATCAACACGTGAGCACCCAGCAGGTGATAGCGCTCCACCAGTACCTGTTCAAGGACACTGTCAAAGCGAAGCGGCCTCCGGATACGAATCTCAACGATCCCTTTCTGGTGCGCTTCAGTGAGCAGGCGTGAGATGGCAGAACGGGTCAGGCCGACCGCCTGGGCAATCTCATCTTGAGTATGCCCCCCTTCATAGTACATCTCCGCAATTCGAACGAGCAGGTCCTCACGTTCCTCACCCCGTCTGTATCTGGTCACCCCTGCCTCCTGTGTGGATTGGTTGACAAATGGGTCTCTTCATCATACCATAGAGCCGCTTAAGTGAAGGATGTTTTCACCTTAGTGAAGATCAATGCCGCTGGCGGACGGAAAACTATGCCTCTTCCCAACCTTGATTGTATTCCTCTTGGCATCTATGAAAAGGCGCTCCCGCAAAACCTGAGCTGGCCTGAGCGGCTGGAGACAGCACGCCAGCTCGGCTATGAGCACGTCGAGCTGTCCATTGACGAAACCGACGAGCGGATCGCCCGGCTGGACTGGGAGCCAAAGAAGCGGGCTGACCTGCGTCAGGCCATGCTGGATACGGGTATGCCGATCCGGTCTATGTGTGTAAGCGCACACCGGCGCTTCCCGTTGGGGAGCGCGTCTGAGGCAGTGCGGCAGACCGGCTTGGACATCCTCAAAAAGGCCATTGACTTCGCGGTAGACACCGGCCTGCGCCTCATCATGACCGCCGGTGCGGACGTGTACTACGAAGACAGCCACGAGGAGAGCCGCGCCCGCTTCTTGGAAGGGCTGGAGCGCGGGCTGGAATGGGCCAGCGCGGCAGGTGTGATGCTGGCCCTCGAAAACTGGGATGTTCCGCTGTATGGATCGCTCCGCAAAATGATGGAGGTGGTCCGGCACTTCCACTCCCCTTGGCTTCAACTGTATGTGGACATCGGCAACCTGGCCTTCATGGGCCATGATGTCGTCTTAGAGCTGGAAGCGGCCAGAGGGCACATCGCGGCAGTACACATCAAAGATACCAAGCCCTGCCAGCTTCGCTATGTGGCACTGGGAAGGGGCACCGTCCCCTTTGTGCCTGCCTTCGCCAAGCTGGCTGAGATCGGTTTTTACGGGCCGATGGTGCTGGAGTTATGGACAGAGAATGAGCCTGACGCCCTCCAGACTGCCGCTGAGGCCGGCCACTTGGTCAGGCATTGGATGCAACAGGGGTGGGAGGTCTGCCGCCAGCAGTTGCAGTGACATCCCCCTGCCCCGTCCGCGGTGCAGAGATGAGCGCAGTCAGGCAGAAGGAGTGAAAAACCAACAATGGGCACAGTTCCCATGATTCAACTTGCTCTTGACTACGTGTCGCTCCCTCAGGCGCTGGTTATGGCCTATCGGGTACGGGAAGAGGTCGAAGCCATCGAGGCCGGCACGCCGTTGTGTAAGGCAGAAGGGATGCGGGCCGTAGCCGCCGTCCGCGAGATATGCCCAAACCACATCATTCTGGCCGATGTCAAAGCCCCTGATGTCGGCGGCCTTGAGGCCAAAATGTGCTTTGACGCCGGCGCAGACTGGATGACCGTTCTGGGGGCGGCGCCGATGGAAACGGTCAGGCTGGCACTGGAGGAGGCCCGCTCGCGTCCCGGCAAAGAGATGTTCATTGAGCTGACCGGCATTCAAGACATCCTCGCCCGCGCTAGGGAATGGCGTGATCTCGGCGTTGACCGCATGGTATATCACCGCGGCTGGGACGAGGGAAACGCCTCCCGCACATGGGATGCACATGACCGCGCGATCATCGAAAAATTGATTGAGATGGGATTCAAAATCTCGGTGGCAGGCGGCCTGGAGATGGAGACGATAGAGTTCTTTCAGGGGCTGGATATTTCGGTCTTCATCATTGGGCGTGCCATCCGCGAAACGCCCGACCCCGCCGCCTCAGCGCGGCGCTTCCGCGAGTTGATCAACCGCCTGTGGAAGGGGTAAGATAGGGCCTCGAAGCCCCGCCCCTGCTCCCTTTGGGCGGGAGACATCTCCCTCCAGCGAGGTATTCATGGCACGGTTCAAACAGACAGCGGGCAACCTGATCATGGCGCTCTTCGGGATCGCTCTAGCGGTGCTGGCGGTTGAGGTTGCAGGGCGGCTAGCCCCTGACATCCTGCCCGAATCCATCCAGAGCAACATGGGTCTGGTTGGCCGCCAGAACATTGGCGGCTTCATCCGTGCCCAGGCGTCGCTGATTGAGGGTGATCCGTATCTGGGCTTGCGGCTCAAGCCCAACATGGATGTCCTGCTGGAGGGTCATCCGGATTTCACCTTCTCGGTTCATACCAACCCGCTGGGCTTTGAGGAGATCGGCTTCCGTGAGGACGGCCCTGTACACGATGTCTATGCGGTCGCAGTCGGGGACTCGTTTACCTTCGGGATAGGGGTGAATGACTCCTCCGGCTGGGTCGAGGTGCTCCAGAGCGAGCTGGGGCTGGAAGTCGTCAACATGGGGCTTCCCTCCGCCAGCACGCTTCAGTACACGCGGATGCTGGAGCGGTACGGGCTGGCGCTTCAACCTCAGGTCATCCTGTATGAGTACTATCCGGCAGACCTGATCGAAAACACATGGTTCAACATGTGGCTGGAAGCCGGCTCGCCGGGTGGTGCCTACCACTGGCAGGAGTGGCGGGACAAATCCGAGACGGGCAATTGGTTTCAGTCACTGCGCCTCTTTCTAGAGAAGAACTCAATCACGGTTAATCTGCTTCTCATCCCCCTCAAGGCGATCTATCACGCCCTGCCGGCGGAAGCGAACCCTTCCAGCGGAGAGGATACCTACGTATTTCAAGGGACTGTTGCCACCCGCGAGGAGCTTGATGCCAGCCAATCGCTGGTGCGGGAAAGCATTCTGGAAGCCCAGCGGCTGGCCCGGCAAAGCGGGGCGCAGTTGGTCGTGGTGCTGTTCCCCACCAAAGACCAGATCGCCGGCGCGGTCTCGACCTCAGGCGAGCTGGGCATGGACTGGGTGCTGGCGTTCTGCGAAGCCAACTCGATCCGCTGTCTGGACCTGACCCCCGCCTTTCTGGAACATGCCGCCGCAGGCGAGGCGCTGTACTTCCCGATTGACGGCCACTGGAACGAACAGGGCAATCGGCTGGCGGCCAGCCTGATGTGCGAGTACCTGACGGCTGAAGGGCTGATCCCCCCCGACGTGCCCGCTCCTTCGTGCACGCCGTAGGCCTGCCTCTCCTCCCCCCCGCCCGCATGCCCGCTGGGCGTCTTTGGGCTACAATACATTATAGGTCGCATCACAGGCGGCGGGCAGGAGGGGATACGCCCCCGCAACCAACTGCCTTGATCTGCGTAAGATATGGTGTAGATGGTGCTTGACGCACCCAGAGAATCGTGAACTGTCTGCAAAGAGAGGGGATCGTTATGCCATACACAGTACCTGCTACGAGTAAAACACCTGCGCTGATCATCTATCTGCTGGATGTCAGCGGTTCAATGGGAGAGGATTTGGGCGGCAAGCCCAAGATCGAGGTCATCTCGGACGCGCTCCATCAGGTGGCCGTGCGCATGGTCCAGCGCAGTACCAAAGGCACGACCGTCGCACCCCGTTACCGCGTGGCGATGTATGCCTACAGCTCGCAGGTCATGGACCTGCTGGGCGGCATTAAGACCGTCTCCGAGCTGGCGCAGATGGGCGTGCCGCGCCTCCAGCCGATGGACGCAACCGACACCGCCGCCGCCTTCCGTGAGGCCGAGCGCCTGCTCAAGGCTGAACTGGCCAACCTTCAGAACTGCCCCGCTCCCCTGATCTGCCATATGACCGACGGGGAGTACAACAGCGGCGGTGACCCGGAGCCGATTGCCCGCTCCATTATGCAGATGTCCGTCCCGGACGGCAACGTCCTGATCGAAAATATCTTCGTGACGGACAAAGCCCTAGTCCAGCCGATCACCGACGCCAAGAAGTGGGAGGGCATCACCGACGAGTCGCCGCTGGCCTCGCCCTATGCTGAGACGTTGTTCCGCATGTCGTCTCCTATTCCGGCGACTTACGCCAGCGTCATGGCCGAGATGGGCTATCGGCTGGCCCCCGGCGCGCGGATGCTGTTCCCCGGCAACACACCGGAGATCGTGGAGCTGGGTTTCGCTATGAGCGGCGCGACGCCCGTCACACCGGTCACCCCGTAACAGACGAGACATACGGCAGGGGCGACCGGCAATGGCCGCCCCTGCCTCTATCTGACGACCATGGCGAAAGACCTCACCATACTGGGCCACTTTCAGATCCGTCAGGATACCGAGACGCCGCTCACCGCCCTGAGCACCCCTCTCGGTACTCTGCTGTACCTGTATGCCCGTTCGGGCGACAGCGTCAGCAGTGCTACCATTGGTCAGGACTACTTGACTTTCCGCTTTGGGGAATCCAATCTGGTTTTTGCGGTGTGTGACGGCGTCGGGCAGTCCTTCATGGGCAACCTGGCGGCCTGCATGTTGGGCGACGGGCTGGTCGAGTGGCTGTGGGGCATCCGGAGGCCAGCCGATGCCGGCAACTTCTCCAAAGCAGTCACGGAAGCGCTCAACGCGCTGACTTCAACCAGCGCCCGGCGGGTGGCCGAATACAAGCTTCCCGACAACCTGCCGCCTATTCTGGTGCAGGCGCTGGAGCTACAGCGCCGGTATGGAAGCGAGTCAATGTTTGTGGCCGGGCGGCTCTCGCTGGGGGGGAAGGACCCGTGGGTGGCGCTCTGCTGGCTGGGAGACTCGCCTGTGGCGGCCATTGACATGGACGGCAGGCTGGTTGATCTGGGGCCGAGAGGGCATACATCCGAGCGTTGGAATGCGACGACCGGCGTTAAGGGGACCGTCCACGCGTGGGTGGGCAGTGCCGAGAAGGTCGCCCGTGTGGCGGGCTACACCGACGGGCTGGGTCTGACCCACGTCCCTACTGACCCTGACCTTGCCCGTCTGATGGAAGAGTGGAAGACCTCCCCGCCTGCCGACGACGCCTCCCTGTTTGACGTGCGGCTTGCCCCCAGCCCGCAGACACGCGGCCTGCCGGAGATTTCAGAGGCTGACCTGCTTAAGCATCCCGTCTTTCAGGCAGACCCGACCCGGCCCATCCCCCTGCCCGCCGAGACGCCGGCCACGGCCACGGGGACACCGATCCCTGCCGCTGACGGGGAACGCGGGCCGGTAGCGGGGGTATCTCCCATCCCGCCGCCAACCGGCGGCTCAGTTGTGGAGGGATGGCGGCCCCTCTCGCCGCAGGGCCGCCCGCAGGCCGAAGGAGAGGAAGGCGGCCTGCCCGGCCTCTCGACTCAGCAACAGATTCGTGTCTGGCAACAGGCGGCTTTGCTGGGCCTGACCAGCGCCGCACTGGCCATGATGATGCTGGAGCGGCTGATCAAAGAGCAGGAATCAAAGTAGTCAGCCGGTGACAGGCGGTGTGCAGGTAAAGGTAAGCTATGTTTAACCCGACGCTTCAGACGCGGCTCATCATTGGGGGCAGGGAGTACCGGTTCTCGCCGCACCCGGTCGTCCCGTCGCTGGTGTGGGGGCAGGAAGGCCGCCATGCGATTGTGTACCGCCTGCAAAGCAACGGCGACGCCTATGCGCTCAAGGTCTTCCGACCGGCCTTCCGGCATGACGGACTGCTGACGACCGCCAGCGCCCTGTGGACCTACCGCGAACTGCCGGGCATGCGTGTCTGCCAGCAGACGGTCATCACCCAGCACACCCACCCGGAGCTGGTCAGCCGGTATGAAGACCTCGACTATGCGATGCTGATGCCGTGGATTGACGGCGAAACGTGGTTTGACTTCCTGCAAAACCGCAAGAAGGTCTCGCTGGAGCAAAGCCGCCTGCTGGCCGAGAGCATGGCTTGGGTGCTGTATGCGCTGGAGCTGAATCAACTGGCACACTGTGACCTGTCCAGCGGCAATGTGATTGTCACGCCGGACATGCTCCAGCTTCAGCTTGTGGATGTGGAAGACCTGTACAGCCCATGGCTGATCCCGCCTCCGATGGTGCCCGCCGGCTCAATCGGCTACCAGCACCGCGAGGTAGCCCAGACCGGCCAATGGGGGCCGCTCGGAGACCGCTTTGCGGGAGCAGTCCTGCTGGCCGAGATGTTAGGCTGGGCACATCCGCAGGTACGCAAGACCGCCTGGGGGGAGAGCTTCTTTGCGCCGGACGAACTCCAGCAGGACAGCGAGCGCTACAAACTGCTCCGCAAGGTCCTGCGCATCTATGACCCTGGCTTTGCTGAGGTATTTGAACAAGCGTGGCGTTCGCGTTCGCTGGAGGAATGCCCTCCGCTGAAAACGTGGTACGATCTACTGGACAGCCTGCCGCGCGAGCCAGTAGTGAGCTGGGCGCCTATCAACCCGCGTGATTTTGAGGAGGCAGAGGCCGGCGCGCCGAAACCTGCCCGTCGCAGAGCTTCCGCCAGCCGGCCAGCGGCCCAAAAGGGTTACGCCGTCCCTGCCACGCCGGTCACGGTCAAGCCGGGCGGAGCCAGCCGGCGCGGCTGTCGGCTGTCGGCGGCGATCACGCTGGTGCTCGCCCTGCTGTGCTGTTACGCCGCCTTCGTGGCGTTTGAGTGGGCATTTTTGAGAGATGTGTTCCGCTGATGCAGATAAAGCCTGCTGGATGAGCAAGATATGACGGCCCTTGGACCTATTGAACGAGTTCCCATCCGCACCTACAAAGTGCCGCAGACGACCGAGACACCGGTGACCTTTGTATCGGCCCCCGGCGCTTATGTGCGTTATGCCTACTCACGCTCCAGCGACAGCATGGCCAATCACATTGAGGGGCAGGATTACCTGTGCTTCCAGCATAACGATCAACGGCTGGTGTTTGTGGTGGCCGACGGCGTGGGGTCTTCCTTCTGCGGCAATCTGGCCGCCCGCATCGTGGGGGACGGCCTGCTCGAATGGCTGTGGGCGCTGGACATCCTGTACGTCGGCGGGGCTGATGCGCTGAGTGAGGCGGCAGTCAGCTTTCTCAACCGCCTGCAAAAGCAGGCCCAGCACGAAGTGGAAGCTTACGAGATTCCGGGCCAGATGTCCCCGCTGATCAGGCAGGCCCTGGAAGCACAGCGTGCCTACGGCAGTGAGGCCATCTTTGCCGCCGCCCGCATTGATTACTCCAGCCCTTCCGTGCCGCAGGGGCTGATCTCGGTCTTCTGGATGGGCGACACCCAGATTCACGTGCTGGACGAACAGGGGGAAGCGTTCACGCTGGGCGGCGTCTGGGAGAACTCCAACCGCTGGTCAACGGCACGCGGCGTGCGCGGCAAGCTCTGCGCGTGGATGCGCGAGCTGAGCGGCGTCGGGCGGGTGACCGCCTTCAGCGACGGCCTGTCGGCTCACGCCGCCGGCCTGCTGTCCTACTCAGACGACAAGCTGAACCGTGAGATCGTGCTGGGAGCACGTCTGCCGACCAGCGACGATGTCGCCTTTATTGACGTGGTGATCCGCTCCCCCCTCTACGAGGGCTACCTTAACCCGCAACAGCCCGACTTGAGCGCCGAGCGCCCTCATCTGGAGCAGATATGGAATCCCACCGGCTCTGATCATTACGAGATACGCTGGAGCTGGCCGGGCCAGCCCAGAGCGCGTTTCATTGTTCAGCAGGCCGACAACCCGGCCCTGACGAACGCGCAGGTGTTTGAGGTCCCCGTTGACCAGTGGAGCTGGCGCCCCCCTTCCCCGCAGGCGCCGGGCGTGTATTACTACCGCGTGCGGGCGATCAACCGGCATGGAGTCGTCTCCCCGTGGAGCGAACTGCGGCAGACCCGCGTTGCCTATCCGCCGCCGCCTGCCCCGTCCCTTCAGGCCAGCCTGCCGGGCGAAGCGCCCGCCCTGAGCTGGTCGGAGATCGAGGAGGCGCTCGATTACGTGCTGGAGCAGTCCGCCGACCCCGATTTCAGCCAGCCGGAGATCGTCTATTCAGGGCGCGGCACGACATGGTCTCCGCCGGTGCGGGGCTACAGGCCGGGGTTGTATTACTACCGCGTGCGGGCCGTCTCAGACGGCGGCCCGGGTGCATGGAGCGAGACGGCCTCGCTTGAACTGACCGTTCCGCCCCCGCCGCAGGTTCATCTGGCCGCCGTCGTCTATGGCTATGAGCATGGCTCTTACGAACTGCGCTGGCAGGCCGTCTATGGCGCCACCCGCTATGAGCTGGAGGAGACCCACGATGAGACCGGCAAGAGCCGCATCATCACGCTGACCGGCACGACTTACCCTGTCACCGGCCAGCCGGTTGGCACGTATATCTATCGTGTGCGGGCCTGCCACGAGTTTGCCTGCGGCGAATGGAGCGGCGAGGAAGTGGCCGTCGTGGTGCCCCTGCCGCCTGAGAAGGCGCCTGAGCTGTCCGTTGAGGGGCCGGATGAGACAGACAGCATCCGGCTGTACTGGACCGAGGTCGAGGGGGCGGAACATTATACGGTCGAGATGTCCAATGATCCCTCCTTCGACACGGCCCGCGTGTACACCGTAGAGGAGCTTGCCCTCGAACTGCCGCACCGTGAGCCGGGCGAAACGTTCTTCCGCGTATGCGGGGCAAACAGCGGGGGCGAAGGTCCATGGAGCAATGTCGTGCAGGTCATCGTCACGCCTAAGGCGCCGGCATGGATCGAGGTAACCCCCTCAGCCGACAGGCGGCGGGTGATGCTGGCGTGGGGCGCGGTCAGCGTGCGGGCGGTTTACCGCCTTCAGGTCAGCGGGCAGGCTGGTTTCAGAGAGGTCTATCACGGCGGAGAGACCCAGTTTGAGATGGACATGCCAGAGGCAGAAGAGGAAATCACCTTCCGCGTCCGGGCTGAACTGCCCGGCGCCAACAGCGAGTGGACGGTCAGCGAGCCGATTCAGGCCGGCCCGTCCCTGCCCGCCCCGCGGCTGGAGCTTCCGCGCGTAGAGCCGGACGGCACGATCCGGCTTGTGTGGAACAAAGATGAACGGGCCACCCACTACGTGGTGGAAGTAGCCGAGAACGAGCAGTTCGCCGGAAAGCGGGACTTCCAGATCGAGGGGGCAAAGATCAACGAGAGCGGGGTCAACTACCGCCCGCCGGCCAGCGGCCTGTACTGGTTCCGCGTACAGGCCTGCCGGGGAAAGCTGACCAGCCCGCCCAGCAATGTGATGTCCGCACAGGCCATGCGTCCGGCGGCGCCGCGCCTGCTGGCCATTGACCCGGTTGAGGCCAACATGCCCTACGAGATCGCATGGACGGGAGTGGCAGGCTGTGAGTACTACGAGTTTCAGGAATCAGACAGCGAACATTTCGAGTCGGAAAGAACTCACCAGTGGAAGGTGTTCCACCCCAGCCAGAAGTTTACGATCAAGGGGCGCCCGGCGGGGCGGTACTTCTATCGGGTGAAAACAGTGGACAAAAAAGAACAGGCCAGCGTATGGAGCAACATCCTGACGGTCGAGGTTGGGCAGAGGGTGTCGCGGGATTGAGGTTGTGAGTATGAGCGAGTTTAATCCGGGGCCGCGAGAGCGCCTTGTCATTGGGGGGCAGGTTTTTCAGGTGATGCCGCATCCCGCTGTGCCGACTTTTGCCTTCGGGCAGGAGGGGCGCAAGGCATTCGTCTATCAGGTGTCAGCCAGCGTGGGCGGCGGCTTGTACGCGCTCAAGAAGTTCAAGCCGGCCTACCGCGTGCAGGAGCTGGTCGAGGTATGCGGCGCTTTGGCCCGCTTTGCCGGCTGGCCGGGCCTGGAGGTATGCGACCGTCAATGCCTGCACCGCGGCGCACATGATGACGCGCTCGACCGTTACCCCGACCTCGAATATGCGGTGCTAATGCCGTGGATCACCGGCTCAACATGGTACGACATTGTGATCGGGACTACCCCGCTCTCCCGGCTGGAGTCGCTCACCTTTGCCAATGCTATGGCTCAGGTGCTGTCGGCACTGGAGGAGGCCGGGCTGGCTCACTGCGACATCGCCGCCCCCAATGTGATCATCAACGGCGCAACCGGACGGGCGCATCTGATTGATGTGGAGGACCTCTATTCCCCCAGTTTCACCCCGCCCGGCGCCCTGCCAGCCGGCACAGACGGCTATGCCCACAAGACCGCCTCTGCCGGGCTGTGGGGGCCAGCCGCCGACCGCTTCGCCGGAGCCGTGATCATGGCCGAGATGGTCGCCTGGCACTCGCCGGAAATCCGCCGCGCCGCGGACGAGGAACACTTCTTCGGCGTAGACGAGATGCAGCAGGACAGCCCGCGCTACCGCCTGATGCGCCGCACGCTGGCAGATACCGATCCTCTGCTGGCGGAGCTGTTCGATCAAGCCTGGTTCTCAGAGACGCTGGAGGACTGCCCGCGCCTCAAAGACTGGTACGAAGTCATCAATCAGGCCTACAACAAGGAGCGGCTGTCAAAGGTCGTGGCAGACTGGCAGCCGATCAGCGTGCCCGGCACCCTGCCCGACGCCGCGCCCCGTCCCTTCGTACTGCCGGAGCCGGCATCCGAGCCGGCGCCCGCCCCAGAGCCGCCTTCGGCTGATGCAGAACCGCCTGCCGCCGCGCCTCAGCCGTCAGCGCCGCCAAGGCCCGTCGAGAGCATCTCTCTTCCGCAGGCCGGCTCATGGGGAGGTCCGTCACGGCCCATCATGCCGCCTGCTCAGAGCGCTCAGCCGGCGCCCGCCGCTTCCAGAACGATACAACCCGCCCCGCCTCCACCCGGCGGGGGGCCGGTCGCCGAATGGAGGCCGTTAATTGTCCCCCAGACCCCGCCGCCGCCGGCGTTCACCCCCGTCCCGTTGGAGCCGGAAGTACCTTCTGCCATGCCGGAGGCAGAGCCTGCCGGCCTGCCCATCCCGCCTGCACCGGGGCCGGAGCCGGTGATCTCCACCACCCCCCTGATGCCGGAGCCTGAGGCAGGAGAGGAACAGGGAGCAGAAGCCGAATGGCAGGCCTATCCGGAGGAAGTGCCCTCCGCAGAGCAGGCTGTCGGTGACAGCCTGCCGCCGGAGGAAGAACCCCTCGAATACGCACAGGACAGCCCGTTGCCCCAGCCGGCCAGCCTGTTGCTCAAGCCGGTGCTCGGCCTGAGTCACGTGGACGACCGCAACCGCCCTCATCTGGCATGGACGGAAAGCCCCGGCGCGAAGTATTACCTCCTGCAGGAGGCCAACAACCCGGATTTCAACTCAGCCAAAGAGTTCAAGATCAAGGGGAGCGAAACGCTCTGGCATCCCATGTGGGGGAGATCAGGGAGGCTGTATTACCGCGTCCGCGCCATGGCGGATGGGGAGGAAGGCCCGTGGAGCGAAACGCTGTCACTCCGCATCGGGAAGATATAGGCGGTCTCAGGGCCGCCCCCCTACCCCTCTACAAGGGTGAGGCCCTGCAATGCAAACGCGAACGGCAGATGCCGCCAGCCGCCGGCCGTCAGTTTCTCCTTGAGCGCCTCGCTCTGTTCGGGCGGCACACAGACAAGGAAGGCCCCGCCCTGTGTGCCGCAGACAAACTGCCCGCCGATCATGCCGGCCTGCCGGGCGATCCCATACCACTCCTCAAACAAACGCATCCGCGCCGGATAGACCAGTTGCCGCCGGCGCAGCCAATCGTTGTCCAGCAGGCGGCCCAGCCGCAGGACATTGCCGGTAGAGAGCGCGTCAATCAGCTCAACATTGCAGGCTTTGTTCGTATGCAGGGTATCGGTAGAGAAGGTATGGGCGTCAAAGGCGCGGCGGTTCTCGTCCGTCAGACGGGCGTCAGGATGAATGAAAAGCTGCAGGTTGAGCTGAAGCCATGCCCGCTGTTCAGGGGTGAGACGGATCGGCTCGATGTTGACCTCGTCGGCTTCCAGTATCAGGATATTCAGCCCGCCCATGGCCGAGAGGTAGATGGCCGCCTCACCGCTGAAGTCCGGACGCATGAGGCGGTGCAGGGCGGCGGCCTCGACAGCGATCAGGCGCGGGTCGAACGGCTGTCCGCGCCAGACCGCCAGCGCCCCGATCAGAGCCGCCATGAGCGCACGCGAGACCCCCAGCCCATAGCCCGGCGGCACATCAGACCCCAGCAGGAGGCGGACGCCCTCCGTCACATCAGAACACCTCAGCACCAGGTGCGCCAGCTCACCATAGACCGATACCAGCTCTCCGCTCTGGCCGGACATAGGGCTGATCTCGACCGGCAGGCCGGGGGTATCCTGTATTGCCGCGCGGACGTAGCGGTCAATGGCCGCCCCCAGCGTCAGACTGCCATAACGCTCGTAGTAGTTGGGGCGATCAGTCCCCGGACTGCCAAACACGATCCGTACTGGTGATTGAACCGCTTTCATCTTTGCATTCACACTGCCTCCCTGCTGTTAGTATGACAGGGGGACTTAAATCAGCTATTGAAATCCGATTAAAACCACATAAAAATTGGGCGGCTTCAGGCTCTCAACGGCGGGCAGTACGCCTGCTGAGGGGAGGGAACAGCCGCTTAAGGAAGCGGATCAGCACAGCACGGATCAGGAGGGGGCGTGCCTTCTGCCACTGATCATGGGCCAGCGCACCAGCCTTGAAGCGGTCAATCTCCCGCGCGGGCGGGGGGGCATACTGCTCCTGAACATATAACCCGACAATCTGATTGACAGGCCCTTCAGCCTCCGGGACAGCCCGCACAATCTGGCGGGCGCGTTCGTAGGGTGTGGCACTCTCATCGAGTTGCAGGCCGGCCAGCAAAGCATAGATGTTGAGGCGGGCATAACTGCGCGAGGTCTCACTCAGCGAGCGCAGGCCGCGCTCCTCCAGCCAGAACCAGCCTGCCGCCGCCGCCAGCCCTGCCACAGCCAGCAAGGCAAGGCCCCGCCACGCCGCCGGCGGGATGCGAAGGGGAACAGCCTGCGGGGCGGCTGGCAGAGCGCCGGACGGGCGGGCGGTTGGCTCGCCTTCGGGCATCTCCTCCCCGCCGAGCGGGCCGGCCTGCGGCGGCGCAGGTGCCGGCTCAGGTTCAGGGATGATCAGCGCGGCTTGAGGGCGGTAGATCGGACTTTGGGCGGAAGTCGGCTCAAACTCAACCCAGCCGTAGCCCGGAAAGTACACCTCAACCCACGCATGAGCATCTGATTCAACGACGCGGTAGGCATTCGCGGCGGGGTCGAACCGCCCCTGCGCAAAGCCGACTGCCAGCCGGGCGGGGATGCCCTGCGCCCGCAGGAGGATCACCATCGCCGAGGCGTAGTAGTTGCAGTACCCCTGCCGGCTTTCAAACAGGAAGTAATCAACCGGATCAGCCCCCAGCGGCGGCGGGGGAATCTGGGAGTTGTAGGCCATGTTTGTCCGCAGATACGTCTCAATGGCGCGGGCGGCATCATAGGGGTTACCGGCCTGCGCGGTCAGGTCGGCGGCAAGCTGGCGCGTGCGTCCGGTGATGGTGTCGGGGAGCTGGAGATAGTGTTCGCGCACCCAGCCCGGATAGTCTGTGCCGGCGGCCCGCAGGCTGGCCTCATCGGCGAAGCTGATCGAGGAGGTGACGCTGTACGCCTCGCCAGCCCGCAAAGGGCGTGCCGCCCGTACCGCCGTCACCGAGCCGTACTGGCCGCCGGGCGCGGTATAGACCACATCATAACCGATCTCCAGCGAGGCAAATGAGACGGGCTGGGAAGCGGCATAGAGCAGTCGTGTGGCCGGGATGGCAATCTCAAAGCGCTGTTGGACACTGCGCCGCAACCGGTAAGGGCCGCCGCCGTCCTCCATCAGCCCGCCGTAGCGGGCGGTGATCCGCGCGTCGGAGCTGGTCGTCCAGCGCCCGTTCAGATAAGTGTCAAAGACTTTGGACCGCCAGTAGTAGCGGTATCCTTCCGGCGCATAGACCAGCATCACCGTGCTGTTGCCCAGGTTAACCGGCCCGCCGAGCGAGAGGGTCGGGCCGCCGTAGTAGTCGGGAGTCGCCGTCCCTTCGCCCTCCAGCGCACCGAACAGCCTCTGCCATGTCTCACGGACGGAATACCATGGGTTCTCTGAGCGTGCCCACACATCCGACAGCCAATCGCTGGCTGAGGCCGGCGGGAGAAACCATGCCAGCCCAGCCAGCAGCGCCGCCGCGATCAGCCCCCCCCGCAGGAGGTCAAGGCGCACACGGGGCGTGTAACGTGCCCCCTCCCTCTGCCAGATGTGCTCGCGGGCCGCCGCGTTGAGCTGTACGGCCAGCGCGAAGATCAGGAACAGGCAGGCAATCACCAGCCAGTCCATGCGGATCGGGCCGGTGTAATAATAGGTGTTGATCAGGAGGACCAGCGCCGGCGGGATCACTGCCGGCCACAGTTGCCGCCATCGAAAAACGTTGAGCGCGGCGTTGTAACCCAGATACCAGATCAGCAAAGCCGCCAGCATCACGAAGATCAGGTTGTCGCGGCTGAAACCGCCGCCAAGCGCCTGCTCCAGCCACGCCGTCAGGCGGAAGGTCACCTCCAACAGGCGCTCGCGCAGGGACGGCTGGCCAGTCAGCATCCCGCCGGCGGCCATCCAGACGGCAAAAACGCCGTAAGTGGTCGCCGCCAGCAGGGTGAACACGCCCGAAAAGGATGAGACAGCCAGCAGATAGCCTGACACCAGCGCGATCAGGGTGAGGGCCGGCAGGCAGTCGAGGCCTTCTGTCCAGCCGGAACGCGAGACCGCCCACGCCGGGATAAGCAGGACCAGCCCCAGCAGGGCTAAGGCCGGCAGGTCTGAGGCCAGCCTCATCGGGGGACGGCTGTTCCAGCTCAAGGCGTGCCTCCCCTCTTCACTGCCCTCCTGCGGCTGGCCGCCAGACGCCGTCATACTCGTCGAAGGGAGAGCTGGTCAGCCGCTGAACGGCGTTGCCCTCCAGATCGAGAAGCCACAGGTCAAGGTTGCCGGACAGATTGGAGGCAACCAGCACCAACGTTCCATCGGGGGAGAAGCGGGGGGTGTAATAATTGAAGCGGTCGTTGGTCAGGCGGCGGACGTTGCACTGGGTGATCACGTTAATCAGGCCGCAATTGGTGTCAGACATGAACACCTGACGGTATCCATTAGCTGTGGCCGTGTACAGCACTCTGGTACGGTCAGGCGAGTAGCTGACAAAGTTAATGTCGCCAAAGGCACGGGTAATGGCGGTGCGCTCGCCTGTTTCCACGTTCAGGTGCATGACTTCCAGATCGCCCAGCGGGGTGTAGCCAAATATGGTCATGGTCTGGCCGTCGGGGGACCAGTCCAGCAGTCTGATTGGTCCGGGCGGCAACTGGACGACCATGTACTCATCACCCGCAAAAGTATGCACCCGGATAAAGGCACGCCCCCCCTCGCTTGAATAGAGGGCAACCGCCTTGCCGTCCGGCGACCAGGCCGGATCGGCATCTACGCGCGTCCCCTGCGTGAGTTCGATAGGTGTCCCTAGTGTGGTGTCATAGACGAAGATATGCCGTCCTCTGGGGCTTTGGCCGGAGTAGGCCACAAAGCGGCCATCCGCCGACCAGGTTGGGGTCTCATCCGAGCTGGTGTTGTTGGTGATGGGGGTCTGTGTGCCGCTCAGCAGGTCAAGCAGGAAAATCTCCGGCTCGCCGTCCCGCTCCGAGACAAAGGCGATCACACCCTGTGCCCCGCCGAGCGGGGTCGGCGAGGGAGTGAAAGT
>DAOTYH010000091.1:0-25532 GCA_034435015.1 Anaerolineae bacterium | reverse complement strand
AACGGACCTATCGTCTGGAAACCCCAGTATCCATATCCCGGATCGATCAACTCGATCTCCGTATTTTCTTTCCACAACGCGGCGCGTATCGGGAGGATATTAGGGTAAGGAGCTGTGTTCTTTTCCAGCATCAAAAAGTTGGCATAGGCAGGCTCCAGAGCCAGCACTTTGGCGGCAGGATACCTAATAGCATAATAGATCGAGGCTAACCCAATATTTGCCCCGGCGTCTACTATAACCTGAGGCGGACGTACCAGCTCAAACTCATACTCCTGGCTGACAAAAACCTGGCCGTAGGTACGCAGGTCAGATGTCTTCAGCCTGAGATAGAGGGGATGCTTTGTGCCGGGCGGGATGACTGACACCAGAGAGGGTTGGTCAGACAGCCTTTCCCTTATGCCGAACAATAAACCCCGAACCCCAAAACAGAGATAATAATACCTCAGTCTCCTCAGAAACTTTCTCATTCCGCTCTCACTTGCTCACAAAAATCGGGTTGCTGAATATCCACCCCCGCGACTTGCCTCTGTAGTGGATATACACTTCTACCCGGTAGACGCCGGCCTCGCCGGCAATGTAAGTACAATGTGTCCCCTCTTTTTCCTGCAGTATGACCTTGCCGTCTTTAAGCAACCGGATATCTGCTATGCGGGGAGACACGATCTGGAGGGTGACTCCATGCCCCAGACGCATCCATCCTCCCATGATGGTGCTGAAGTTATGCCCCTGAGCGGAGAAACGAAACCCGCGTGTGGATGCAGGCAGATCGTACCCGACATAAGCATGGCCCTCACGCAAAGCGTGTAGCACGAGTCGGCGATCATGCTCTAGGTCACCCGACAGCGGACGGGAAGTAAGGATATGGGTATTGACACATCGAAAGAGATACTCATAAGGGAAGACAACCCGACGAAGCGGCCCCATTGAATAAGAAGCGGCATGGGCATCCGCACCGCCAATGATACGGATGGGACGCCCCCCGCTGAGGAGCCGGTCCCACAGAGTCAGCGTCTCAGGGAATGGGCCGCTGATCAGCCTCTCAGGGTTGAAGGCGGCCCGCAGGGCCGTCAGTTTGCTCGTTAGGTAACTCTTAAACTCAGACATGTAGTTCCAGAGTTCAATACCTGTGTATCCTTCCACCTCCCAGTTAACCCATGGGAGGGCAGGTTCTTCAAAGAGGGGGGCGGCCCTCTCGACGGGATGCGCAAGAAAACACAGCCCTTCCTGCATCACGACCTGCTCAATTAACTGCTGAGGGTTAGGGGCACTAGCCGCGAATTCCTGCTCTCCGCCATAAACCAGCATGTGATTAGCCTGCGGCTCACGGCGCATATCATGAATCTCTTCACCTGTCAGAAGCAGGACACGCCGCTCGGGATGGTTTCCGTAGTACCCTTCTACGCCATCCACCCGAACGTTATGATCGGTGACTATGACAAAATCAAGCCCCGCGTGCAGGGCGGCACGCGCAATGTCGGCATGTGAGCCTGATCCATCTGAATAGATGGAATGCACATGGGGGTTACCAACGTATTCGTAGAGGGTCTTTGCATTCATGGGCCTCGCTCGGATATAGAGACTAGAAAAGGTTGAGCTGGGAGGCATCGTGTGTGGTCCCTTTTCCCTTGAGCGGACGGGGAGGTAACAGACCATGTTCATGTAACCATGCCTGTGGCGGGCCATCCCAGCCCACACTCTCAAAGTCTACCCGCCCCTGCTTGTCGAAAACGACGCCTTCCTTCTCCAAGAGGGCGCGCTGTTCATCGGCTCCGGCACTTCCTTTCGGCAGACTAATTGTTCCCTGGCTGTTGATTACCCGTTGCCATGGGACATCACTTTTTGGGGGAACAGCATTCATTGCCTGCCCGACCCAGCGTGCGGCAACACGGTTATAGTGGAATGGATCAACACCGTCAGGCGGGGGGATCATAGACGCAATCTGGCCATAGGTGCTGACACACCCGGCAGGTATCTGCCTCACGATCTCCCATACGAGCGTATTAAAACCTGTTGGATCGGGCGGGTAGAACATCTCTCTCACTCTACAGTGAGGCATATGGATTGTCAAGCTTCCGGGAGTCCAGTATACTGAGCGCGCAGGATCGGGGTGCTGAATGAAACCAATGACCAACCGAGAGGTGGCCGCCATATTTGCCACCATCGCGGACATGCTTGAGATCAAAGGGGAGAATATTCACCGCATTCTCGCTTACCGGCGTGCGGCAGAGACTATCGCCAGCCTCCCGCGTGACATCAACGCTGTCTATGCTGAGGGCACACTGACCGATCTGCCTCATATCGGCCAGACGTTAGCCGAGAAGATCGCCGAGCTACTGACTACCGGTGAACTCACACTTTTCAACCGTCTAGCAGAGGAGATACCAGCCGGTGTGCTTGATATGCTGCGTGTGCCGGGGCTGGGGCCTAAGCGGGCGGCCCGTTTCTGGAAGGAGCTTGGTATCACCAGCGTAGATGAACTCAGGGAGGCGGCACAGGCAGGCAGACTGCGGAGCCTGCCTGGTATGGGGGCTAAGAGCGAGACAAACATTTTGGAAGGCATCGAGGCACTGGCCCGGCGCACGGATCGTATTCCCATCGGGGAAGCCTTCCCGATTGCCGCTCATCTGTTGGAGCGTCTGCTACAGGTAGAAGGTGTCTTGCAGGGGGAGATGGCTGGTTCGTTACGGCGCCGTAAGACTACCATCGGTGATATTGATCTACTGGTAGCCGGCTATCACCCTCAGCCTGTCGTGGAAGCGTTTGTGAATCTGCCTGAGGTAGCCCGCGTGCTGGTTCAGGGGGAGACCAAAGTTTCAGTTGAGCTTTACAGCGGCCAGCAGGTTGATCTGCGCGTCTTGCCGCCTGAGCGCTATGGCACTCTGCTGGCCTACTTTACCGGCAGTAAAGAACACAACGTCCGAATGCGTGAGCTGGCACTTAAACAGGGGCTGTCACTCAGCGAGAATGGGTTCACCCCGCTGGGCGGAGGTGAGGAAATCCTATGTGCAAGCGAAGAAGAGGTCTACGCAACGCTCGGCCTGCCTTGGATTCCGCCAGAACTGCGCGAGGATCAGGGAGAGATTGAGGCGGCACTGGATGGAAAACTGCCCGATCTGGTGACCTTGGATGATATTCAGGGCGACCTCCAACTACACACTACCTGGAGTGACGGCAAAGCCAGCGTACTGGAGATGGCACGTGCCGCGGCAGCGCAAGGATACAAGTATATGCTGGTTACCGATCACACATATGGGCTGGGGATCGTTAGGGGAATGTCTCCAGAAGATATAGCCAAGCAACGGCAGGAAATTGACGCGGCTAATGCCGAGTTGGAGGGCAGGCTGACTATCCTTCAAGGGGCAGAAGTCGAGATACGTGCCGACGGCGCCCTCGACTACGATGACAAGACTCTAGCCCGTCTTGATATGGTGGTCGCTTCGCTACACACCAGCCTGCGCCAGCCGCGTGAGCAGATCACCACGCGACTGCTCAACGCGATTCGCAACCCCTATGTCACCATTATTGGGCATCCTCACGGACAGATGATCCCCGACCGAGAGCCAGCCGATCTGGACATGGATGCGATCTTTGAAGCGGCTAAACAACACGATGTGGCATTGGAGATCAACGCTAACCCGCGCCGCCTTGATCTGGATGATACACACGCACGCCGCGCGGCTCAACTCGGTGTAAAATTGGCCATCAGCACCGACGCGCACCACCCGGATGAGTTTGGACTGATGCACTTTGGGGTAGCAATCGCGCGCCGGGGATGGGTATCGCCGGCCAGCGTGATCAACACATGGCCGCTCGAAAAATTGTTGGAATGGGTTAAGGCACGGCATCCATGACACAACTGCCACAAAGAACAGGCTATACGGCGGTTATCGAAAAGGCGTTCACAGGGCTTGACAAACAAGCCATTGACATGTTGCGGGGATTCGCCATTAAGAAGACATACCCGCCCAACACCATCCTGGTTTCTGAGGGGATGCGTGCTGACACCTTCTACGTGGTGACCTCCGGAAAAGTCGTGATTAGCCGCACGCTGGAGGGCGGTGAGGAATTCGTCATGGGCTTTCTTGGGCCGGGTGGATACTTTGGCGAAATGGCTCTGATCACGGGCGAGCCGCGTGCGGCCACTGTAACGACCATCACCGAGACAGAGGTGTTGGAGATCACTAAACAGCAGTTCGATGAGGTTTTCAACACCAGCCCGGCTATGGCACGCAGTATTCTAAACACCATGATCAGAACACTCCGCGAGACAGACCAGCGTGCGATTGAGGATTTACAGAAGCGTAATGAGGAGTTGGCCAAAGCCTACGCCGAACTTGAAGCCGCTCAAGCTGATCGGATCGCCAGGGCGGCACTGGAGGCCCAGCTTGAGATCGCAGGCAAAGCCCAACGGAGCTTACTTCCTACCCAGCTTCCGGTCGTTCCCGGCTTTCAGTTTGCGGCCCATTTTGAGCCGGCCAGACACATTGGCGGAGACTTCTACGACTTACGCTTACTTGATAATGGGCAGGTTGCTATCGTGCTGGCTGATGTCTCTGACAAGGGGCCTCATGCCGCATTATTCATGGCTGTTGCACGTACACTGTTTTTGTCCGCAGAGCATTACCATGTGGACCCTGTGCCCGTCATGGAGTCCGTTCACCACGGTCTGATTGAAGCCTCAAGTTACGACATGTTCGTAACCGCCATCTATGGTGTCCTTGACCCGCAGACACGCATTTTTCGCTACGTGCGCGGCGGGCACGAGGAGCCACTGCTGGTACGGCGTGATGGATCAACAGAGTTTCTCGGCGGCCATGGACGATTTCTTGGGCTGTGGACAGAACTTGGCAGGCCGTTTGAAGAGCAACAGATCACACTTGCCGCCGGCGACTGCCTTGTGCTTTACAGCGATGGCGTAACTGACATGCGGAATGCCGAAGGAGAGGCATTTGGCCGTGAACGCCTTGCTCGTGTCATAAGGAGTCTTCACGGTTATGACGCTGAGCGTATAGCCCTCAGCATCTATAAGATAGTGGAGCAACACCGAGGTCACGCTGAAACTTTCGACGATTTCTCTCTGCTGGTTATTCGCGCTGTATAGCGCAACGTGTATGGATGCCAAATATGAGTGACAGACGACTCCCCGACGATCTTCCAACCCAGCGCCGCCCCGACGTGACGAGCCGGCTCCCACCGGCTGAACGCATCCCGCAGGGTCGAATGCCTTCCTCCTTGCCGTCAGAACGACAGGCAGACAAAACACAATATCATCAGCCGCCCCCTTCTAGTCGTCGGGGGCGCCCTGCGCCGCGCCCTGCCAGTCTGAGTGTTCCGTGGTGGGGGTTTGCTATTGTCATACTGGTCGTAGCCGCTCTCACATGCGGCATGTGGGGGCTGGTGCTCATGAATCGGGGAAGCACAACCCCCGGCTTTGGGCCAACTCCCACGCCTATTTTTGTGGTGATCACAGCCACACCAACCCTTGGCCCTTCGCCGACTCCCACACCCAGTGACGAAACGGCGGGTGCTCCTTCTGCAACACCATCGCCAGAGGTACAGCCTTCACCGACTGTCACAGTGATGCCGGTCATCCCGATCCAGATCGGCAGTACTGTCATGATCACTGGCACCGAAGGAGACGGCCTGGCCGTCCGACAGGGGCCGGGGCTGGACTTCCCCTACTTCTTCGTTGGGAGCGATGGCGACCAGTTTGTGGTCGAGGATGGGCCGCGTGAGGCGAATGGTTACGTGTGGTGGTATATCTCAGACCCCAACGACTCTGACCGGGCGGGGTGGGCAGTAGAAAATTATCTTCAGGCTATACAACCCTGAGAAACGGTATTGTCAAAAAGCGCCCTTCTTAGCAGAGGGCGCTTTTTGACTCAAGCCCAAATAGCGGAGAAAGACAGCCTCTCGATGGGCTAGTAACGTCGTGTCCATTCTTCGGCGGCATACTTGTCGGCCCGCAGACGCTCAGCAATAGCCCACTCTTGATCGGTCAGTGATGCCTCTGTCAACCGCAGGTTGAGAGCGCGAGCAAAGCCCTCAGACAGCGCGGCAATGACTGCCTTTGGCTCAACATGTTGCCCCAGTGCCTCCTCCAAAGTCACCGCCCGTGCCAGTACGCGTGCCCTTGCCATATCCCGTGCCGCCTCATCTGCAAAGACTAGCGCGTCACAGATTCGCGACAGATCTCCGTAGAGCGGCAGTGCGCCATGCTGAAGCACCACTTCTCCCCGCCGGGTCTGGGCACTGCCAAGCAATTTCCGCCCCTGAAACGTGATCTCATAATCTGAAGGCACTTCGAAACAGACCGGCCCCTTCAGGGTCTGCCTCCCGTCTGCTTTCCGTTCAGCTTGGGCGGCGGCTCCCAGCAGATGAAGGCCCATGAGCAAGCCCTCACTCAGCCGGCGATAGCTTTCGATCACCCCGCCTGTTACGCGCGGATCGTCCTCCGGCACGGCAACGGAATAAGTCACCTCATCTGTATGGAGAATAGCCCGCCCGCCTGTCAACCGCCGGACCACCTGCCAGCCTCTGGTCTGGAGGCGCTCAAAATCCACCTCAGCCACAGACTGTGCGTATCCTAACGAGAGGCAGGCAGGCTCCCATCCGTAGAACCGCAGGGTAGGAGGAACTTCACCAGCCTTGACCTGTTCTGCAATGGCCTCGTCAATGGCCATATTGGTTGCCCCATCAGCAGGGGGTTGGATGATTAACCGCCAAGTTGCAGGAGGATACATATCTGGTGATGACATGTCGCCCCTTAACCTCCGTCTGTTGGTCACACAGCGAGTAGCGATTGTATCAAAGTGGAACGCGGGGGTAAAATCCTGCGTTGTAAGTATGGGTGATTACTAGAATCGGGCGGTACAACAACTATGCAGGGACCAACAGGCACATACCCTAGGCCAAGCCGACCGAACAATCGGGGCTTCTACGCGCTGAGACGATTCTTTCAACGGCTGCCCATCCCCAGCTTGGGGCCTTGGGGGACGTTGATTGGGTTGGGAGGTTTGTTCGTCGGGACACTCGCCATTGGCCTAGTCGTTGCGGTGACATTACGGGCGGCGCGTTCTGCTGACGCCTTTAATCCGTTCAGGGACAATGGTGAAAGTATCCCCCTGGCTCTTCCCAATGCGACACCTAACCCTACCTTTCTGGCCCCGACGTTACCAGCCTGGCAAGGGACGGATCGGGTAACCGTGTTGGTGCTCGGCTCAGACTCACGCCCCGCCGAGCGGGGGAATACACGCCCACGGACTGACAGCATCATGTTGTTGTCCCTCGATCCAACAACCCAGCATGCCAGCGTGCTTTCCATCCCGCGAGACTTATATGTGGATATTCCGGGCTATGGCCTGAATCGAATCAACACGGCCTATGTATTCGGAGGCGGCCAGCTTGCGGTAGACACCATTCAGTACAACTTAGGGGTACGGGTTGACTACTATGTCTTAGTCGAGTTTGATGCTTTCATTACGCTGATAGATGAGATCGGGGGCATAGACATCAACGTACCTTACGAAATCTACGATCCCGAATACCCCGACATGAACTATGGCTACGATCCCCTCTACATCCCGGCAGGCTTCCAACATATGGACGGAGAGCTGGCGCTTAAGTACGCCCGTACCCGCCATGGTGACAACGACTTCGAACGTGCCCGCCGCCAACAGGCCGTGCTGTTTGCTATCCGTGACAAGATCATCAGCCTGAACATGTTGCCCACCCTAATCCAGAAAGCGCCGACCCTGTACGCCACGCTGAGCAACAGTATCCAGACCAACATGACTCTTGAGCAAATGATCAGTCTAGCGTTGGCGGCGCAGAGCGTGCCTAGAGAAAACATTCGTTCCGGTGTCATTGATGCCAATTACACGGTCGGCTATTACACCCCACAGGGCGCATCTGTTCTAATCCCTAATCGGGCCAATATTGGTTCACTGTTGACATACGTATTCTGGCTACAGTGACACAGGGAATGGCTATGAGCGACGAGCAACAGCTCCCTCTTTTCGACAAGCCGCCGGACGAGACAGATGACGTTCATGGAGAACCCCCGCCTTCTAGATTAGATCACTTGACGCCTTTGAATGAGGCTGTAGAAATCTATCTCGATACGCTGAGGTTGGGAGGAGCTTCGCTTTACACGATCAAGGCTTTCAAGAGCGACCTCAATTTGCTGGGACGCTGGGCTGGTCACAAACGAGCGGTAGGGACGTTCGCTACCCATGACCTGAACAAGTTTCTACACTGGCTGGTAGCCGAGCGCTCTGAGCCATGTAGCCCCAAAAGTTATGCCCGCCGTATCACCACGCTCAAGAACTTCTTCGGCTACCTGCACAGCGAGGGCGTCATAGCACATGACCCTGCCGCCCCCCTGATTCAGGAATGGGTCAGCAGTCCTTTGCCTACTGTTCTGCTGGAGAGTGAGATCGAGCGTGTGCTGGGCGTCACACAGCGCCTCCGTCGGAGAGCCGAGGGGCCGGATGCCCGTCCGCACCTGCTTGTCACCTTGTTACTGCAAACAGGCATCAAAAAGAGCGAGTGCATGGCGATCCGCCCGGACGATATATCGCGTGCAGACCCTGCTATGCCGGTGCTATGGGTGCGCTATGAGGCCCCCCATATGCGTTACAAGGAGCGCAAGATACCCCTCAAGCCAGAGTGGCTGGACGTGCTGGATGAATACATGGAACAGCGCAAACCACCGCGGGAGATATTCAATTGCACAGCCCGCAACTTGGAATATGTACTGAGAGACGCGGCCAATAGGGCTGGTGTGCCTCCACAGAAGCTCTCATTTGAGACACTACGTTGGACATGCGCCCTGCGAGACTGGCGCAACGGTATGGAGCCGGAGAAACTACGCCAGAAGCTTGGCCTTAGCCGAATCTCTTGGCGGGAAACCCTCAATAAGCTCGAAAAGCTGGCAGAAGAACGATAACTCCTCACGCTCAGAAGTCGCACACGCGGCAGGCCAATCCCTTCAGGTAACGCCCCTCCGGGAATGAGAGCAGTACAGGATGATCGGCAGGCTGTCCCAGCCATGCCACGATCTGTGCCTGCCGACCGGCGTCAAGGCTGGCACCGAATACTATTTTCTGGAACAGGTCCGGCTCGATCCGCCCCGAACAAGAAAACGTCACCAGCAGACCGCCGGGCCGCAGTAACTGGAAGGCCAGCAGGTTAATGTCCTTATAGCCGCGTGCGGCCCGCTCGATCTGGGCGGCATGAGAGGCAAACTTGGGCGGGTCGAGGATGATCACATCAAAGGTGCGGCCTGCCTGCCGATAGGCCCGCAACTGCTGGAACACATCCGCACAGACATACTCTACCTCAACTGACTGCAGGCTGTTCAGGGCCATAGTCTGACGGGCTAGCTCAAGCGCAGAGTGAGAGGAATCGATATGCACGATCCGACTGGCATAAGGCAGGCAGGCGCCAAATGCCCCTGTGTAGCTGAAGGCATTAAGTACCTCGCAATCCCTTAACTGAAGGCTCTGCAACCAGCTACGGCTGTCACGCTGATCTAAGTAGAAGCCGGTTTTGTGCCCTGTAAACACATCAACGGGATAAAGCCGCTCATATTCAGAGATGACCAAGGGGGTAGGGGGTGGATCGCCCCACAACATGCCAACTGAGTCAGGCAGTCCCTCCTTCTGCCGCACATCTACATCGCTCCGTTCGACGATCCCGCGCGGGCGCAGTAGATCAACCAGCAGATCAACGATCTGTTGCTTGACAGTTTCGATGCCCAGCGTCAGCGCCTGTAAGACCAGATAAACGCTTCCATCTCGATCATCTACATAGCGATCCACGATTAGACCCGGCAATCCATCACTCTCAGCATGGACAAGGCGGCAGGAAACCACATGCGGCCCTGCCAGCAGGGCACCCCGCGCCCTGACGGCTTCCGCAAGCCGGTTGTACCACCACTCCGAATCAATGATCTCACCTTCATCCCAGCACAGGGCGCGGACAACGATCTGTGAGCGGGGGTTGTAGTAGCCGCGTGCCAAAAACTGCCCCCTCTGATCCCGAACATCTACCAGGCCGCCGGGGTTGCCGTCAGCGTGGGCAACAGCACCAGAGAAGACCCACGGGTGCCTTTGTAGGAGCGACTTCTCGCGCCCGTGCTTGAGGGTGACTATCCCCAAGGGACTCATATGGTTGTTGCCCTTTTCACTGCCCGATCAACTGGCGCAAACCCGCCTCATCAATGACAGGCACGCCTAATTCCCGTGCCCTGTCAAGCTTACTGCCTGGTGATTCGCCCGCTACGACATAGTTGGTCTTCTTGCTGACGCTGGCCGACACTTTGCCGCCGTGGGCCTCGATCAGCTCGACTGCCTGCTCACGGGTCATCGTGGGGAGCGTACCCGTCAACACAAAGGTCAGGCCAGCCAGCTTATCAGAAGCCCGCACTTTGGCTTCTGCCTCCAGCCGAACACCGCCCGCTTTCAACTTCTTGATCAAGCTTCTGTTACGCGGGTCAGCGAAGTAAGCGGCTACAGCACTGGCGATCTCCGGGCCGATCCCCTCCACCGTCTGTAGTTCTTCCTGCGTGGTGCGGGAAAGTGCTTCCAACGAGGGGTAATGGTCGGTGAGCAGGGTTGCCACTACACCACCCACTCCCCGAATGCCCAGCGCTGTCAGCACGCGCGGCAAAGGGCGGTTGCGGCTGGCATCAATGGCGCTGAGCAGATTCTCAACTTTCTTCTCAGCGAAGCCCTCCAATCCAAGGAGTTGTTCCGCCCTGAGAAAATACAGATCAGCCGCATCGTGAATCAGGCCGGCCTCAACGAGTTGCCGAACGATCCGCTCGCCCAGCCCCACAATATCCATCGCACCCTGCGAGACGAAATATTCGATAGAGCGGACAATCCGCTCCGGACATGCGTCATTGGAGCAATAGACAGCCACTTCCCCTTCTTGCCGACGCACTACGGGATGACCGCAAAATGGGCACTGGCGCGGTATCTCGATGGGGCGTTCGTCCCCGTCCCGCAGATCGGCTACCGGCCCGACCACATAGGGGATCACTTCGCCGGAACGCTTGACAACTACCGTATCACCTACGCGGATGTCCTTCTCGGCAATGTAGTCGAAGTTATGCAGTGTAGCCTGCTTGACTGTCACGCCGCTGACAACAACCGGCTCCAGAACAGCATTCGGTGTGAGGACACCTGTCCGCCCGACGTTAAACACAACATCCAGCAGCTTGGTAGTTCGTTCCTCAGCAGGGAACTTGTAGGCGATAGCACCACGCGGGTCCTTACCCACCACACCTAGGTCGGCGGCTGTCTGCAAATTGTTGACCTTGATCACCAGCCCATCTATCTCAAAATCCAGCTTCCGGCGGCGCTCATCCCAGGTCGGCAGGTAGTTAATAACCTCCTCCAGATCGTCAAAACGAGCGCAGTAATCGAGCATCACGGGAAAACCCAGCCCGTATAGGTAATGAAGCGTATCCCATTGGGTAGCAGGCAGGTCGCCCTCTCCATACATCACCGCATAACAGGCTATTTCCAGAGGACGCTCGGCGGTCACGCGCGGATCAAGCTGACGCAGTGCGCCGGAAGCGGCATTACGGGGGTTTACAAACGGAGGCTCGCCGCTCTCTACCCGGCGCTTATTGAGGGCCTCGAAAGAGCTGAGCTTGAAGAATACTTCACCTCGCACCACAAGCAATGAAGGCGCAGGGGGGCCATCCGGGTCAGCAGGAATGCGCAGGGGAAGTTTAGGCAGGGTCCGGAGATTAGGCGTTACATCCTCTCCGATCTCACCATCACCGCGCGTTGCACCCAGAACAAAGACGCCATTCTCATAAGTCAGAACGACTGACAGACCATCATACTTTGGCTCTACGGTGTAATCCAGGCTGGCATTCGACGGCAACAACTTGCCAATCCGCTCCCGCCATGCCCGGATGTCGCCGGCGCTAAAAGCATTGGACAGGCTGAGCACTGGCACAACATGCCTTACTTTAGGGAGATCGTCCCGCGGGGCGCCGCCAACCCGCTGAGTAGGTGAGTCGGGTGTGATCAGGTCAGGGTAGGCCGCCTCGATCTGACGAAGCTCTTGCATCAAGGCATCATATTCATCATCCGTGATGACGGGCGAGTCAAGCACATAGTAGCGGTAGTTGTGGTAGTGGAGTAGTTCACGTAATTCCGCCGCCCGCTCGGCAGGAGTCTTCTCCCCCATACACCCCCCTATTGCCCCCGATTCTGATCGGGTGCAGGCGTAGCCGTAACAAACACGACTTCTTCAAACCCCAGCGCCCTCAGCAGGCTCCCGATGTACTGCTCAGCGTTGCCTTGAGCCATCACTAGGATACCATCTTCCAACGCCGCCTGAAGAATAGCCTGCTCAGCTTCCTGCCTGGCCAGCGTTTCTAGGTCGATCTGCTGGCCGAACAGACCCGTTTGCCGGTCGTAGACATAGGTATTCTCATTGTTAAGGGTAGCCACAAATATCTCAGCGGCAGGCAACGTGACGAAAACGGATGTACCGACGACACGCACATCCCGCTCAGCCATGCGTGCCAAATCTACCCCAGCAATGACCTGCCCCTGGGCGACTAACAATAACCGATCACTGAAGAGAAAACCCAGCGGCCCCTCGCCGCTCTCGGCGGTGATAACTTTCTCAATGGTAAAAGAAGCCGTCTCAAGGCGGCTGAGAGCCTGCACCTGCCGCACAATCGTCACAGGGTCAGCAATAAGGGTTGGGGTAGGATGAAGCACTTGCTGTACCTGAGTAGCTACTCCTGCCGGCACAATCTCTATCGGCTGTCGGAGGGTCAGGATAGTATCTACGATCAAGTAGCCTACTACTACAATCACCAGAAGGATCGCAACCAGAATGAGCGTTACCAGTATCCGCCCGCCCTGGCGACCCGGCATCCCCTCTGCCATATTTCGCTCCTAAGGATTCTAGACCGTATCACAGATACCGATCATAGCACGGACATACCCCCAGCGAAATCCAGCGATCAGCCTGTGCCTGGGGTGTTGTGTATGCACAGATGACCTTTTATAATGCGAGATTAAGATTAATGGATGATCTCAACACGGTGATCAATGATTGAGACATCAGGGCGGTTAGTCTCAATCCAAAGCAGGACATTCTCAATGACGTTTTCAGCATGGACAGCCGTCGTCGAGACAACAGCAATCCCAATCTCCGCCGACTGCCAGACATCATGAAAATTGACTTCGCTACAGGAAACGTTGAATTCCCTGTGCAGGCGGGAAGTCAGACTCTTGAGGATGCTTCGTTTCTCTTTTAGCGAACGGACGCCGGGTAAATGTAGTTGAATAATGCCTGTTCCTATGACCATGACAGGCATTCTATCACTTTAAGGGAGCAAGACAAATGGAATACCGGAAATTAGGGCGTACCGGCCTGAAAGTCTCGGAGTTATGCTTGGGGACGATGACTTTCGGCTGGGGGGCTGACGAGCCAACCTCCCATGCTATTCTTGACAGAGCCTTTGATGCCGGGATCAACTTCATTGACACGGCTGACATCTATTCCTCTTGGGCCGAAAACAATCCCGGCGGAGTATCTGAAAGCTGGATTGGCCGCTGGCTGAAAGGCAAAGATCGCCGTCAGATCGTGCTGGCTACTAAAGTGCGCGGACGGATGTGGGACGGGCCAAACGGAGAGGGGCTTTCACGGGCACACATTATGCAGGCAGTCGAAGACAGCCTGCGGCGGTTGGATACAGACTACATTGACCTCTACCAGACGCACTGGCCCGATGAGGATACACCTCTTGAGGAGACGCTCCGCGCGTTGGATGATCTGGTACATCAGGGCAAGGTACGTTACATTGGTTGCTCCAATATACCAGCCTGGCTACTCACTAAGGCGCTGTGGATCAGTGACGTGAACCATTTGGTCCGCTATGACTGTCTCCAGCCGCACTACAATCTTGTTCACCGGGATGAGTTTGAACGTGAGCTAAAGCCGCTATGTGGGGATCAGCAGATCGGGGTGATCCCGTATAGCCCGCTGGCAGGCGGCTTTTTGACCGGCAAATACCGCAAAGGGGGGAACATCCCCACAGGTTCACGCGGAGAGGACAGCCGGCAGATCAAAAGCTACCTGACCGAGCGCAACTTCACCCTGCTGGATAAGATGGCGCAGATCGGGCAAGCACACGGCAAAACGGTTGCACAGGTAGCACTAGCTTGGCTGACAACCCAGCCGGTGATCACCTCACCGATTATTGGGGCACGCACAGTGGCTCAGCTTGAAGAGAGCTTGGGAGCTGTCGGCTTCAGGCTGACGTCTGAAGAGATGCAAATGCTTGATGAGGCCACCAGTAACGCTTCTGTGGTATAATCTTGACAAGCCGACGCCATGCAAAAAGCCAGCCTTTCACGGGGTAATTGCGGGGGGTAACACAGGTAAGCACATGATCAGGGTTGATATAGATAGTATCCGCGTTAGCCTGATGTCTCAGGACCGCGTTGTTGTTCTAAGGGAGCGCGAGTCAGATCGCTATCTGGTGATCTGGATCGGCCCATTTGAGGCCGAGGCAATCCGCGTTGAGCTACAGGGTGTAGAAGTCCCCCGCCCGCTGACCCACGATCTACTGAAGTCTGTGATCGTTGAATTGGGCGGTCAGGTCGAGTATGTAGTAGTCAACGACCTCCGTAACGACGTTTTCTACGCCCGCCTGAAGATACGCATTAATGGGCGTACCGTCGAGATCGATTCGCGGCCAAGTGATGCCATTGCTTTGGCTGTGCGGCTCAAGGTGCCCATCTACGTTTCCGAGGCCGTCATGGATCGAGCGGCCATTGAGCCTGAGAAGGAAATTACCTCTGAGGCAGACCTGCTGGAGGGGGAGATCAAGCCACCACTGGAAGAGGGTGGGACAGCAGAAGCCGAAGAAGAGGAAGACCTTGGCGTGTTCAAGGACTTCCTGAATTCACTTGATCTGGACGATTTGGAAGACAACGAGTAGCCCCACTCTGCCCAACATCATGGTCACATTGTAGCGGGGCTTGACTGCCCCGCTTCCCATCTTGAGCAAGAGTTAAAAATTGGTATCAAGGTGTGTCCGATATGGCTCAAGCGCCAAGCGAACTGGGCATAGAACAGTTAGCCCCTCACAGCGTCGAGGCAGAAGAGGCTGTACTAGGGTCAATCTTGATCAGCCCGGAAGCCCTGTTCGAGGTGCTTCCGTTCTTGCGGCCTGAAGACTTCTTCATCGTCCGGCACGCATGGATATATGAGGCCATGCTGGCCTTGCACGAGCGCCGCGACCCTATTGACTATCTGACAGTCGTCAATGAATTGGATCAGATGAACCGCCTAGCAGAAGTAGGCGGCACAGCTTACATCCTCAGCCTCATCAACAAGACTCCCTCCGCCCTTAACGCAGAAGGATATGGCCACATCGTTGAACGCATGGCCATACGCCGCCATCTGATTCAGGCCGCCGGCCAGATTGCCCAGATAGCCCACTCTGAGGAGACCGACATTGATGAAGTGATCGGTCGCGCCGAGCAGGCCATCTTCAATGTGACTGAGCGGCGTCTGACTCGTGAGCTTGTCCCGGTCAAGGAAGTCCTGAGCACCTATTTTGATCATGTGAGCTTCATGGCCCGTCATCAAGAAGAGGTGATGGGTGTTCCGACCGGCTTTATTGATCTGGATCGGTTGTTGGGCGGGTTACAAAAATCCGATCTGATCATCATTGCCGCCAGACCCGGCATGGGCAAGTCAAGCTGGCTGAACAGTGTGATTCTCAATGCGGCACGGCGCAACCAACGTGTCGCGCTGTTCAGCCTTGAAATGAGCAACGAGCAACTTGTCCAGCGCTTCATCAGTGCTGAGACGCACATCCCTTCGAACAAACTGCGGGAAGGCAAGTTAGATGAGAAGGACTGGGCCCAGTTTGTCGCCGCAACCCAGCATCTGGGGACACTTCCTATCTTCCTAGATGACACCCCTGCTCTCAGCACGCAAGAACTCCGCACTAAGGCACGCCGCTTGCATCTTGAATACGGCCTTGACCTGATCATGGTAGACTACCTGCAACTGATGACTACACCTTACCGGTCGGAAAATCGGGTACAGGAGATTTCATTTATCTCACGCTCGCTCAAGCAGTTAGCCCGCGAGTTAAATGTGCCAGTCGTTGCGGCCGCCCAGCTTTCCCGTGCAGTCGAGATGCGTAACGATAAACGCCCGATCCTCTCAGACCTAAGGGAAAGCGGCAGTATCGAGCAGGATGCGGATGTAGTGATGTTTATCTACCGGGACAATTATTACAATCCTGACTCTCCAGAGGGCAACCGCGCCGAGATACATGTTGCCAAGCATCGTAATGGACCAACTGGTGTAGTTGACTTGATCTTCCTGCCCGAACTAACACAGTTCCAGAACGCGGCGCGGGCCGAGATCGATCTGGATCAACTTTGATACCGAAACAGATCATGAAGGGCTTTAGCGGCTTCCCTCAGAGGGGGCATCTGGTTAAGGTGCCAAGCCTGTTCTTTAGCCAGCTTCTGCCTCAAATTGACAGCCTGGCTGAATTGAAGGTGACGTTGTATTGCTTTTGGCGTCTCCAGCACAAAGAAGGGCAGGTTGTCTTTGTGCGAGAGCGGGAGATCATAGCCGACCGTGCTTTCATGAACGGGCTGGCCAGCCGTCAGGATGATCAGATAGCTACCTTGAGGGACGGCTTGGAACGCGCGGTTGCACGCGGCACCCTCCTTCATGTCCGCTTCGAGCGGAATGGAGAGGAGGATGACCTGTACTTTGTCAACACACCGCGTGGCCGGGCGGCAGTAGAAGGTATCAGACAGGGCAGGTGGGAGCCGGAAAGTGTCTCTAACTCTCTGCTGAGAGTCTCAGTGGAACGGCCCAACATTTTCATCTTGTACGAGCAAAACATCGGGCCGTTGACACCGCTCATTGCTGAGCGTTTGCGTGATCTGGAACTCACTTATCCATTCGGGTGGATCGAGGAGGCGATCAAGATCGCGGTCTTGAGCAACAAGCGGCGGTTAAACTACATTGAAGGCATCCTGAAGCGGTGGCAGTCTGAGGGACGTGATGCTCAGGATGATCAGCCCTACGACTGGCGGCGGTTTCTCAGCGGCAAGTATGGTGACGAGATCGAGACTTGAATATGAGCTATTCCGACCGACATTATGGCGCAGGTGATCCTAACTGCCCCATTTGCGGGGGCATTGGGTATATTCGGTATGATGTCCCGGAAGACCACCCCTCTTTCGGGAAGGTCTATGACTGCACATGCCGCCGCTCACGCATTGAGGCGGAGCGTCAGGCCTATCTGCGCCGGCTGGGTGGATTGGAGCATCTCTCCGAGAAGACGCTGGCTTCTTTCAACCCCGACGGCGTAGGACTGCCGGAAGCCCATCGCGGCAACCTTCGGCGCGTTTACGAGCGGGTAGCCGCCTATGCTCAGAACCCTGAGGGCTGGCTGGTGTTGACAGGCGGCTACGGATGCGGCAAGACGCATCTGGCGGCGGCGATTGCCAACGCCCAGATCGAAGCAGGGCATAGGGTGCTGTTTGTCACTGCGCCTGACCTGCTCGACCATCTGCGGGCAACCTTCAGGCCAACCGACACAGAAGAAGAGGGCTATGATGCCCGCTTTGAAGAGGTGCGTACTACGCCGCTCCTGATCTTGGACGATCTGGGAATCGAAAGCCCCACTCCATGGGCTGTTGAGAAGTTGTATCAGTTACTGAACCACCGCTACAATGCCCGTCTGCCTACTGTGATTACAACCAATCACAGCCTTGATGAAATTGAGCTGCGCTTGCGCTCGCGCCTGTCCGACCCTGATCTCTGTCAGATGCTGACGATCACTGCCCCAGATTATCGGCGTGCTGGTGCTGGCGCTATGGGAAGCGATCTCAACGGATTGGCCTTATACAGCCATATGACCTTTGAGTCGTTTGAGCCGCGCCGCAACCTGCCCCAGCAGGAACAGGATAACTTGCGCCGTGCCCTTGAAGCGGCGAAGGAATATGCCCGTCAACCGGATGGCTGGCTGGTGCTGATGGGGCCATACGGCTGTGGGAAAACCCATCTGGCGGCGGCAATTGCCAACATGCAGTCATTGCACGGCACAGCCGTCCTGTTTGTGACCGTCCCCGATCTGCTCGATCATCTGCGTGCCGCCTTTGCCCCCAATAGTCTGACTCCTTATGACAAGCGTTTTAACGAGATCAAGACGATCCCTCTGCTGATCTTGGATGACCTGGGGACTGAGTCTGCAACGCCATGGGCACGTGAGAAGCTTTACCAACTCTTCAACTACCGCTATGCGGCCCGTCTGCCAACGGTTATCACGACGGCCCATGAGCTTGAGGACCTCGACCCGCGCTTGGTAACCCGGATGCGGGACAAGCGCTTAAGCCGTCTGGTGTTGGTAGGAGTTCCCCCCTATCTGGGTGAGCCGGCATCCCAACAAGAGAGGCCAACAAAAGCGAGAAGAATGGCAGACAGCTAGCAATCTGAGGACAGGGAGGATATATTCAACCGAAATCGGATATTTACGAGGATAAAAGGTGTTAAAAAGAAGTTTAAGCCTCTCATTGATGAGCCTGATGGCCATGCTCGTACTTAGCACTGCGTGCACTGCGCCGCCATCTCCGGAGTCGCCTACTGAAGCAGAGGTTCCGAGCGAACCAACGTTCACCCCTGAGGCGGCGCAACCGGAAGGGTCTCCCTCTTCAACTGAGCAACCAACCCCAACAGAAACGGCACAGGCCATCTGGGGACGGCCTCTTGAACCGGCTCCCATTGATGGCGATTTCCGCCCTGACCCAGCGGACATAGTAGCCGCAACAGGCAATCCCCAGTTGATTGAGTTCTTCGCTTTTTGGTGAGGAACATGCCGAGCACTGCGGCCCGTCGTGCACGGGCTTGAAGCTGAGTACTGGGGACGGATTGATTTCGTTTACCTTGATGTTGGCGATCCAGCCAACAGGAACGTCATGCGGCAGTATGGATTCACCTCTCAACCCCTCTTTGTTCTAATCGCTCCAGATGGGACAGAAATACAGCGGTGGTTTGGGTACATCAACGAGGAAGAGCTTCGCCAAGCGTTTGATGTATACCTGAGTACAACTGACAGCTAGGGGATTTCCTTAGTTGTCCAAACAAGTAAGGAAGAGAGGCCTGTGATAGGCCTCTCTTCTGTTGGAGCCAGTTCTACTTTTCGTATGGCTTGCCGTCTGCCGCAGGCGCAACCGCCCGGCCAATCAGGCCGGCCAGCACAACCATGGTCGTTAAGTAGGGGAGAATCTGAAGGAACTGCGGCGGTACAGGGACATTCAGTATCTGGAAGCGCGTGCCAAGCGCATCAGCAAACCCGAACAGAAGCCCCCCGAAGAAAGCTCCAAATGGAGTCCATTTCCCGAAGATCATAGCGGCCAGCGCAATGAACCCGCGCCCGCTGGTCATCATGTCATCGAAGCCGCCTACCGTCTCCAGTGAGAACCATGCCCCGCCCATGCCGGCAATCAGACCACTGACCAGCACCGCAATATACCGCACACGGAACACATTGATGCCAACTGTGTCGGCGGCGTGAGGATGTTCGCCTACAGCGCGGATACGCAATCCCCAGGAGGTATGGAAGATGACGTAGTACGTCACGATCAACAGGATGAACATCGCATAAAAGATCGGCTTGTTGTTAAACAACACAGGCCCGATCAATGGGATGTTTACCAGTCCGGGGATGGGAATGCTAGGCAGAGTCACACGCCCGGCTTCTGTGGAGAGCAACCACTGGCGGCGGACAAAACTAGTCAGGCCGATAGCCAGGATGTTGATAACCGTCCCGCTTACAATCTGGTTAGTCTTGAAGGTGATTGAGAGCCAGCCATGCAGAAGCGACATGATGCCGCCGGACAGAATGGCAACCATCACGGAGATGAATAAAGCCAGATTCGTGTCGGGCATTACCTCGCCGAGAAAGAAGAAGGTCGTGAATCCGAAGCATGCCCCAGTCAGCATCATGCCCTCGATGGCGATGTTGACAACGCCTGATCGCTCAGACCACAGACCAGCAATTGCGCCAATGACAATCGGAGTAGCCAGACGCAGGCTCTCCGCGAACATAGTCAAGACGTTGGTCTGCTTGCCAACCGAAGCCGCAATCAGCACGGTAGGCAGAAGCAGTACACCGTTAACAATCAGCCATGCCCCACCGGGGAACGATTCGCGCTGGCGATTGGAGTAGGCGATGCTTCCTACCACTGCTAAGAAGCCGGCTGCCCCGATTACCCACCACACAACGGGCGGGATGACCCGAAGTGCGCCATTCTCCAGCACCGCAATAACCGCCTGCCAGACTGACACAAAGACGGGCGTGAGGATCAGCAGGATCAGAGCACTCAGGCCGGTTTGCACCCATTCACTCATGGAAGCAGGCAGGAAGATCGCCGCCAGCCCCCCCAGCAGGAAGGAGATGCCGGTGTAGATCAGCCAGAGGCGGGTTGGAACAGAAGAAGCAGGTGCTTCCTGCCGGAAGTCACCATAGCGCAATATCGAGATTGCCTCAGGAGAAAACAGCGTAACACCATCAAGGCTGGCCTGAGCATCCCCGCCTGTCCGCACAAGGGCGTCCCGCCTAAGCGGATCAGCGCCCGCCAGCCTCCGCGACGAGTCCAGCAGGGCCTCGACGTGCGCGGCAGGAAGACCGAGGGCCTCGGCGGCCACTGCCATCGCCTCCTGACGAGGGATTGTGTCGTCCTCGCCCATCTGTTCCAGAATGGCGTCCACTGCACGTTGTATGCGCTCTGCCTCAAGCCGGCTGGAGTGGAGGCGCAGGGGCACGGTCAGGATTAAGAGGCCCAGCAGAGCGAAAACAAGACCGAATATCTTCTGACGCGAGGCACCACGAACGGCAAACCAGCCGACAAATACCAACAGTATGCTGCCCAGCAGAGCGTTGCTCAGGCGTGTTCCTAAACGATAACCCTCACCCGCCGAGAGTGAAGGGATAACAGCTATCCCGAACAGTACCAACACAATAAGCAGGGAGGCTCCAAGCAGTTGGATACGAGTTGGTTTGAAGCTCCGCATGGCTAACCTCCCCACCCACGCAGGAATATCCATTGCTGGCCGGAACTATCCCGAATGCGCCAGAGCCAGCGCACGATCTGGTCGGCGGCAATGAACATGATAATCAGCGCCTGAATGATCTTTACCAGATCAATCGAGAGGTCAGCCCGAATCTGCATCAAACCAGCCCCATTGAGCAAGCCTCCCCACAGCAGGGCGGCGGGGATCATAGCAAAAGGATTGTTCCTTGCCAGCAGGGCCACTGCGATGCTGTCAAACCCAACGCCGGCGAAGAAGTCGGGCGCTAAGTTATGTTGCACACCCATCACCTCGCCGGCGCCCGCCAACCCTGCCAGTGCACCGCTCAGAGCCATGGCCAGCACAAAGTTACGGGAAATATTCATGCCGGCGTAACGGGCCGCGTCGCGGTTCGTCCCGACTGTGCGAATCTCAAACCCCAGCGTTGTCTTGAACAGAAACCACCACACAAAGACAACCGCCCCTAATGCGATAAACAGGCCAATGTGCAGGTTGTTCCCTAAGAACACAGGGAGTTCAGCAGAGGGGCTGATGAACGGTGTCCGTGGTGTAGAGGCTGTAGTGTCCAACAGGATCACAGGGTCACGGCTTTTGATCAGGTAATCTGCCATGCGGATGGCAATGTAGTTCATCATGATGGTATTGATGACTTCATTCGCCCCCGTGCGCGCTTTCAGCAACCCCGGAATGGCTCCCCACAACGCCCCGCCCAGAATACCGCCCAGCAGGGCTAGTGGAATATGAACAATAGCAGGGAGGCCGGCAAAAATTGGGGAGAAGCCAATCCAAGCGGCCAGCAGACCTCCGGCATACAATTGCCCTTCTGCACCGATGTTGAACAAATCACACCGGAAGCTCAACCCAACAGCCAGCCCGCCCAGCAGGAAGGGGATAGACCGCACAATGGTATTAAGCAGGTTCTGGGGCAGAAAGCGGAAGAAAGACCTCCCTCCAAACGCTAGACCTGTAGAGCCTTCCAAAAGGGCCAGGTAGGCTTTCCCGGCAGTTTCCAGACCGGGGAGCAGATTTCTCCATAGGCCGGGAAGTCCGCCAGTTGCCAGCCCTTCACGGGCGGCGGCCCAGTCTGTCCCGGCGATGATCATGAAGATGCCTCCGACCAGCATGGCAGTAATAACTGCCAGCACAGGTACCAGCGCTGGCAGGAAGCGCCGCCAGCCGGCTTGTGCTCGTTTTGGGGGAGGCGCAGCTTGCTGTTCGGCTTTAATGGCTGTCTCTGCCATTGCTCGCTTCCTTTGCTAGTGAGCCGGCCTCAGGCCGTGCGCCGGCCATCAGCAGGCCCAGAGTTTGACGATCTGCCTGATCAGCAGGCAGGACATCTACGATGCGTCCACGATACATGACTGCTATGCGGTCGGAGAGCGACATGATCTCATCCAGCTCTGCCGAGACCAGCAGTACAGCCACACCGTCGTCACGCTTACGGACGATCTGACTGTGGATGAATTCGATGGAGCCTACATCGAGGCCGCGTGTGGGCTGGGCGGCCACAAGCAACTTGATCGGGCGCGAGAATTCGCGCGCCACGATGGTCTTCTGCTGGTTTCCGCCGGAGAGCGATGAAGCAGTCGTGGCAACGCTGGGGGTGCGAATATCATACTCCTTGACCAGTTTCTCAGCGTTGGCCTGAATTGCCCGTTCATCCATGCGGACCCCTCGCGCAAAAGGCGGGCGGTAATAAGTGTTTAAAACGAGGTTGTCCATAACAGGGAAGGGGCCAACTAACCCGTCACGGTTGCGATCTTCAGGGATATGAGCCACACCAAGTTCCGTGATCTCCCGCGGCGAGTAATGAGTGGTCTCTTCTCCATTGATGAGGACCTGACCGCTCTTAACCTCACGCAGGCCCGTGATGGCCTCGACCAGCTCGGTTTGGCCGTTGCCCTGCACCCCTGCAACGCCCAGAATCTCGCCGGCACGCACCTCTAGCGAGATATCCCTTACGGCGGGGAGATCGCGATCATCGAGGACATTCAGATTCCTGATTTGTAAGATAGGCCTTCCCGGTGTGGCTGGCCGTTTTTCTACTTGAAGCATAACTTGACGGCCAACCATCATCTCAGCCAGCTTGGCCTCTGAGGTCTCAGCAGGTTTGACAGTGCCCACTACACGCCCCAGCCGCATCACCGTGATCTGGTCGCAGATCGCCAATACTTCCTTGAGTTTGTGGGTGATAAAGATAATCGAGACACCTTGTTCGATCAGTGAACGCATGATCTTGAACAGGCCTTCGGCTTCCTGAGGGGTCAAAACAGCGGTCGGCTCGTCCAGAATGAGCACATCAGCTTTTCGATACAGCGCTTTGATGATCTCAACCCGTTGCTGAGCGCCCACCGGCAAGTCTTGAATGTAGGCGCGGGGTTGGGTTTCCAATCCATACTGGCGTGAGATCTCCATGACCTGACGCTCAACAGCGGCCCGATTCAGGAAAGGGCCAATGGTCACCTCATTGCCGAGCATGACATTCTCAACAACGGTAAGCGGGTCAATCAACTGGAAGTGCTGGTGTACCATGCCAATGCCATGCTCGATGGCGTCCCGCGGTTCGCGGATAGTAACACGCTTACCGCCGATCAGGATTTCACCTTCATCAGGGGCATACAGGCCATAGATGACATTCATCAATGTACTTTTGCCAGCCCCATTCTCACCCAGCAGGCCGTGAATCTCCCCTTTCTCAAGCCGGAAATTCACGTGATCATTTGCCAGCACGCCCGGAAAGTGCTTCGTAATGTTATGAACTTCAAGTGCGGCTTCTGCCATGCGGGAACCCTTTTTCATTCAGGGGTAGAGACTTAGGAGAATATTTGAAAAAGGGGTGCTGTCCCAGCACAAAGGTATGGGCACAGCACCCCAGCTTACAAGGCTAGCCTGTTGTACTACTGATCGAGAAGCTCACCAGTGACAGGGTCTACGCCAGTCTCGATACTGCCGTCTTCCAGACCCGCACGGATCTCCTCAAGCCGATCAAGCACTTCCTGCGGCACAGGGGCATCGTGAGGAGGTGCGAGAGCAATACCGCCATTGGCGATTTCGAGGATGTACAGGCCGCCGCCGGCCCAGCCCTCACCCTCAACCAGCGCCTTGATCATGTTGTAAACACCCAGATCAACGCGCTTCATGGCGCTAGAGATCAGGTACTCAGCGCCGGGGGTTGAGCCGCTACCAAAAGTGGTGTAGTACTCATCCTGATCTACGCCGATGACCCAGATGCCTTCCTCAGCGGCACGCTTGATGCCGCCGGAGCCGGTTGGGCCGCCTGCGCCAAAGATCACGTCCGCACCTTCACCGATGAACTGCTCAGCCGCCGATGCACCGCGGTCAGGGGCGGTGAAGCTGTCAATGTAGGTGCCCAGCACGTTGATGTCAGGATTGATGAAGCGGGCGCCCTGCTCGAAACCATTGCGGAACTTGACCACTGGCGGAATGTCAATGCCATAAACGCCAGCTACTGTGCCGCTCTGGGACATCAAGGCCGCCAGCGCACCAGCCATGAAGCCAGCCTGATCCTCACGGTACTGAATACCGACCAGATTTTCAGGCGGGGCTTCAAAGAACTGGTCTACACCGATGAAGTAAACATCAGGGTTAGCCTCCGCCGCCGCCAATGTGGCGTCAGCGATCAGGAAGCCAACCGTCACGATAGCATCGTAACCATCATTGATGCAGGTATTGATATTGGTTGCGTAGTCGGTCTGGGCCTGAGTCTCGATGAAAGTGCTCTCCAGCCCAAACTCCTCGACGGCCCTCTTCATGCCTTCGTAGGCATACTGGTTGAAGGTGCCATCGTTGACTCTACCGACGTCGGTGATCAAACAGACGCTTGTAATGCCCCCTTCGGCGGCGGCTTCAGTGGCTTCCGGCGCCGGAGTAGCGCCACCGCAAGCGCTCAAAACAAGAGCGATGGCGCTAAGTAACACCAGCAAAAGGATGCTTTTACGCATATGGGTTCTCTCCTCCACATAGAGAATGGATGGCCAATGTGTAGAAGGGGAAAAGTCTACACTCCTCTAGTATATAGCCTTTCAAATGGAATGGCAAAGGCAATCATAAGTCGGGGAGTGGCTAATAGAGTGGATATGGAGGGCTAAAATCGCCTGACCCGTTAACACCATGTCCACCCTTTCGAGCACTCCCCGATGATCGAGACGATCAACAGCCAATTGGAGAAAATGGGCCTGCAGCGTCTTCACGTCCGCACCAATACTGGTGTTGCTCTCAAAGTCCTGGCCTCGCTCATCGCCTTGGCCTTGACCAACGCTAACTAGCAATCAGGGTATCCGTTAGATCGGGAAATGTCTCAGCCGGCACAGATTCTGGACAAAGTACCAGCGTTGACGGTTGACAGGATCATGGCAGAGTATGGGATCAATTATGTGGATATTCTGAAGATG
>DAOTYH010000090.1:0-4818 GCA_034435015.1 Anaerolineae bacterium | reverse complement strand
GGGCGGCGGGATGGTCGGCGAGGGGGTTGGTGTGGCGTTAGCCACTTCAACCCGCAGGACGTACTGGACGACTGTCCCATCTGTACGGGCTACTTGCAACCGTACAAGGTAACGTCCGTCGGCCACCAGCGTCGTATCCCATACCCCCAGCACACCCTCGCGCACTTGTTGAGTCACAGGCGGCTGGAGCATCATCCAGATCGGCTCCCCCCCCAGCGGCTCAAGCGCGTACTCAAGCTGATAGAAGACAAAGTTTGGATCAATGACCGTTCCCACGATCATCACCACGCCGGATACCCGGTCGTTCTGTGCAGGGGCAGTGATCTGCACTATCGTCTCACCGGCCTGACGGCCCTCCATAGCTTGAGCCGGGCGCGGCAGAGCCAGCGCTCCCCATAAGAGCATACACGCGGCGACAAATATCCCTGGCAGGTTAGCGGCGGCCCTGCGAATCATCTGCTCCTCTGTTGGCTGTAGTCAAAAAACCAGCAGGTAAGTTTAACCCATATAGGGGGGCAAATTCAAAAAGGGATTGGGGCAGATGTCAACTAAGACAGCGGAGCGGCCCATCCGGCCTTCTGGGGGGCGGGCCGCTCCGCAAGCCGGCTCTCTGGGTGGGAGAGCGGCTACCTGCGCTGTGTGATATACCGCCGGGCTTTCACTGTACCGGCCCTGTCTGGACAGGTTCTACTCTGGGAGTGACAATACTCTTACGCGAACGTTTGGGCTTGGGGGCTGTCTCAACAGGAGGCAGCAGGGCCACGTCAATGATCTCGCTCATGCGCTTGACCAGGATGATGTTCAAGTCCTTGCGGGCCTTGCGCGGCACTTCGACCAAGTCCTTGCTGTTCTCTGCCGGAATGATGACAGTCGAGATGTTGAGGCGGTGAGCGGCCAAAATCTTTTCCTTCACGCCGCCTACCGGCAAGACCCGCCCCCTCAGGGTGATCTCGCCCGTCATAGCCACATCACGGCGCACCGGGCGGCCCGTAAAAGCTGAAATGAGGGCTGTCGCCAGCGTCACACCGGCAGACGGTCCGTCCTTTGGGATCGCTCCTTCAGGCAGATGGATGTGAACGTCAGTATTCTCAAACCGCTCTGGTGTGACACCCAGCCGCTCGGCTTCCGAGCGGGTATAGCTCAGGGCGGCCTGTGCACTTTCCTGCATCACATCGCCTAGCTGACCGGTCAGCGTCAGGGTGCCCTTGCCCGGCATCAGTGCCACCTCGACAGGCATTACGTCGCCCCCTACCTCAGTCCACGCGATGCCAAGTGCTACCCCGACTTCGTTCTCATCATGCAACACCGGGCCGGGGATGCGCGGCGGCCCCAGAAAACGGAGCAGGTTGGCCGACGTGATGTGATGGGGGAAGGAACGTCCCTCGGCCACACGGCGGGCTATTTTGCGGCAGATGTTGGCGATCTCCCGTTCTAGGTTGCGAACGCCTGCCTCGTAGGTATATTCCCGGATCATGGACTGTAGTGCGCTTGTCTCAAAGCGAATGCCTTGATCGCGGATGCCATGAGCCTCCAACTCTTTGGGGATCAGGAACGAGCGGGCGATCAACAACTTCTCCTCTTCGATATAGCCGGGGAAGTCAATGATCTCTAACCGGTCGCGTAAGGCGGGCGGAATAGGGTCAACGTAGTTGGCCGTCGTCACGAACATAACTTTACTCAGATCATAATCCACCTCAAGGTAGTGATCAGAGAAGGCGAAGTTTTGTTCTGGGTCGAGCACTTCAAGCAGGGCCGCCGACGGGTCTCCCCGGAAGTCCATTCCCAGCTTGTCTATCTCGTCCAGCATGAACAGAGGATTGATCGTTCCTGCCCGGCGCATGGTCTGGATGATACGGCCCGGCAAAGCACCAATGTAAGTGCGGCGGTGGCCGCGTATCTCGGCTTCATCACGCACGCCGCCCAGCGACACGCGCACAAACTTTCGCCCCAGTGCTTTAGCGATGGACTTGCCCAGAGACGTTTTGCCGGTGCCGGGCGGCCCGACAAAGCACAGGATGGGTGACTTCATCTTGTCGGGGGCCAGCTTACGCACCGCAATATGCTCAATGATGCGTTCCTTAGCCTTCTCCAGCCCGTAGTGTTCCTCATCCAGCACTTTGGCGACATGCTGGGTATCGAGATTGTCTTCCGTCTTAGCTTCCCATGGGAGTTCCAACAACCAGTCCAGATAGGTGCGGATGATGCCGACTTCCGGCGCCATGGCAGGCATCCCGGCCAGACGGCTAAGCTCCTTGAGCGCCTTCTCCTGCACAGGCTGGGGCATGGCGGCCTTCTCGATGCGTTCGCGCAGTTCGGCCAGTTCCTGCTGAAAGACATCCGCCTCGCCCAGCTCGCTCTGGATCACGCGCATCTGCTCACGCAGGAACATCTCGCGCTGGGATTTGTCCACCTCCTGCTGGACGCGGCTGTGTATCTTGTCTTCCAACTCGAGTACGTCCAGTTCCTTGCCCAGCAGGATGCTCATTCTCAGCAGACGCTCAGCCGGGTTGAATTCCTCCAGAAGCTGTTGGCGCTCCTCGGTAGAGAGGTCAATAGTGGTAGCGATAAGGTCGGCCAGCCAGCCCGGTTCGTCAACGTTCATGGCGAACACATAGGCATCTTCGGGGATGTTGCGGTTGAGCTGGGCGCACTTCTCAAACAGCGTTAACACCGCCCTCCGCCGTGCCTCGATCTCGCGTGTCCGTTCGACCGGCTCCACGACAGGACGGGCCTTGACGCGATAGTATGGATCGGTCAGGACGAAATGCACGATCTCTACCCGCCGGCGTCCCTGCACCAGCACACTGGTAGTTCCATCCGGCATCCGGAGCATTCGCCCTAGGGCCGCTTCGACCCCCACCCGATGGATGTCTTCTGGTTTCGGCTCTTCGATTTCTGGGTCGATCTGAGTCGAGCAGATGATCGTTTCGCGGCGCTGGTGGGCTACATTAATCGCTTCCAGGGAGCGACTGCGCCCGACAAAGAGTGGTGTCACCATGTTGGGGAAGATCACCATGTCTCTTAGCGGGATCAAAACTGCCTCGATCAGGCCTTCCTCGTCCAATTTAGCTTCTTGTGCCTGATCAAAATCAGCCAGAGAGTTCAACATCGAAGGAAATTCTTCATCAAAGTTATTCATCTCGTCCAAGCCTTGTGCCCTCCCAGGCACGGAAAGTCATCAAATCAGCTTGCCAGTGCTGTTCGAGCCTCCCCCGCGATTGCCAGAGAGCCGGCAATACAAAGAGCCTCATGCTCTTGGAGGCCGCTCAGCGCCTGACGTACCGCTCCAGCGACATCAGGAGCGGTTTCCAGTTCAATTGTACTAGCCCAATCTTCTCCATTCTGTTGGGCCGTAGAGACAAGCCTAGCGGCTTGTGTCATCAACTCGTGTACACTGGCCGCCCGCTCGTAGCCGGTAGCGCGGGTAAGGATCACACGGCGTGCGACCGGCAGGATAGTTCTGAGCATACCCACAATGTCCTTATCTGCCATGCATCCGAAGATGAAAGTGAGAGGGCCGTGGTGGAGTTCCTGCAACGACTCAACAAGCCTTTGTATTGAATAGGTGTTGTGTGCGCTGTCTATCACAACCAGCGGCGGCCCCGGCATCATCTCGAAACGACCCGGCCAGTGTGTCCGTATCAGCCCGGCCAGCCTGTCAGCTTCCCTAACCGGCAAACCGGCTCGCTGTGCTTCTTCCAGAACGGCCATCGCTACAGCCGCATTTTCGATCTGAAAGCCGCCCGGCAACCCGACAGCGACTTTCTGGGCATGGCCCTGCGGGCCGATCAGCGCCCAGCTCCCTTGCAGGCTGAGGTCGAGCGTCTCACAGCGCCAGTCACGCCCTATTACCGTCAGAGGACTGCCCGTCTCCTGTGCACGTTTCTCAACCACCTCTAATGCCTCTGAGGCCTGCGGTGCACTGATCACCGGCACGCCGGGTTTAATGATGGCCGCTTTCTCTGCCGCGATCTGGCCCAATGTGTCTCCCAGTAACTGCATATGGTCGAGACTGATGCTGGTGATAGCTGTGACCAGCGGATTTACTACGTTGGTTGCATCCAGCCGACCGCCCAGCCCGACCTCAATCACAGCCGCCTGACAGCTCTGGCGGGCAAAGTACCAAAAGGCCAATGCCGTTGTAATTTCGAAGGCACTCAGCCCCGACTGCGGCCTGACCACTGACTGTAAATCTTCGACTATCTGGCCTAGATCATCCTCCGGGATAGGCTGTCGGTTGATCTGGATGCGCTCACGCCAGTCCTGCAGGTGGGGGGAGATATACAACCCTACCTTCAACCCGGCCTCGATCAACCCCTGTGTGATGAAAGCACAGGTTGATCCCTTCCCCTTTGTGCCTGCTACATGGATGACCGGATAGGCCTGCTGTGGCTCGCCGAGAGTGGCCAGCAACGCTCGGATCGGGTCCAGCCCCCATGTCTGCCGGCCATGATTGCGTATCGCGGCCAGATAGGGATCGTCAAAGCTGTGAATATAGTGTAACGCCTGCTGATAGCTCAGCGCCATATTCTGTCCCCGTGTGCGGTATGCAAATTGGTTGGAGTATATCCCCCTTCTGGCGTATGGCAATGTTTGATGCAACCGCCTTGACCGGCAACGTTTAAGATCGCAAGGGAATGGATAAATAAGCAGGTATTTAGAGCTGTTCCTGCATGAGAATATCCGTGATGTTATACACTCCTGATTGCAAAGCAGACCAGCAGGATGGTATATAAGTATATAATCTATTTATCAAATCACTCTCCGATCATGACTGTCAAGGCCGGGGTGTTCTATGCGCCGAACTATTCCACTGCT
>DAOTYH010000089.1:0-14664 GCA_034435015.1 Anaerolineae bacterium | reverse complement strand
AGCAGTGGAATAGTTCGGCGCATAGAACACCCCGGCCTTGACAGTCATGATCGGAGAGTGATTTGATAAATAGATTATATACTTATATACCATCCTGCTGGTCTGCTTTGCAATCCCTAAACGTTGCCGGTCTGAATGCCTTCTGTTAAACTCGCTTTCAGGGTAGTTGGGGTGATGCGAGCAGTGGCGCTCCTGATTCTGACAAGCAAGCAGGGGAGAAATACAGTGCGAATACTGCGTACTCTGAGTATCGTGTTTGGCCTGCTGGCGTTGGCTGTCTTCCTGATGATCGGCTACCTTGTCAGCCGGCCACGTGGGCCGGTGCTGGTTGAGGCCTCCCTGAGCCGGGACACGATCAGCCCTAACGCGGATGGCAACGCGGATGCCACTCAGATTACCTACCGCCTCCGCCGCCAGTCTACCGTCTCGATCTATTTTGAGGATGCAGACGGGCAACGTTACTCTTTCCGCACGGATCAGCCGCGTGCGCGCGGGGAATACAGCGTGCTTTTCAGCGGGGTGGTTGAAGGCTACGTGCGCGAGGGCGAGCAGGTCAAGGGTGAGGTGCTTGATCGTCTGATGCCGGATGGTATCTATACGTGGGTGGTTGAGGCAACTGACCACCTCACCGGGCGGGTGGATCGTCTGACGGGTACGTTGACGGTTGAAGATGCCGATCCTGTCTTGCCTGACATCTGGGAGTTCACCATCTCGCCGCCTGTGTTCACCCCCAACCAGGACGGCTTGGATGACCGGGTGCAGATTAACGTGTACGTGCCTAAGGCGGCTGATCTGCTGGTCTATCTGATTGACGCGGAGGGCAAACGCTATTTCGTCCCAGAGGTTCAACAGGGACGTATGCCGGGCGAAGAGGGGCGGCACAGTTTTGAATATGATGGCGGGGTGGACATGGGCGTCAGCCCCCCGCCGGATGGGACATATCAGGTGCTGGTTGAGGCAAGGGATGCGGAGGGCCAGCGTGTCCGTCAGAGCGGGCAGGTGACGATCCTCAACGGCGGCGTGCCATTGGCTGAGATTGTCGGCCAGCCAGTGGGGGATACAGTGCGCTTCTCGGCGGAGACGGTTGTGGTAGGTGACGTGCTGACCTTCACCTTGACCGTTGAGAACTACGGTGAAGCCCCTATTCGCACTACCGGCCCGCCGCCGGGCTACATCTACGATCAGGATGAGGTCTTCTCGACACATGGCTACTATGAGGAATCAGGTGCATGGCGGGTCGGCATTGGCTGTGACACCTGTCTGACCAACTACCCGTGGCGATGGGCGCTCGGCACGCCGGAGACGTTGACACCCATTGAGGTAAATGGTCAGGTACACTATTATCTGATGCCGGGCCAGCGGGCTGTGGTGACGGGCGGCATTCGGTTGCGGAATATTGTTGAGGCGCGTAACCCTCAGCAGTTCTGGGCCGGCTTGATTCATGAAGATGTCGGCATTGCCTCGGTCAACGACCGGGTGGATGCCCACTGGATTGAAATCGTACCGGCGCCATGACGAGGGAGAAGGCCGTACCTCCTCTCCCTGCTTGCTTCCGGTCTGGCTTTGAGTAGGATGAAGGTGTTGCAAGGAGGGGGAACTATAAACCGCCAGCGTAATTTAAAGACATGGATTGTGTTTGTGCTTATTTTGCTGGGAGTCAGCGGATGCGGCGGCAGGCGGCTGACTCCTGTGCCGACAGTCATTGTTCCTACGCGCGTACCGACCGCGACGCCGCTCCCGCCCCTGCCGACCGTTCCGGCACCGGGCAGTCAGGATAACCCTTTCACCCTGTTGCTGGTAACCTCAGAAGGAGACCAGCGTGCCGCTCAGGCGCTTGGCAGTGCTATTGCTGTTGCCTCTGGAGGGGCGGTCCGTGTGGAACTGGGGCAGAGCTATGCAGAGGCTTACCGCGCCTTGTGCAGTGGCGAAGCAGACCTTGTCTCATTGGATGCCTTTTCCTATCTGGCCGCTAGTGAGCGTGGTTGCGGTGTTGCCCTGTACATTACGGAACGCAATGGGCAGACAGCTACTCAGGCCCAGTTGATTGCGGATGCCCGCACAGCCGTCCGGGCGGTCCGGGACTTCAACGAGGAGCGGTTTTGCCGTCCAGGGCCGGACTCAGTGCTGGGATGGATCATCCCCAGCCTCGTTCTCCGAGCCAACGGCGTAGACCCCTTCTCTGACCTGACTGAGGTGCTGGATGCGGGCAGTGATGCCGGCGTAGTCCGCCTGGTGCATGACGGCCAATGTGAGGTGGGCGCTACAACACTTGGCGCTGAGGAATCGGTGCAAGGGCTGGAAGACCCGGCCCGCATTCGTATCATTGACGATACGCTGGCGCCAGTGCCTAACGATGCAGTGGTGCTCTCCCTGCAACTGGATGAGCGCTCTCAGGCGGTGCTGAAGGATGCCCTGCGCCCTTATCTGGACGATTTGGCGGCCTTGCTGGGTGCTGAATCCCTTCAGGAGGCAGGCGAAGACGACTACGCCGATCTGCGCGGCCTGTTCGAAGCCGCCGGCGTGAATATCCTCTCACTGGCCCAGTAGCGGGCCGGAGCCTGTGGAGGCAGGATTGCCCGTTCATGCCTGATGTGCCTCGTCTGGCTGTCATTATTGTTACTTGGAATGTGCGCGATCTGGCGCTGGGCTGTCTGCGTTCTGTCTTGGACGATCTGGGGCGCACGGATCGGGTGCGGGGCGAGGTATGGGTGGTGGACAACGCCTCTTCTGACGGGACAGCAGAGGCGATCCGCCGGAACTTCTCTGCTGTCCGTCTGCTGGAGCCGGGCGAGAATCTGGGCTTTGCCGCTGGGAACAACTTAGCCCTGCGCACGCTGGGCTTCCCTGATGGCCAAGACCTGCCTGATTATGTCCTGCTCCTGAATCCGGATACGCTGATTCGCGCCGGTGCGCTGTCTGCACTGCTCGCTGGCTTGGAATCATCGGGGGCGGGGCTGGCCGGAGCGCGGCTGGTATATGGGGATGGGTCGTTTCAGCATAGCGCCTTTGCTTTTCCGGGGCTGGCACAACTGATCATTGATCTGTTCCCTGTGCCGGCACGCCTGCGCGAGAGCCGTCTCAACGGACGCTACCCCCGCAATCTGTACGCAGGTGAACAGCCTTTTGAAGTGGATCATCCGCTGGGAGCAACCTTCCTCTTGCGCCGCGAAGTGATTCAGCAAACCGGCTTATTTGACGAGCAGTTCTACCTGTACTGCGAGGAGGTAGACTGGGCGCTTCGTATCCGTGCGGCAGGCTGGCGGGCGGTGTGTGTGCCGTCTGCTGAGGTCGTTCATTTCGGCGGTCAGAGTACCGGCCTTGTCCGGCCTCAGTCCGTAGTCAACCTATGGACAGCCCGCCTCAAACTGTACCGGAAGCACTATTCCCCGCTCAAGCGGTTGCTCGCAGTTTGGATACTGCGGGCTGGTATGGATCGGCTGATCTGGAACACTGCCCGCGACTCGTCCCAGAGTGAGGAGACCCGCAAGGCGTTGGTTGATGCCTACCGCGAGGTGATCCGCCTGAGCCGGAAGTTGTAAAGGGGAGTCCATGCCGCAGACACATTCTCCCGAAGAAGACATTCCCGAAGACGAGTATCCGCCTGAAGAGCTGACCGGCATCATTATTCCGCCGCGCCGCAGGCCGGCTGACGACAACGGCTATTTTGAGATGCTGGCTCAGGCTGTCTTTCAGGCCGGCTTTAGCTGGCGGGTGGTGCGTGATAAGTGGCCGGGCTTCCGGCGTGCCTTTGACGGCTTCGATATTGAAAAGGTGGCCCGTTATGACTTCACGGATATTGAACGCCTGCTGGCCGATCCGGGCATCATCCGTAACGGGCGCAAGATCGAGGCAGTGATTGCAAATGCCCGCGTCATGCAGGGTCTCATTGCCGGGCACGGCTCGTTTTATGCCTATCTGCGCACGCTGGATCATCTGCCCTACGAGAAGCGCAAACGCGAGCTGGCCAGCCGATTCCGCTGGCTGGGGCGGACGGGTGTCTTTTGCTTTCTATGGTGTGTGGATGAGGAAGTGCCCGACTGGGAGGATCGCTGAGGGGCGAGAAGAGAGAGGCCATGCCGCAACTGGCAGGGATCATCCTGACTTATAACGAGGAACATCATATTGAGGAATGCGTTGCCAGCCTGCGCTGGGCGGATGAAGTCGTCGTGTTTGACTCGTTCAGCGCTGACCGCACCGTTGAGCTGGCTCAAAGAGCCGGAGCGCGGGTTCTGCAACATCGCTTTGAGAACTATGGCGCTCAGCGCAATGCGGCGCTGGATGCTGTTGCCGCTGACTGGGTTTTCTTCGTGGATGCTGACGAGCGGGTGACGCCAGAGCTGGCGGCAGAAGTGCGTGGGAAGATTGATGCCGCCGGCCCCGAACGGGGGTGGTGGGTCCCGCGGCATAACTACATTTTTGGACGGTTGACGCGGGGAGCGGGCTGGTATCCTGACTATCAGTTGCGGGTGTTGTACCGCACCTGCGCCCGTTATACCCCGGATCGCCCAGTGCATGAGGAAGTCATTCTCGATGGGGCCTCAGGTTACCTGAACTCGCCGCTGATCCACTACAACTATCAGAATGTGGCCCAGTTCATTGCCAAGCAAGAGAGATACACAGACTTTGAGGCGGCGATTCGCTTGAGCAGAGGCTTGTACCCCAAGCCGTGGACCTGCTTGACAGGGGCAGTTCGTCAGTTCTGGTGGCGCTTCGTGACACTGGGCGGTTACACAGACGGCCTTCATGGCCTGCGCCTGAGTCTGCTGATGGCTTACTATGAGTATCAGACGTGGCGGCGCGTGGCCAAGCTCCGACATGCCCAAAAAGTGGCAGGGACACCGGCGTCATAGGGGAGCCCTACCACTTTTGACTGCCATCCTATTTTATCCCTTTGCCTCAACCGCAAATGGCGTGCTGACCGCGCTGACCGGGCGCTGTCCGCTGATCGTCAGGGCAACACCTGTACAGCTCACTACATAAGTACCAGCCGCCTGAGGGGTGAAGGTATATACATCCGAGTAGGTATTTTCGTCCAGCTGAGTGGTGGTTGGCGTGCCAAGCGGGGTAGGTTGGCCGCCTGTGTCCTGTAAGGCCCACGTACAGGTGACATTGGAGACCGACTTGCCGCGCGTGACCCGCACAGTGACCGGCTCCAGCGTGCGGTGAGTGGTGCCGTCTATGGTGATCGGCCCCAGCGTCTCTGCGGGGAGTAGTTCTGGCAAGGGCGTAGCGGTCGGCGGCACCTGAATCAAAGGCGTTGGGCTGGCTGTCGGTATGTCGAGCGGCATAACTACCTGAGGGGTGTTTGAGATCGGCTCAGAAGGAGCCTGTTGGCCCAGGTTGCAGGCTGTCATGATGCCGCTCAGAATCACCACTAAGCCAGCACGTCCTACAATACTCATGCAGGTTTTTGTGCGTTTCGGCATGTTCCTCTTCTCCCTAGCTGTTCGATTGGCGAGAGCCTCACTCTATTTTAGACCAAACCGACTGCTAGGGAAACAGACTGTTGCGAATCTCTCCCTACCGGATGGTAAACTGTGTTGCGACATCGTTGACGACCAGTGTATAGGTCCCTCGCCCTGGGATGTTCCGTAACATGTAACTCTGTTCAAACTCAACAATCACCTGCGCACACATCACGTCTGAAGGCCGGCTTGTCTCAACTAGGAGGTAGATCGTGTTGCCCTCCCACTGTTCTGAGATGCCGCTGATCTGAGTACAAGGATCAGGCAGGTAACCGCGGATGTTGATCTGCACGGCAGGCGGGTAGGACTGAGTCTCTACAACCTCGACCCCTGTGACTGTTGCATGGCCAGTGATCATTCCGCCCTGTCCTTGCCTTGGAAGCTCAGTTGTGTCGGCAAGGATGTTGTCAATGGTCAGATCAAATGTACTGCTGACCTCGCCGGCCAGCACGGTATAAGTCCCTGCCGGCAGGCCGTAGACATCCAGCGCCACTGCCTCCTCAAACGGCTGTAACACTTCGGGGCAGAGGCCACCTGTGCGGCGGGTTATAAAAGTGAGGGTAAATGAATTCCCCTCCCGTCGTTGTTTGATCTGCACGATCTCGACACAGGGATCGGGCAGACTGCCGCGTATGACGGCGTTCACCTGTACGGGGAAGGACTCCAGTGTCAGCAGATCAATGCTGTTGACATACACCGGCTCGCCTGTTCCTCCTGTTCCGCCGCTGGCCGAGCTGGTCCCCCTGCCCGGCTCAGGGGCAGGCATGGATGAGTCAACTGGCATATCGGGGTTTGGCGTCCCCGTGCCTCCAGTACAACCGGCCACAATCAGGCTCAGCGCGGCCAACCCCAGCAGGCTGATTGACGATAGCTTTCTGCGCATAGTTAGTGTACCCTTTTCTAAACAAAGGTCATCGTCTGCTGACTCAATTAACGTATGAAGGGGTCTTATGGTTCCCTTTGCTTCCAAGCCTAGTCTCAAGCTGACGCCTCTCCTGCGTGACGGCCTGATCGTTTTAGCCTGTCTCCTCGCTGATGCGCTCTACCTGCTCCTGACGCGCTTTGCCTATCACCGTTTTGGCTATCCCCTTGACGATGCGTGGATCTATCAAACTTATGCCCGCAATCTGGCCCGCACCGGCCAATGGGCGTTTGTGCCGGGACTACCCAGCACCGGCTCGACCTCCATCTTGTGGACACTGCTTCTGACACCAGTTTACTGGTTGCCGATTGACCCGCGCTGGGGGACGCACGCCTTAGGCCTGTTGACGCTCATAGCGGCGGCGCTGGGTTCGGCCCGTCTGTTTAAGGAGGATTCGCTCCGCCTATCGTTGGCGGTTGGGTTGAGCGTTGCGCTGGAATGGCATCTTGTCTGGGCAGGGGCCTCTGGCATGGAGACCGGCCTGTTTGCCGCCTTGCTGATCTGGTTCTGGGTGTGGCTGCGCCGCCACGATCCGGCTCGTTGTGCCTATCGCTGGCATAACAGCCTGTTGACCGGCATCTGGGGCGGCATCTTGATGCTGGCCCGCCCCGAAGGCGTGCTGGCTTTGGGCGTAGCAGGTTTGTACGGTCTGCTGGCCCCCGCCGGCCCAACGGAAAGAGTCCATCTGGGCCGCCGTTTCCTGTGGGCTGTGCTGGCCGGTGCAGGCTTTTCCCTGCTCCTCATACCGTTCTTTGCCTTCAACCATGCTGTCAGCGGGGCGTGGTGGCCCAACACCTTCTATGCCAAGCAGACCGAGTATGCCGCGCTGTATGGCCAGTCGTATCTTTTGCGCCTCTTCGGGCAGATGTCCGTGGGGTGGATCGGTGCGCAGGTATTGCTTCTGCCGGGCCTGCTGGCCGGCCTGTGGATCGGCGTGCGCCGCCGCACGCTGGACGGCGCAGCGCTGGCCCCTCTCGGATGGGCTTTGTTGCATTGGGCGCTCTATGCCGCCCGCCTGCCGGTGACTTACCAGCATGGGCGTTATGCCATTCCCGCTATCCCGTTGATCCTGATCTTCGGGGTACGAGGTATGGCCCATCTCATTCAGTTACGCACGGAACGACGGCTGATCCGTCTTGGAAGTCTTACGTGGGCCTTGTCGGTAGCTGCGCTGTTCCCGCTGATGCTAGGGGTACTCGGAGCGCCAGCCTATGCCCGCGATGTTTCCTTCATTGAGGATGAGATGGTCGCTACTGCCCGCTGGGTGAACGAAAATGTCCCCCACGACGCGGTTGTTGCCGCCCATGACATTGGCGCTTTGGGCTACTTTGCTCCCCGCAGGCTGGTTGATCTGGCCGGGCTGGTTTCGCCGGATGTTATCCCTTTTATGCGGGATGCTAATCACTTGACTGCCTATATCTTGATGAGCGGCGCTGACTATCTGATCGTCTTCCCACATTGGAGTGCTGAGTACGAAATAATTGTCTCCAGCCCTCATTTCTGTCCTGTCTGGTCGGCGGCTCAGAGGGAGGGGTACAACAGCCCTACCTCACTGGGACCGATGACCGTTTATGAGGTGCGGCCTGCCGGCGACTGCCCCCTTATACTTCCTGTGCAGGCCTATCTCCGGCTGTGGTAAGATAGGGGCTGTTTTGCTTGAGCCGAGCGACAATAGGGGTGTGACCTGATGCGTTCCCGCCACTTGGACCCGTTGTATCTGCCAGCCGTCTTGCTGGCTGTGATGTTGTTATTGGGAGGATGTAACCTGCCCATTGACCGGGCGGGCGGCATTCTGACGCCAACACCATGGATCATTTACATCACAGCCACACCGGAGGGCGCCGGCCTGCCCCCTCCCACTGAAACGCCCCTGCTGGTCGGCCCCTATCAGTTGACTCCTGTCACCATTGGGCCGGAGCCTACTCTTGACCTGAGCGGCCTGACCTTGACGCCTGCCCCTCTGCCGTCCAGCCCGACACCCGATCTGACGATCACGCCCTCTGCCGCTACCTCCACAGCAACACCGCCATTGCCCGCCCCTACCCCTACCTCCCTCCCGCCTACCGCTGTGCCGCGCCCGCCTGCCGCCAGATTGGGGATCAACTTCATCAGCAGTGCCCAACATCAGACCGATGAGGCGCGTTTTCAGGCTGGCCTGAATGCCGGCGCGGGCTGGGATCGCTTTGCCATCTACTGGAGCGACATTGAACAACAGCCGGATACCTATGTGTGGGTGCTGTACGATGAGGCTGTTCGCAACGATGTGATCCATAACCTTCAGACGAATGCCATTCTGCTGGGCGTGCCGGCCATCTACAACGATGGGCGCAATGTGCCGGTCAATCTGGATCAACCTGTCTTCATTGACGGCACGGACATTCCCGGCCCCGGCAAGGCGATCAACCCCAACAACCCGTGGGCTGACTTTGTCTATACAGTTGTGATGCGCTACAAGCCCGGCGGAACACGCGCCCGTGCTGAGGGCTGGCCTGCCGGCCAGGGGGTAAGGGTGTGGGAAATCTGGAATGAGCCGGATTTCTCGATGTTCTGGAACGGCTCGGTGCAAGAATACGCCCGTCTGTTGAAGGTAGCCTATCTGGCGGCCAAGCAGGCTGATCCGCAGGCTCAGGTGATGCTGGGCGGATTGGTGCTGTTTGAGAAGCCGGCCTTTCTGGTTGATCTGCTCAACATCTACAAGAACGACCCTGCCCCTGTGCCGGCCCGTTATCCCTTTGACATCGTTGCTCTGCACTCCTACAGCCATCCGCCATACACCTTCTATGCTGTTCAGCGTACCGAGAATCTGCTGGCGGTCTACGGGCTGGCGGACCTTCCCATCTGGCTGAATGAGTCGGGGGTAGCCGTGTGGGACGATTACCCCGGCCCCCAGTGGGCTACACGCCCCGACCAGATTGTGATGCGGGCCACCCAGCAGGAGCAGGCCAGCTATGTCATACAGAGCGCCGCTTACGCCTTCATGGCCGGGGCTGAGGTAGTGTTTCATTTTCAGCTATATGACGACTGCGGCAATCAGCCGCGCGGCACAACCTTCGCGCCGAACGACGGGAGTCTGTGCGGGAGCGGTGCGGCCTGTTGGGGAGATGCGCTAGGGCTGTTGCGCAACAGCAGTTCCAACCTGTGTTTTAATCAGCATCCCCAGCCGGGGACAGCCCGTCCGGCTTACAGTGCCTTTCGCACCCTCAGCCAGGTGTTTTCCTCGGCGGACTTCGTGCCGCTGTCGGGTTTCACTGCCGGCCCCCGCAATGGACAGCAATGGCTGGTGTTTGCGCGGCCCGCAACCTCAGAGCTGATCACTGTGATTTGGGACACGATGGGGCAGGCCGGCGAGGCGGTCATACCGGCCCGTTCGACACAGGCTACCCTGATCACACAAGATGGCCAGCAGACCGTGATCCGGCCCCGTGAGAGCGATGCGGCCTATCATGTTTCACTCTTGCCTGCTACCAACTACAACATGTCGGGAGTGGGGGCGATGATCGGGGGGCCGCCGGTGATCGTGATCGAAACCATCGTGCGGCCTGTCGTCAGCGTACTGCCGCTGTTGGAAAGAAGCCGGCCTGCCTTTCTGGTTAAGTGGCAGTCGAGCGACCCGCTTGTGACTCAGTTTCAGGTGTGGTATCGCGACGAGACCGCTGGCAGTGACTGGACGCTGTGGATTGAAACGAACACTCCTGGTGAGGCGCTCTTTGCCGGCGGATCGGGCCGGCAATACAGTTTCTTTGCACGCGGGCTGGCCCCTGACGGACAGTGGACGGCGGATACGCCGGTCGTGCAGGCAACAACCATCACGGAGTAGGGAGCAAGAAGGGGTGGAACTTTTTACCGTTTCGCCAGTGCCTCCAGTACCTCAATCAGGTCTTTTTGCCAGCCGTCAGCCATTGTCAGCCACACTGCTGTCCTGCTGACCCGTACCCCATGTCCCAGCCGTTGCTGTAACAATGAGCGATCCACATGGGCCAGTCCTGCCACCCGAATGGCGACCTGGCCGCCCTCCCCTGTGACTGCTTCCACGTCAGCCCGCTGGGCCAACAGCTTCACCCGCAGTTGATACAGCAGATTCTCGACTGGCTCTGGCAACAGCCCAAACCGATCCGACAGTTCAGCTCTCAGGTCGGCTATGGCCTGTTCGCTTGACAGGTCGGCCATGCGGCGGTAAAGCTGAATACGTAGCCGGCTGTCGGGGATGTAGCTGGTCGGGATGTAAGTGGGCAGTGGCAGATCAATGGTCACTATCTCGCGCACCGCCCCAGCTTCTGCCGGATGTTTCCCGTCGCCATGTACGGCTGTACGTCCCTCCCGTTCCTCCCTCAGGCGTCTGACGGCCTGTGCCAGCATACGGGTATATAGGTGGAATCCGACTGCCGCGATATGTCCGTGCTGGCGTGCCCCCAGAATGTCACCTGCCCCCCGTATCTCCAGATCGCGCATGGCGATATCCATCCCTGCCCCCAATTCCGTCTTCTCGGCGATGGTCTCTAGACGGGCGCGCGCTTCTGGTGTCAGGCTGTGGAGCGGCGGATGGAAGAAGTAGGCAAAAGCGCGGTTGGCGCTCCGGCCTACCCGTCCGCGTAACTGATAGAGCTGTGCCAGTCCGAACTGGTCAGCTCGATCCACGATCAGCGTGTTGGCGTTGGGGATATCCAGGCCGGCTTCGATGATGCTGGTGGAGACCAGCACATCTACTTCGCCGGCGGCAAAGCGGGCCATTACATCTTCTAGTTCGGCTTCGGCCATCTGGCCATGACCAACCACAATGGTTGCCTCCGGCACAAGGCGTCTCAGCCTTTCAGCTTCAGCGTAGATAGTCTGTACGCGGTTATGCACGTAGAAGACCTGCCCTCCGCGATCCAGCTCGTGCAAGACAGCCTGCCGGATGAGGTCGTCATCCCGGCGCCCCACCCAGGTTGTCACTGACAGGCGTTCTTCCGGCGCAGTCTCAATGACGCTGATGTCACGAACACCGGTCAAGCTCATGTACAGCGTGCGCGGGATGGGGGTGGCTGTCAGGGTCAGCACATCTACTTCGGTGCGTATCCGCTTGAGCTGTTCTTTGTGCGTCACACCAAAGCGCTGTTCCTCATCAATGATCAACAACCCCAGATCACGGAAGACTACGTCGCGGCCCAGCAGGCGGTGTGTGCCAATGATAATGTCTATCTTACCTTCAGCCAGCTTCTCAAGGATGGCCTGTTGTTCCGCATACGAGCGGAAGCGCGACAGCATCTCAACCTCTACCGGGAAGGCCGCCAGCCGACGGCTAAAGGTCTCATAGTGCTGCTGGGCCAGAACAGTGGTGGGGACGAGAATGGCAACCTGCTTGCCGTCCATGACGGCCTTGAAGGCGGCCCGTAGTGCAACCTCGGTCTTGCCGTAGCCCACATCACCGCAGATCAGGCGATCCATAGGGCGGGGTTTTTCCATGTCGGCTTTGACCTCAGCCAGAGCGCGAAGTTGATCCTCCGTCTCGACGTAAGGGAAAGAGGCCTCCAGTTCGTGCTGCCATGGCGTATCCGGGCTGAAGGCGTGTCCAGTGACCAGCTCCCGTGCCGCATACAGCTCCAGCAATTCGCGGGCAATCTCCTCGGCGGCCTGTTGTGCCCGTTCGCGGGTGCGTGACCATTCAGCAGTTCCCAGACGTGACAGTTCAGGCTCGCTGTCATCTGCCCCGATGTAGCGGCTCAGGCGATCAGCCTGATGGATAGGGACATATAACAGGTCGCCGCCTGCGTAGCAGATCACAAGGAACTCACGCTCGACGCCGTTCAGGGTGCGTTTTTCCAGCCCCTTGAAGCGCCCTACGCCGTACTCAGCGTGGACAACGTAATCATCGGGGACGAGGTCGGCGAAGAAGTCCTCCGGCGCAATTGCACGCCGCCGGGGCCTGCGGCGCGGCTCCGGGCGCTGCCAGCCGAAAATCTCGGCATCGGTCAGCAGGCGGGTCGTGATCTGGCCGTCACGCAACAGCCAGCCTTCTGCCAGCCCCCCCTGCACAAAGATCAGAGCGTTCGGCGCTGGCGGCTCAAGGATTTCCTCTATGGGTGTGAGGCGTGTTGCCCGTCCCAGCTCATGCCATAGCCCCGCCAGACGCTCGGCCTGTCGGGAGACAACGACAGCCCGCTCGTGGGGGGAGAGGCTGAGCCGATGCAGTTCGTCAAGAAACATCTTGAGCTGGCCGGCATAGCGCGGCCCTGCCACAAACAGATCGCCAAGCGGCCTGCCCTGCCCCGGAACCCCGCCCAGCTCCAGAGCGCCGGCGTGTAATAGCTCTTCCTGTAGATGATCCCATGTCACAAGGGGGAGCGGCATCCCGGCTGGGATGTCTTCTGCTTCTAAGTGGGCTTCCCGCAGTGACAGGGCTTGCGCCTCCAGATCAGCCACTGTGTCGGACAGGTCGTCCCAATCATCCACCAGTATAGGAGCCTGAGGCGGCAGGTATTCGAGCAGGCTGGCCTCACGAACCATCCATGGCAGGTAGAACTCCAGAGCGGGGAGGGCCGCCCCTTGTTCCAGAAGCGGGAGGTCGGAGGCTATGTCGTCCTGCCAGTCTTCCGGCAGGGGCTGAGCCGATGCAACAGTATGCTTTTGTTTGATCTCCTTGCCTAGCTGGCGGGCCGCTTGAGGGCCGAACAGGGGCAGGGCCTCACGGGCGGGCGTCACTGTCACTGTTGCGCGGGCTTCAAGACTGCGCTGGGTCGCTGGATCAAAGGCACGCAGTGACTCGATCTCGTCACCCCACAACTCAAGGCGGACCGGTTGTTCGTCGGCAATGGGGAAGATGTCAATGATCCCCCCCCGCCGGCTGAACGTGCCCGGCTCAGTGACAAGGGAGGCCGGCTCGTAGCCGATCTCAAGCCAGTGGCGCAATAGCTGATCGGGTTGCCCGCCGGGAATCCGCTGGCCGCGTGCCAGTGTCACGCTTTGGGCCTTTAACACCTCAGGGGGGAGGGTACGCTGCATCAGCGCGCGTGCTGATGCGACGATCACGGTGTGGGGACGCGGTTCGGTAGTCAGTCTAGCCAGCACCTGCAACCGCGCCCATGTGACCCGCCGCCCCCATGGGACTCGTTCGTAGAACAGGGCATTAGGTTCGGCGAAAGTCAATACGTGCAGGCCGGGATACCATGCCAGCAACTGCTCAGCCAGATTGGAGGCATAATCAGAGCGGGCTGTGATGACCAGCAGGGGCTGGGGAATGTCCAACGCCAGCGCCGCGATGACATAAGGGCGTGCCGCACGGATCAGCCCCAGTGATCCGCGCAGGCTGTCCTCAGCCCTTCTGGCTGTCAAGTCTTCCAGCAGGGCACGATAAGGCTCCTGCCCGCGCAGGATGTCAAGCAGACCCGATAGATTCATCCTGCACACCCTCATTCGGCTCAGAAGGCTGTTCAGCCGGCCTGTTATAGCGCCCCATTGCCGCTTCAATTCCTTCGGTCAGCCACGCTTCAATGGCATCGGCGGCACGCTCATAGACAGCCTGTATGATCGGCAATTGGAGGCTGTCAAAGTCCTGCAGGACATAGGCCGCCGGGTCCATACGGCCTGGTGGCCGTCCAATGCCTACCCGCAGGCGCGGAAAGTCCTCACTGCCCAGCCGTGCGATGATGCTCTTCATCCCCTTATGCCCCCCTGATCCGCCTGACGGACGTAACCGCAACGTGCCGATGGGCAGATCAAGGTCGTCGAAGATGATCAGGAGACGATCCGGCTCAATTTTGTAGAAACGAAACAGCGCCCCGACCGGCCCGCCGCTCTCGTTCATATAGCTTTGCGGCTTGGCAAGGATCACGGCGCGCCCCTTGATCTCGCCGGCGGCTATGAAGGCGTTGTGCTGTTGGCGGGCGAAGGCCAATCCATGCCGTGCCGCTAGATGATCGATCACCTGAAAGCCAACATTGTGGCGATTAGCCCTATACTCCTGACCCGGATTGCCCAGCCCCACAATCAGATGACGCTCTGACATAACAGCTACTTCCTGCGCCGACGGTGCGGCCTGTCAAACAGGGGGTTGATAACCTCCCGCCGGAAGCGCCACAAGATCACCCGAAGCTGTCCCCTGACCGCCGCCCGCACCAGGCTGTAGAGCGCCAGGAAGCCAAACGCCCCCAGCGCGATCTTGACGCCTGTCCAAGCCGCACCCCTTAGGCGATTGGGGTCAAGCGGTGAGTTGTTCACGTCAAATGGAGTAGGAGTCAACGTCGGCCCGCCGGGTGTGGCGGTCGGGCGCGGCGTGCGCGTCGGCGGCTGCCAGATCAACGG
>DAOTYH010000088.1:0-69351 GCA_034435015.1 Anaerolineae bacterium | reverse complement strand
TGCTGTCTGCCTTTCATAGCCGCATTGTACCACCAACGGCCCTCTCCAGTTGCACCCAAGCTTGACATTCCCTCACAAGAATATACCCCGTTGTGCCCTCTGATGGGTTGTGGGGTCCGCTGGCTGACCCCACTGACCCGCGGAGTCGGGAGTGCTCAAAAGGGTGGACATGGTGTTAACGGGTCAGGCGATTTTAGCCCTCCATATCCACTCTATTAGACACTCCCCGCGGAGTCCGACGCATTGAACTTTGACATACCCCGCGTTATAATTCCGCCCGGCTTAAACGAAATATCAGCTTGCCCGCGCTGTTAAGCGGAGACTGCACACTACCTGACCCGTGCGGCCGTGCCAGCCAGTTGGCTGGTTCCGCATGGGATGGACGGTAGTGGAAGATAAAACGAAAGGACGTTGACATGGCCGCAATTACAATGAAAGCCCTGCTTGAGACGGGCGTCCACTTCGGGCATCGTACCCGTAAGTGGAACTCGAAGATGAAGCCCTACATCTTCGCTGAACGCAACGGTATCCACATTCTAGACCTCCAGCAGACCCTCAAGGCAGTCAAAGAATCATATGAGGTGGTGCGTGACGCAGTCGCTGAGGGCGGGACTTTGCTCTTTGTTGGCACCAAGCGTCAGGCGCAGGAGACCATTGCTCGCGAGGCAACCCGCTGTGGTATGCCCTATGTCAACCAGCGATGGCTGGGTGGTACTCTCACCAACTGGCGCACCATCCGCCAGCGGATCAACACCCTTAATATTCTTGAGCAACGCCGCGACCGGGGCGAGTTCGAGTTTCTGACTAAGCGGGAAGCCCTCACTCTGACCCGCGAGATCGAGAAGCTCAACTTCCGGCTGGGTGGCATCCGTCAGATGCAATCCCTTCCGAGTCTGCTGTTCGTTGTAGATGTGCGGCGTGAATACACCGCTGTACGCGAGGCCAACATTCTTAACATCCCTGTCATTGCTCTAGTAGATACTAACTGCGACCCCGACCCTATTGACTATGTGATTCCCTCTAACGACGACGCGATCCGTGCCATTAAGTTAATTACCAGCGTGATGGCAGATGCGGTACTCGAAGGGATGGCTCTCCGCAAAGAGGAGATGCCGGAGGAAGAAGTAGTCTACGACGAGTACGATTTTAGCCACCTCGAAGAGGAGAAGGCCACGGACGAGGATTTCCTTGGTCAGGCTACCTTGGCCAAGCTTAAGGGCGGCCTGCGCTTTGACGATGACGAGGAATTTGAGGAAGACAGTGAGGAATTCGAGGACGAGGGCGAAGAAATGGAAGAAGAGGCCCTCGAGACAGATGAGTCGGAAGAGGACTGATCTGGCCCAGTAGATCACCCATACGAAGGCGGAACGAGGAAAGCGATCATGACAATCAGTGCGCAAATGGTAAAGGAGCTCCGCGAGGCAACTGGAGCGGCTGTCTTAGACTGCAAGAAGGCTCTTGAGGAACATCAGGGTGATATGGAAAAGGCCAAGGCCTATCTGGCTGAGAAGGGCCTTGCGGTGGCCAAGAAAAAGGCTGAACGTATAGCCCGTGAGGGTAAAATAGAGACCTATACCCATCCCGGCGGGCGTGTCGGTGTGATCGTTGAGGTCAACTGCGAGACAGACTTCGTTGCCAAGACTGAGCAGTTCCAGACTCTGGCACATGATATTGCACTCCATATTGCTTTTGCCAGCCCTCTTTATGTAGATATAGCTGACATTCCTGCTGATGTGCTGGAAGCTCAGAAGAAAAAGTTCTATGAAGAGGGGCGGGCGCAGGGTAAGCCGGACCATGTCATTGAAAAGATGGTCGAGGGCAAGCTCAATAAGTATTTTGCTGAAGTATGCCTGATGCATCAGCCCTTTGTGAAAGACGACGAGATCACAGTCAGCGATTTGGTGACGAGGGCAATTGCTGAGATCAAGGAGAACATTAAGGTCAGCCGCTTCGCGCGTTATGAACTGGGGCAGACAACTGCTGATACAGGCGGCGACGAGGACTAAACTCGGCTACTAGGGGATTAGAGACCGCTCTAATCCCCTTTTTTTGCCTAGTTGGTTTGTAACGTAAAGGGAGAAGATAGCTTGAGCGAGCCGCTGAAAGGGACACCAAAGTATCACCGCATTCTCCTCAAGCTGGGGGGAGAGGCACTTTCCGGCGAGTCCGAGTTTGGCATTGACCCTCGGCAGGCCGCGTGGATTGCCGGAATCATCAAGCGGGTCAAGGAGTACGGGGTCGAAATCGCCATTGTAATAGGAGCAGGTAACCTGTGGCGCGGTCAGATCGGTATGGAAGCAGGGATGGAGCGTGCTACTGCCGATCATATGGGCATGATTGCGACTGTGATGAACGCTCTCGCTTTGCAGGATGCGTTGGAACGGCAAGGGGTGGTCACACGAGTCCAGACGGCTATCGAGATGCGTAGTGTCGCGGAGCCATACATCCGCCTGAGGGCTATCCGCCATCTAGAAAAGGGGCGGGTGGTAATCATGGGGGGAGGCACAGGCAACCCTTACTTCACTACTGACAGCGCCGCCGCTCTGCGCGGCATGGAGATTGATGCTGACGTGCTCATCAAGGCGACCAAAGTAGATGGCGTGTACGCCAGCGATCCTAAGACCGACCCCAATGCCAAACGGTATGATCACCTCACCTTCATGGAGGCCCTCAATATGCGGGTGCGGGTACTGGATAGTACAGCCATTACCCTTTGTATGGACAACCAGCTTCCTATCATTGTCCTTAACCTCTGGCAGGAAGGTGCACTTGAACGGGCCGTGCTGGGCGAGAAGGTAGGGACGATCATCAGCTAGGGTTCACAGTCATTGGTATAATAAAAGCAAGAAGCCGCCAGCTTAGTAAAAAGACTGGCGGCTTTTTTTATCTGCGCGGTGGGGGTCCCTAGTTCAAACGGAAGGAGGAAGCGATAATCAGGTAGAACTGACCGTTGTCATCAGTAAAACTCAGCACGTAGACCCGTCCGCCGCGGGGGATGAACCAGACGGTCCTGCCATTGGCAGTTGTTGCGCTTGTGCCGGGGTAAGCGCCCAGCGTGGCTTCAGTGGTGGTGTAGGTTTGACCCGGAAACTCAGCCGCCATCACGGAGGGGATGACAGCCCCAGCACCGGAGGCATTCAAGACCAATATAAAGCCCTTGCCGACACCGCTGGGGGCAGTGAAGCGGACATCATCGGTCCCTTCGTCTTCATCCCATGACCATCTCCACCCGTTGGGCAGGTCAATTGCATAGCCGTATTCCTCGTTTGTGTAGGTTTGGACCAGCGAGGTGACAGGGTTAAAGCGCTTGACATACCGGAAGTTCGCCCAGTAATAGGCTCCCCTAAGGGAGGGGGAGGTAGCCCGCAACTGAAGGAAGTCGCCTTCCTGCGGCGCGCCGCCCGGCCACCGATCGGCGGGCAACACGATCAGGCCCACTGTGAACGCTCCTGTCGCGTCGCTCTGGACTTCCCAATAGACCGGGCCGGTAGGCCCATTGACAGGCCCCCAGTGAAGTGTAATTGTGCTGTTTGGCGGGAAGCCGCTCCCAGTTACCACAATTGTCTCACCCGGCTCACCAAGCTGTGGGTTGATGCTGATACCAGGGCCGCCCAGCGCAGATGCCGGTGCGGGCGTCCCGGATGCCGCCTGTTCTCCAGTCCCTTGAGGTGTCGGAGTGAAAGGGACAATCTCCGTAGGAGCGGGTAGCGGCGTTGGCGCGAGGTTGCCGGTGGGTGAGGGTGTGAGGGTTGGAGGCGCCAATGTCACCTGCGGGAGGGTTGGTGCAAGTGTCACAGGAGGTAAGGTGGGCAGAGGACTGGTTGGCGTGAGAGTGGGTGGTTCCTGAGCAGCTTGCCCGCCGAAGAGACTGCACCCGCTCAACAGGAGGAGTATCAAGGCACCAGCCACAATAATACCAGATCGCTTCAACATTGTTAAAACTATACTCCGCTCGTCTAAAGTATGCGTTTAGGGACGGCGCCGGTTACAGCGCACAGCCTATTGTACCGGATAGGGAGGCAAAAACGTAAAGGGTGTATGGCCTCTGGGGAGTGCTCAAAAGGGTGGACATGGGGTTAACGGGTCAGCCGATTTTAGCCCTCCATATCCACTCTATTAGACACTCCCTGGCCTCTGAGGAATCTATCTAAGCGTCCTCTATGATCTCGTAATCGTGCGTGACCGGTACACCCAGCTTGAGGGTGGCTGACACTGAGCAGTATTTTTCATCTGAGAGGGTGATCGCGTCAGAGACCGCCTTCTCAGAGAGGTTACGCCCCCGCACAATGTAATGCACATGGAAGCGTTTGAAGGTCCACGGCTCTTCGGTCTGCTGTTCCGCTGTGACACGCACGGTCAGGCCGGTCAGCTTCTGACGCTTCTTCTGCAAAATGGCTACTACGTCGTAGGCAGTACAGCTTCCCAGGGCCAGCAGGAGCAAATCGGAGGGCTTAACACCAATGCCGCCGTCCTCACCCGCTGAGGAGATGACGATGCCGTGCCCTGTGCTGTCAACTCCCACAAAGCGTTTCTCTTCTAGCCATTTGATCGTTGCTTCAGCCATGTGTCTCCCCTTTCTCTTTCTGTGAAATGGAAACCCCTTGTTGAGTGTCAGTCACAAAGTCCGGTGCAAGGCTACCACAGCCTGTCCAAGGCTGAGACCTCCGTCATTAGCCGGCACCTGGCGGTGTGTCAGCACCTCGAATCCCTCAGCGCGGAGGCTCTCTCTTATCAAGTGTAATAACAGCCGGTTTTGGAATACCCCCCCGGAGAGTGCAACTATTCCTATGCCGGTCTGCTCACGCACCCGCCTGGCGGCTTCGCTTACCATCCGAGTCAACGTGACATGGAAGGAAGCGGCAATCTCCCCGACAGGCCGGCCAGCACTTGTTTCCTCAGCAATTGCCGCCAACACGCCTCCCAACCGGATTGCGCCCTGATGGTCTATTTCGAACGGGTAGGGCAACACTCGGTGTAAGTCTGCCCCGCGTGCGGCCAGCTCTAGGGCAATGGCGGCTTGTGCCTCGAAAGTCGTTACCGGGCAGATGCCCGTTATTGCTGAAACAGCGTCAAAGAGGCGCCCACAGCTAGAGGTTAGCGGCGAGTTAATCTTCCTCACAACTTGACGTGCCACGATCTCCTGTTCTTGAGAAGGAAACTCTCTCAAGGTGGGAAGGTCAGGGATTGCTCCCAGCGTTGCCAGCAGATAGCCCCACGCAATACGATAGGGTCTGTGGATGGCCGCCTCACCGCCCGGCAGGGGCAGATATTCAAGGTGAGCGGCTCGCTCGTACTCTCTGACATCTGCGATCAGTATCTCCCCGCCCCAGATCGTGCCGTCTGGGCCGTAACCTGTCCCGTCAAGCGCTACACCGATCACCTGTCCGCTGTGTCCGTGTTCGGCTAGACAGGCGGCGATATGGGCATGGTGATGCTGGACTCCTACAACCGCTAAGTCGTTCTCGGCGGCCAGTTCGCGGGCCAGCCGGGTGGTCAGGTAGGAAGGATGCAAATCATGAGCAATGACTTCAGGAGTCACCTTGAACAGCCTGCTTAGGTGCAAGAGTGCCTGACGAAAATACTCAAGCGATTCGACGGAGTTCATCTCGCCAATGTGCTGGCTGAGAAAGGCATCGTTGCCGCGCACCAGGCAGAATGTATTTTTCATCTCTGCGCCGGTGGCGAGGATGTGCCCATCCGATCGCCATGCCAACCGGACCGGATAGGGTGCGTCCCCTCTTGAGCGGCGTAACGGTTGGCAGGCGGCATCCTGTGAACCGGCAAAACGGTCCACCCACCACACTGCATCATCGCAACGCATGTAGATGGGGCGGTTATGGATCAGGAAGGCATCGGCGATAGGGGCAAGTTTCTCTATAGCTTCCTCGTTGGAGATAATGACAGGCATATCACTCAGGTTGCCGCTTGTCATCACTAGGGGGCGGCCTGCATCGCGGATCAGGATGTGATGGAGCGGGGTATAGGGCAGCATCACACCGAGCGTGGGGTTGTTGGGGGCAACATTCTGCGCGATGGCCGAGTCAGGCCGCCGATAGAGCAGGACAATAGGTGCGGCGGCGCTTGAAAGTAGCTGTGCCTCGTCTGCGTTGATCGAGCAGTGGGCTTCTGCCTCTTCCAGCGAGGCGATCATCACAGCAAAGGGCTTATCGGGGCGGGCCTTGCGCAGACGTAAGCGGGCGACTGCCTCTGCGTTTGTGGCATCACATGCCAGATGGAAGCCTCCCAACCCCTTGACGGCTACAATGTAGCCTTCCCGCAACAGTGCCGCGGCGCGGGCAACATCATCCGGCAGGCTGTGTTGCAGGCTAGTGCGTATCTTGTCACTGACAATTAGTTCAACCTGCGGGCCGCAGTCTGGGCAGGCGTTAGGCTGGGCGTGGAAACGGCGGTTAAGCGGATCATCATATTCAGCCTGACAGGCTTGGCACATGTGAAAGAGGCGCATGGTGGTTGCCGGACGATCATAAGGCATTGTCTCAATGATCGTGTAACGAGGGCCGCAGTTCGTGCAGTTGGTAAAAGGATAACGATACCGGCGGTTGGCCGGGTCGAAGATTTCGGCCAGGCAGTCCGGGCAGGTGGCTACGTCGGGTGAGACGAGAGATGTCCCGCTATCCGCTTCGCTGTGCCGGATGACAAAGCCGTCCCCGTTTTCTTCGGGTGGAATCCGGGCCATGACTACCCGATCAATGCGGGCCAGGCGGGGGGCTTCGGTTACAATGGAGCGCTGGAAGGCATCCAATGCGTCAGGAGCACCCTGCGCCTCAATATCTACCCCTGAGGAAGAATTAAGTACCCAGCCGCTCAGGCCATACCGCACAGCAAGGGAATAAATAAAAGGGCGGAAGCCTACCCCCTGTACTACGCCGTCTACATGGAATCGGCGCCGTTCAGCATGAATGGGTGTCTGATCAACCATGTCGTTAGAGAGTCTAGCATTCTGCCTGAGCAGTCGCAAAAAGGCTGTCGTGTTGTTGCGCTGTGCCTGCCCTCAGCATATTATCCAGAGCATAGCGTGACGAGGGAGGAGACTTATGTTGAACCCATTGCCGCGGGCTGTTGGGGCAGTGCTCAGCGTGCTGGGGCTGGCTGTGCTGGCGTGCACAGTGCCGGGCGCTCAACAGCCTGATACCTCGGCCACCGTTCAGGCTGTCTATTTGACCATTACAGCCCAGGCACTGACCTCTCCTCCACCTACTGCAACAACAATAGGTACTACCCTTCCGGCGCTGGACACATCTCCCACTGCTGTTCTCCCGCCGTCTGCCACACCTCCCGATGCTCGCACAGGTAATGGCCCCAGCCTGATCATCCCGCGTTGTGCCGTCTCTATGACCATTGATGCGGCTGAGACAGATTGGATCATCCAGCCGGGCGTCTCCCGTTTTGCCCTAGACTCGGTTACCTATGGGGCAGGAGAGTGGCTGGGTACTGCCGACCTATCCGGCTATGTGCGTCTGTGCTGGAATGACGACGGCCTGTTTGTGTATGTTGAGGTCACAGACGATGTACACGTCCAGAACCAGCAAGGGGAGACCTCTTGGAAGGGAGATGAGGTGGAGCTGGTATTCGATAGTGACCTGCGGGGTGATTTTTACAACGCTGTCTGGAATGGTGATGACATCCAGCTTGGGTTGTCACCGGGCAACTTTGCCGACCTACCCCCCACGTCAGTGCGTTATCATCCGACAATCAACCGTCCGGCTGGAATTGAACTGACGGCCCGTCAGCTCGCTGGCGGCAGGGGCTACGTGCTTGAGGCAAAAATCTCGTGGGGTGAGCTGGCTGTTACTCCACAAGCAGGCTTGAATGTCGGCTTGTGTCTAGCCCTGAGCGACAATGATCACATAGGGACAGCGCAACAGGATACAATGGTGAGCCACTGCTCACGTCTGCGTGTTTCAGACCCTACTACGTGGGTGACAGCTACTTTTGCCCAGTAACTCTGGCCACCGCAGACTGCGCACCTCAACGGCATAGAGATCAATAAGGGAGAGGGCCTTTAGTGTTCCTCATGCTCAAGTACCTCTCCTTCCGCTTTGATCTTGATGCCGCGCCCATTGGCCCCTGCTGGCTTTTCGTGAGGGGCAGAGCGGGTTGTTCGCAGTGCTTGCAGGAAGGCTTTTACGCCGGCAAGCAGGGCTAAGCGTTCCACTCTCACCCGCTCGCGAAGCTGTTCCAACGCCGGTATCAGGGAAGGCAGAGGCGAAGACGGAAGCTCATACAGCTCTACCAGTACACCGAATGCGCTCTTGGGGTGGATGAAGGCTATCCGTTTGCCATCACTGCTTGTAAACGGCTCGTCGTTGATGAGTTGTACGCCGCGCGTCCGCAGTGTGGACAGAGTCTTCCCAAGATCATCCACTTCTAGGCAGACATGATGAACGCCGGCGCCGTGCTTTTCAAGGAAACGGGCAACCCCGCTGGTGGTATTGGTTGGTTCCAGCAGTTCGATCTCACCGTTCGCAGTCGGCAGGAAAGCTACGGTTACCTCTTGCTCATCTATCCGTTCGATACGTGCGAGATCAAGCCCCAGAGTTCCTTGATAGAACAGAAGCGCCTCTTCGAGCTTGGGCACGACTATAGCAATATGATCAATGCGTTTAACTGCCACAGGGTGTCCTTTCATTTTCATTGCGGTTATAAGAACTGCTGAGGGGCATACTCCCCAAAAACGCGCCTCAAGACGCCGCAGATTTCACCCAGCGTGATGTCGTTCTCAACGCACTCGATAAACAGAGGCATCAGGTTTTCCGTTCCACGGGCTGTTGCCTCCAGACGGCTAAGTAATGCGCTGACTCGTTCCCCATCACGCGAGTCGCGTAGCAGGACCAAGCGTTCACGTTGCCGGGCCTCGATAGCCGGGTCAATCCGGTGAAGCTCAAATGAGAGGTCTTCCTCAATCGTGAAGGCGTTGACGCCGACAATAACCTGCTCACCCGACTCGACGGCCTGTTGATAGCGGTAAGCCGCCTCCTGAATCTCGCGGCTGAAGAAGCCTTGTTCAATGGCCGCTAATGCGCCGCCCAGCTTATCAATCTGCTCAATGTAGGCGCGTGCCTGTTGCTCTATGGCATCGGTCAGCGACTCTATCAGGTAAGAACCCGCCAGGGGGTCAATAGTATCGGCTACCCCCGACTCATAAGCGATAATTTGCTGGGTACGTAGTGCGATCTGCACCGACTGTTCAGTCGGCAAGGCCAATGCCTCATCACGGGAGTTGGTATGCAGGCTCTGCGCCCCTCCCAATACTGCCGCGAGGGCCTGAAGTGTGACGCGGACGACGTTGTTCTCCGGCTGTTGGGCTGTCAGCGTACTGCCGCCGGTCTGAGCATGAAACCTCAATTGACAGGCTTTAGGATTGGACGCACCGAACCGTTCCCGCATGATACGTGCCCACAGCCGTCGGGCCGCCCGGAACTTGGCAATTTCTTCCATAAAATAGTTATGGGCGTTGAAGAAGAAGGACAATCCCTCCCCAAAGCGGTTAACATCCAGCCCGGCCTTGATCGCGGCTTCAACATAGGCAATCGCATTGGCCAGAGTGAAGGCTACTTCCTGCACGGCGGTACTGCCTGCCTCGCGGATATGGTAGCCGCTGATGCTGATCGTGTTCCATTTCGGGATGTTTTGCTCGCAATAGGCAAACAGATCGGTAACCAAACGCATAGAAGGAACAGGCGGAAAGATATAGGTGCCGCGGGCAATGTATTCCTTCAGGATGTCGTTTTGTACCGTTCCGCGCAGACTGCTGATAGCAACACCTTGCCGTTTGGCGGTCGCAATATACATTGCCAGCAGGATCGCCGCCGGCGCGTTGATTGTCATAGATGTGCTGACCCGATCAAGGGGGATGCCGTCGAAAAGGCGGCACATGTCTTGCAGGCAGGAGATACTTACTCCAACCCGCCCTACCTCGCCCAGCGCGGCGGGGTCATCGGCATCATAGCCCATCTGGGTAGGCAGATCGAAGGCCACGCTCAGCCCATTCTGCCCCTGGCTGAGCAGGAACTTGTAGCGCTGGTTGCTCTCCTCAGCAGATGCATAGCCGGCATACTGCCGCATTGTCCACAGACGGCCTCGATACATGGTCGGTTGTATGCCGCGCGTGAAAGGGTATTTGCCGGGGAAACCGAGTTTTTCTAGATAGTCCGGGTCTTCCTCGTCTGGAAGGTATATCGGCTCTACCTCAAGGCCGGATGAAGTGGTGAATTTTTCCTTACGTTCCGTGAATTGCCTGTAAACCTCTTCTTTCCAGCGTTTGTATGAATCCCTCAAGGTGGCCATAGTTTGTGTACCTCCATATTCCTACTAGAACGCCGCAGGCAGATACCAATTCGTTGAGCATACCCGTCATGGTGTTAAAATGCTAAGCAGCGTCCCTCACGAAAACATTTACTGTCCCTATCCTGCAAGAGGATGGACAATAAGCAAGATTGTTGTTTTGTAAAGCAGAGAGGTTCGGCTAGAATCTCATATACACGTCGGTTACTGAAAAGACACGGAGAAGTCCTGTGACAGTTGACCGCTTTGGGCGCCACATCCATTATCTTCGCATTTCCCTGACCGACCGATGCAACCTGCGCTGTGTGTACTGTATGCCGGAGGATATAGTCTTCCGACCGCCTGCGGAGATCATGCAGGACGAGGAAATCTTGAGTCTGCTCCGTCTGTTTGTTGAGCTTGGTTTTGACAAGTTCCGGCTGACTGGCGGAGAGCCGACTATCCGGGCCAACATCGCAGAGCTGGTCCGGGAAATGTGCCGCACTCCCGGTGTTCGTGAAGTGACAATGACAACCAACGGGATATTGCTGAAGCGGTTGGCTGTCCCTCTGGCTGAAGCTGGTCTGAGCCGATTCAATATCAGCCTAGATACTCTCGACCCGGATAAGTTCCGGCAATTGACTCGCTGGGGCAAGCTGGAAGACGTGTGGGAGGGGATTCGTCTAGTCGAGGAAGTGGGGCTACTGCCGATTAAGCTCAATACAGTAGTTGTACGGGGCTACAACGATGGGCAGGATTTGATTGATCTGGCCCGGCTGACTTTACGCCGTAACTGGCAGGTGCGCTTCATTGAGATGATGCCTTTCCGAGATGTGTCGGGGTTTCAGCAGTCGCAGGTCGTTACAGAGTCCGAGATGCGTGCTGTGATTGAGTCAGCTCTAGGGCCGCTGATCCCGCTCAATGGCGGACGCCTGGAAGGGGAGGCTCGTGTCTATCAGTTGAACGGCGCTTCCGGCACGCTTGGCTTTATCAGCTCGGTCTCGGCGCCTTTCTGTGCCGCCTGCACACGTGCACGCCTGACTGCTGACGGTCGGTTGCGGCTGTGCCTGTTACGCGAGAAGGAAGTAGACCTCCTCTCGCCACTGCGCGCCGGAGCGACAACCGAGGAACTGAAACAGATTATCCGTCAGGGCATTTGGCAGAAGCCATGGGGGCACGGCCTCGAACAGGATGTTATCCCTATGAATCGGGAGATGTCTGAGATCGGCGGATGACTGTTCACGAGGGTTCTCTAGCTTGACAGAGGGGAGGCACCTGGGTATAGTCGAATCTGACTAATCAGGTTTGACTATAGGATAACGTGATGGAGCGACTGCTACTCCTGCTGGGACTGCTTCGCCGGCAAACCATGCACGGCTATCAGTTGAATGAGTTTATCGAGCACAACCTTGCGTTGTGTACCGACATTAAGAAGCCGACCGCCTACTACTTGCTCGATAAGCTGGCACGCGAAGGATACATCTCTGTTATCGAGGAGTCTGCTCCACAGGCAGGACGGCCACCGCGCAGAGTTTACAGTATCACCCCTAAGGGCGAGCGTTACTTCCTTGAACTGCTCCGGAATGATCTGCGCAATTATGAAACCCGCACACTCCCCGGCGACATAGGAATTGCTTTCATGGATACCCTGCCCCGCGATGAGGCTTATGCCCTGCTAAGCGAGCGGCGTGCTAAGATACAACGACTCCTTGAAGAGACCAGTCAGGTGAGCGGCCATACAGGCACGCTTCGGCTTGTGATCGACCATCAGGTCCATCAATTGCAAGCCGAGCTAGATTGGCTGCAAAACGTCCTTGATAAGCTGGCATCAGGAGAGGAAGATCAGCCTGGCCTTTAGCGGCGTTGTTTGCGTGCCGCCTCAACTGCCCGCTCGATGGGGTCTTTGTAACCTCTGGCCTGTTTGGATATGCGGGCATGATAGGCCGCCCGTGCCGAGTCGATCTGCTGGTTCAGCACCATTGCGTCCCGCACCAGAAGCAACAGGCTGTTTCCATCCCCTGAGAACATGAACTTACTCCACAAGCGCCTGAGCGTCTTGGGATTCATAGGCCACGAGTTCAGATCAACAGCGGTGCAGGAGCGCTCTGCCAACGGCTCGATCAGCGCCCGGTCCGCGCCGCGAAGTCTGTCGAGGGGATGTTGAGAGCCTAGGGCGACCAGCCTAACCTGCTTGATCCGCCCATACGAAATATCCATTGGTATCAACCCTGCCTGAATATGGAGCGCACGAGGGCGCACCTCGACGTAACTCCCCCGACTGATCAAGGTAGCCAGCACGAACAACATCAGACTCAGAATGATGAGACCGACGATCAGAGGCCAGTTAGCCCAGAACAGGGAAAGCAAGCCTAGATCGGCCTCCTGCAAAAACGGACTATCGGATAACCACCCCAGCACAAGCATTGCAAGGCCCAATAGCACCAGCAACAGCGGAATGGTGCGCCATCGTTGCCCAAGCCGGTAGTAAATCAGAAGTGTATGTCGCCGTATTGCCTTGCCGCTCTTTTTCGCCATTCTGCCTGCCTCATTGCTTGCCAATCGGCATGGTAAATGAGAAGGTAGTGCCAACCCCTTTCGTGCTCTGAACACTGATTTTGCCGCCCTGCAGTTCGATCAGATTCTTGGTAACGGCCAACCCCAGCCCTGTCCCTGGCTGTTCCCGCACCTGAACATCCTCTGAGCGCCAGAACTTGGTGAACAGATGCCCCAATTCTTCTGGTGTCATACCGAGACCGGTATCACTCACTTCACACAGAACGGCCTCCTCAGACTCACTTGCCCGGATAGTGATCGTGCCGCCGTTGGGAGTGTATTTGTAGGCATTACTGATCAGGTTATTAAAGATTTGTTCCAGCCGCTTGGGGTCAACGTGCACGGGAGGCAGGTCGGGTGGAATGTCAATGATGATGCGGTGTTCCCGCTTGTCAATCTCTGCCTGCATGGCCGGCAAAACTTGGTCAAGTACCTGCCGGACATTCACATTGTCTTCTATCTCCAGTTTCAGGCGATTGCTCTCGATGCGGGAGATGTCACTGAGGTCACTGATCAAGACACCCATGCGATCAACATTGTTGCGGATGATGTTCAGAAAGCTCTTTTGCTGTTCGCTGAGCTGACCAATCATACCCAGCATCTCCGAGTAGCCCCGAATGGATGTCATGGGGACGCGCAGTTCGTGAGTCACAACTGAAACAAATTCGCTCTTGGCATCGTTGGCACGTTTAACTGCCTCGTAGAGTTGTGCATTCTCGATAGAAATAGCCGCATGGTCAGCCAGACGCAATAAGAACGAATAGGCCTGCTGATCAAAGGGCCTATCATCCTTCCGATCCAGACCGATGACGCCAATAATGCGCCCTTCTCGTTGAATCGGGACAGCCAGACTCCCCCTCTTGTTTTCGGTGACTACGTCATCCCCGGAGAGCATAGCCAAGACGGCGGCTGGGGTCTCGCCGTGCTGAGCCACGATCCGCGTTTTGCCCGCCTCCAGATCGATCAAGCCGATTGCGCCGTTATCTGCCTGTGTCACGCGCATAGCCCAGTTGAGCGTTAGACCCATGACTTTGTCGAAATCGAGCGTTTGATTAAGCTGACGGTCGATCTCCTGCATCATAGAAAGTTCTTCAACATGGGCCGCCAATGCTTTATCAGTCATAGTAAATAGCCGGGCATTCTCGATGGCTACAGCGGCCTGTGAGGCAAACGCCGTCAGCATCTCAAGGTCAGACTCGAAAAATACGCCGCTGCGGATACGATTATCTACATAGATCACGCCAATAATTGAGCCGCGTGCCCGTAGCGGCACGCACTGGATCGAGCGGAGATTGTGAGCCACCACACTCGTCTGGCTGGCGAAACGGGGGTCTTCAGCGGCGTTAGTAGTGGTAACCGGCTCCCCCGTTTCAGCCACTGCCCGGATTACGCTACGGCTGTAGGCAAATTCGTCCTCAGACAGCGTCTCCTTTGCGACATTCCGTGCCGCCTTGATTTCAAGCTGGCCATTGTCGTCGAACAACATCAGTGCGCCCCGCTCGGCACCAGTTAGCTGAATGATGGCATCCATAACCTGATTAAGCACTTCATTCAGATCAAGCGAGGAACCTAGTGCCTTGCTGACTTCGTACAGGGCGGCCAGCCGTCTCTGTTGGTCACCGGCTTGATGCAACTGGCTGACATCTTCCAAGAACCGGCTAAGGTCATCCAGACGGGCATCCCAGTATTCTCTTTCAATGACGCCTGCCCTCAACTGACTCTTGAGAAGGGCAATATTCTGCCTGACAGCCGCTAGCCGGGCAGAGAATTGTTGTCTGGCCGTCAGAGAGGAGCCTGCCATTCACACTATCCCTTCATTGTTGGGTGACCAAGAGGTCTTGCCGGGTATCACCTATTGCCATAGTACACTTTGACTTCCAGTCTTATACCAATTGTATGAGAAATTGATTTTTCGACTACCGGCCCAGCGCCCCTCTCAGTCAGGGTACTGCCCCCTGCCCCTCTGATCATCATAAGGAGGTTGTTGTGGATACTGGTCAGTCGGAGCGGGAGTTCTGACACCCAGCCCCTGTTTTAGGATGTCATCCAGCACATTGAAGTAAAACCAGAGGCCAGCCGTTACGCCAACCAGCACGATGAGCACAAACCACAGGAAGCGCACATTCGGACTCATGAACGAGTCAAGGAAGCCGCTCTGCGGGTTTAGGACGGCGTGGTTAAAGAGGAATGCAATGGGCAGGAATGTAACGGCCCATCCTATCTTGTTCCACTTGAGTATGGTGCGGCCTGTACCATAGGCCAATGGCAGTGATTCGAAGAAGAGGGTCTCCAGAGCTGTCAGGAACAGTGCCAGACTGGTATTCTGTAGCAGGTTGAACACATTCATCATCAGAGGGACGATCCGGCCATCAAATGGCACATCCAGCAAAGAAAGCACCATACCGCTTACGCCCCATCCAACTGCGCCTATTAAGGTCAGCACGGCTAAGGTCGCAAAAGCAAGGGTTACCTCGCGGCGCTCACGCCGATCTTCTGGCATATCAACATCTGCCCCGCCCGGCGTTCCAAACACAATGCCCGGTGAGAGGTGTAATACCCGTGACAGGATCACCGTGCCAGCCGCCACCATCAGATTGGCAGGATACAGGTTAAAGCGCGATTTCTTGTGCCATAGCCACGCCATGATGCGTCGGGCGACGTCTCCCCCGAAGCTCACCAGCCCCACTGTGAAGGCCAAGGTAACTGCTAGGATAACACCCTCCCGGCTGAAGATTGATGTCCCCTCTTCCAAGAAGGCAAACAGAATGCCATACAGAGCGAAGATAACCAGCACCAGCGGCAACGTCAGGCAACCGCGCCGGATAGCAAGATGTCCCAGACTCCACTGGAAGACCCCTTTCACCCCGCCAAACAGCCGCTCAATGCCAAGTACCTTCAGCCATTCACGGATGCGCGGCTCTTCATCGCGCAGCATGTTACCCAGCACAGTGGAGGTTGCCCCGAAGATCAGCGCCATCAGAATAGCCAAAAAGAGATTAGTCCCGATCACACGGGGGTCAGAGGAAAGCTGTTGCGGCGCAGGGACACGTGCGAAAAGCGGGCGCGGACGGACTAAGCCCTGTAGAGGGATCGACTCGCCGGGTTGTAGAACAGGCGGGACCTCAACTTCGGGCAGGGGAAGGTCGCCCGTCTCGATCTGGGGAGGCTCAGGTAAGCCGGGGAAAATCTGCCGCAGGTCAATCAACCCCGTGCTGATGGCCAGAATAGCTCCCACTGCACAGACAAAAACGCAGGCAAAAACAAAAAATCCAATCAGTCGCCCAACTAGTTTAGACATAGCATTTCTCCTCCAACTTCTTCTCGTGCTATGCCATTGTGAAAGACATCGTCTCTCCTGTCAATTCGCAACACGATCTTGCTGGTGACAGATAGACCGGGACCGTTGCCAGCAAGATCGTGTTGGATGATGGAGAAGCTTCTGCCTGCTGTTCTCTTAATTGACAGTCACAGGAACGCGCGGCCCAAGTAACTCCCACTCACCCCCTGAGCCGCACACCGTGACAGAAGAGTAGCAGATGCTCAGTTGTAGCTGGTATGAACCGGGTGTGCTGATGGTCAGCCCGTCCCGCCAACTGAGTGTCTGACCGGGGTTAAGGGACGAACCGCTCCAACTGGTGTGAAAGCCAACGTTAGCGCCTGTGCTGTTGAAGATCGCCACGCCGAGAAAGCCATAGGGTAATACCTGCCCGCTCCCATTAGTGACCGAGAAGTTAAACCAGATTTGTTGGTTGGCTCCGACGGTAGGGTTTTCGACCGAGAAGCTGACGCCAGTCAAGCCGCGGCTCGAGGAAGCCGTTGTTGCAGTCGGCGGGGCAGTGGGTGGCGGGGGATTGGTTGCCACAACAGGGCTGGTCGGCTGGACAAGGGGAGGTATTGTGGCAGAGGGGGCAGGCGGCTGAGTAGGTTGCTCAGTGGGCGTGGGTGTGGCAGTAGGGACGGGTGTGTTGGTTGGTGCGGTTGTGGCAGTGGGGAACATCACAGACCTTGTAACCTCAAGCGGCGGCGTTGGGGTGAGGCGTGGAGAAGCTCCTGCGGGGGGGAAGGCTACAAAGTAGATGGCGGCCCCCAGCAGTATCAGGCCGACTAAGATGACAATACCGCTGATGATCAACGGTAACAGTGGCAGGGAGTGTGTCGGACGGTTTGTAGTCATAGACGTACTTCCGGCTTAGAGAGCCAAGTCAAAGATGTGGGCGGATTATATCGTAGGAGGGAGTCGGCCTACAACACAGACAACAGGGGTGCAAATGAAGCACCCCCGTTCGTGATAGCAGATTGAGTCGGCAGTCTCAACAATCAGGCCTCGATGATCTTATCATCAATTAGTTGTTGCTGGACTATCTGGCCGCGCGGGTCAAAACAGAAGAAGGGTGCATGAAGATGGAACTCGACATCAATAAAGGCACGCCCGGCACGGTTCTTCTCAATGGTGAAAACAACCCACTCACGATATTGCTTGGCCTGGTAGGGGTTGAAGGCAACATGATCCTTTGATAGGATGTTGTACTTATTGTTCATGATAATGGCAATATCGCACTCATAATCCAATGCTGAACTGCCGCGCAGATGGAAGAGATGCAACCGCTTGGAGCGCAGTCCCTCGCGATCAGCGGCCACGATAGACAGCACGGGTACGTCAAGTGACAGGGCAATGTCCTTCAGTCCCTCAACGATGATAGTTACCTTGTCGTTCTCATCCACTGCCCGTTCAGGGTAGATGGCGACTTTTTGCAGGTAGTCCACAAATACCACGACATTGCCGCCAGTAGCCTGTACAAGCTTGGAGGTCATCTCGCGAATAGCGGAGAGGGTGGTCACTGCCGGGCTGGCTTTCAGCATGATCAGCCGGTCAGCGTATTCGGCCATACGGGCCAGTGCGGGCGAAGTGCGTTCGTTCTCGCGCAGGATGCCCCGCAATGAGCCGGTGCCATCCTTGCTAAGATACATCCGTGCCCGCTTGGAAACAATGATGTCCTGCAAGTCTTTCATTCGCAGGCCGGAGTTGATAGTCATCTCAGGTGGGTTAACGCTCTCCAGACACAATAGACGATTCATCAGGTGGGCTTCTGTGTGCTCGTAGGAGAGGAAGAAGGCGTACATGTTGCCTGACTTGACTATGTTGCGGGCCATTTGCAGGGCGGTGATCGTCTTGCCAATGCCCTGAGGCCCTCCGAGCAGGACTAGTTCTCCCCGTTGTAATCCTCCACCAATGGCCGCGTCTAGCGGATCAAAGCTGGTTGGAATGGGGATATAGTTCGAAAGATCACCTCGCACTACTGCTTCATTTGCTTCATTCAGAACCTGTGCCAGTGTACGCGGTACGTGCGCACCCCTAGAAGGGACGAAACTCTCTTCACGTCTACCAACCGGATGCGGATCAGACATGGATTACCCCCTACCCTACTCTATAATACCTCTGAAACATGGTAATCTATAGCTCAAGTCTAATTCTAACAACAGGCTGTTTCTGAGGCAATTGATCTGAGAGACGCAGGCGTAGAGGTAAACACTGGACCTTGTCTCCCACGAGAAATATATTGGGCAGTCTGACACAGCGTTGCTGAGTGATGCACATGACCAAGCTTGAAGGGGCCTCCAACTCAAATATCCTTATGTTTTCTCTCATCCGCGCAACCCAGATGATGCGTCTTATGTATATGTATTATGTAGAGAGATGTTGAGTGCACAGAACATCTCAGTAAGGAGAGCAAGATGAGAAGGAACGGCGGCATTTTCTGGGGGATCGTCCTGACTGGAGCGGGCGGCCTGCTTTTACTGAGCAACCTGCGGATAATTCAGATCAGTATCTGGTCGGCACTCTGGCCCCTGTTTTTGATCGCAATCGGTATGTGGATCATCTTGGGGGTGGCTTCGAGGCAGGGAGAGGCTGTCACAGAAGTTCGTCAGGTGAGTGTGCCCCTCGAAGGTGCAGAGAAAGCAGAAGTTCATATCAACTATAACGCGGGGCGTATTCACCTGAATGGTAGCAGGGGAGTTGAGGCGGGGCAGGCTATGGCCGGATCATTTGCGGGCGGGATAGCTTGCACAGCCAAGCGGGCAGGTGCAAAGTTGGACCTCAAAATGGAGTCAACCGCTGTGCACCTGTCCTTGCCATGGAATTGGGGCCCCCATTCGCGTGAGTGGGTTTTTGGCCTGAATGGAGACATTCCCCTTGCACTTGACATCAACACAGGGGCTAATGAGGCGTTCTTCGATCTCTCCCCTCTGCGGGTAACTGATCTGAAGGTCGAGACCGGAGCCAGTTCAACCAAGATGATATTGCCAGCACATGCCGGGCATACGCAGGCCAAGGTGAAAACCGGAGCTTCTTCCATGAGTGTGCATGTTCCGTCCAGCACAGCACTTCGAGTTCGGAAGAAAGGTGAGCTTTCGACAATCACAGTGGATACTGCTCACTATCCTCTGGTTGGGGAGGGGCTTTATCAATCGCCTGATTATGACACTGCCGCCAATAAAATTGACCTGGAGATCGAGGCTGAAATAGGTTCAGTGGACATCCGTCAAAAACCGGCGCAGGAAGAAGTACACCTATTGTAAAGGTGTCTCCGGACCGCCAACCTCGCACGGAGAAGAAAAATATCCGGGCAGGTGGCTCCAGCCCGGATACAGCCCTTGTTTAGCATGTTTAGGGTAGCTTGCAGGTTGCCCCGCCTGAGCCTCAGATGACCCGGTTGGCAGGCTCCTCCCCCGAAAGTACAGCCAGGCAGGCTCGCAGGGCGGCCCAGCCCATCGCATTGGTGGCGCTGTCGGCGTGAGCGCCCATCAGCGGTGTGGCGATTACCTGCGGCAAAGCCAGCAAGGGGTTGTCAGGATCAGGCGGCTGTTTGGCGAATGTATCGAGTGCGGCGCCCCGCAAGTGGCCGCTCTGCAATGCTTCCAGCAGAGCTTGCTCATCAACCAACTCACCCCTTGCTGTGTTGATCAAGAAGGCGCCCCGCTTCATCTGAGCTATAAACTCAGCGTTGACCATCCCTCGCGTCTCTGGCAAAAGCGGCAAGTGGAGTGAGAGGAAGTCAGCCCGGCGGACCACATCAGCCTGCGGAATGATTTCGACCCCATGCTTCTGCGCAAACTCCAGATCGGGCACCGGATCATAAGCGATGATTGTGCAGTCAAAGCCCTGTAGCCGGCGGGCGACCTGTTTGCCGACAGCGCCCAGCCCCAGCAGACCTATCTCTTTACCTTCCAGCGATGTTCCCATCAGGCGCGGCCACTCACCGGCACGGGTGGCTGAGACAGCTTCAATCATGCGGCGGGCCAGCGCGATCATCAGGCCGACGGTCAGCTCGGCTACAGAGACTGCATTGGCGCCGGGGGTGTTTGTCACGATAATGCCCTTCTCTCTAGCGGCTTCTAGGTCAATGTTATCTACACCTACCCCGTAACGCGCGATCACTTTAAGGCGGTCAGCGCCCTCCAGGGCATTTCGATCAATGGCATCTACCCCGGCAATATAACCATCGCACCCCGGAAGCATGCTCTTAACTTCTTCGGAGGTAAGGGGGCGGCCCAGGGTGTTATAGATTACCTCACCAACCAACGACTCCAGACCAATACGCAGGCGCGGATCGGTCTTAGCATAGGAGGTTGGTGTTACCAGTATGCGCGAGGATTTCAGATCGGCCATTTTTCATCTCCTGCTCTGGGGCTGGCCAGAGAAGCGGCTTGTGTTGCCTCTTACGTGGTATTCAAGATACATATTGTAGATAGTCAGGGTGTTAAATGGGATTATAGTGGGCCTGAAACTGAGCGTCAACCAAATCTGATGTCAAAGACTCTCCCTGTATACAAAAATGGAACACACGACCCGTTCAGCGTTCAAAGCTCAACGGGGCCATTGATGAGATGCACGACAGATCAGGCGGCACGGAGGGGTTGTTAAAGAAGGTTAGTCCTACTGCCAGCGGGCAGGAGTCCGAGCGCATAGTCCAATGCCCCACGCCCGGAAACTCAACGTACCACGCCCGGCTTAATGTGGCGCCGGCCAGTTGCCCCCAAGCCGGAGGTGTGATCGGGTCGTATTGCCCGGCCAGTATTAGTGTGGGGATGTCACTTGTTACAGGCTGATTCTCGATGGGGGCGGCCTGCCCGGCCCCCCAGAGGCCGCACACAGCAAAAAGACTCTCGAAATAACGGTTGTAATGATCGCGAAGCTGTGGCTGGAGACCGGCATTTGCTGTGATCACATCCTGATAAGAGCTGAAAGCAATCTCCTCGTTGCACTGGACGGAATTTCTCATTCCTGCGCTGGCTGTCCGTTCGAACAACAACCCCAGCCTTCTGGCTAGACGGGTGTAGTTTCCATTATAGGTCTCGTAGATCAGAGCAGGCAAACCAGGGATTACGTCCCGGCGGTACATCCCCCCAAAGAGAACGTCAATCAGCAGGTCGTCATCAACGGAAACCCGGTAGGTCCCGCCCCCGAAGGGATCATTGACGGTTACAGAGATCGGATTATCACTAAGCCGATCAACAAGCTGATAAAAGACCTCTCTCAGGTTAGGATAGGTTGTGTTGCAGGCTAAGTCAGCATTGCACGAGTCAAACAGCAGGTTGAACGCCCGTTCAGCATTCCCTCCCCATTCTGTGTACAGATTGACCTGTGGCGGATAAGGCGAGTCGAGGATCACACTGCGGATGGCAGTTGGGTAATCCCGCATCACTGTCAACGCCAGGCGTGTTCCGTAAGAGACACCGTATAGATTAACTCGATCATATCCGAGCGCGATCCGGAGATCGTTAACATCAGCGGCGCTGGCGGCACTGTTATAAGCGGCTAGATTTACCCCTTGCCCGATGAGCCGGTCGCGGCACCGGGTATAGGCGTCTATCTCAAGCGCTTGGGCTTCTTCGTCGCTCACTTGCTGAGTCAGTAAGGTGATCGTCAGGTCGTCCCGCTCCGGGCAATGAAGGGCTGGCAGAGAGAAGCCTGTTCCGCGTTGATCAAAGATGATGTAGTCACGGCTCTCTAGAAAGCGGTTCAGGCCGGCATTGAAGTAATACCAGACGATCTGAAGAGAAGCACTGCCCGGCCCTCCGGCTAGATGGATTACGGGATCAGGAGCGGGCGAGTCGCTCCAGCTCTTAAAGATTGCTACATGCAACCGGATCAGCGGACTGTTCGGCATGCGGCGATCTTCCGGCACGACCAAATAACCGCACTGGGGACTATACCCTTCAGGTACGGCAAATCGGCAGGGTGCGGGTTCGAAAAGGGGGGTGTAGTTGGTAGTGGGTGCAGGGGCGGCGGGAAAGGGCATCGGTGTTTCAGGAGGGATGTGGGAGGGCGCTGTCGTTGTGACAGCCTCTGCCGGTTGGAGTGATTCTGGGTCAAGAGTAGGTGTAGCCGCGGGACGGAATCCGGGCCAGTTGCAGGCCAACCCAACGCTACTGAGTAAGACGAAACCCAGTAATATCTTGCTAAATCTTCCCTTGCTCTGTTCAAGCATGATCACTGACCCCATGCCGCCCGGATAATCTCGTCTAAAGCACGGGCTTGATCATCGGGTAGAGGTTCGACCTCGTGCTCGGACAGGATACGGTTGGCTTCAGCCTCTGCCCGTTCCACCACGGTTGGGCGGCCTGTATCACGCCATTGCTCCCAGCCGATTCCCTGTATGGCCAGTTTTCCGCGCCATAACTCGCCTCCACGCAGGTATTTGACTGTGTGGGGCATTGACAGGAAGTTGTGCATGGGCGAGGCCATTACCTGGGCGATGACCTCAACAGCCAGCGAATCTTCGTTGACCTCAAAGCCGCGGCGAATGCGGAATACCATCCCCATAATCTCGTTGTCTATGACCATTTGCGTGTTGGATGAGATCGTTCCGCTTGTCATCTCGCCAATGCCAGACAGTTCATCTGCCCCTGCCAGCGCCGGTACGACTGCATTCAGCGCCCGCTCGTAGCCGTTCTGAATATCAATAGCATGGCCGCTACCGCACAGCCCATATACGTTGACCGGCAAATGGTAGAAGTGCCCTATCTGGACAGTTGCCGCTGAGACAAGCGCAATCTCCGGATTGCCCCAGATTGGTAACGCACTGCGCATGTCAATCGCCGCCAGTCTGCCGCAATAGAGCATCGGCAGACCCGGTCTGACCAACTGGGCGAGCGTGATCATTGCCAATACCTCAGCGTTTTGTTGTGCTAGGGCGCCCGCTAGAGAGAGAGGAGCCGAGATGCCGGCCTGTGGACAGGGTAGTGGCGCAAGCGGCATCCCCTGCCGTGCGATCTCGATAATGGCCTGAGCCAGATCAGCCGGAAAGTTCAATGGGCTGATAGGCGAGAGCGACAGCAAAACTGCTGAAGCCTCGCCGAGAACAATATGAGCCATTTCGGCCAGGTAGTGGACTTCGGCTACCGTCTGGACGCCCGGTGCGCTCACCGGCTTCAGTGTATGTCGTATCGTCTGGTCATACATGACTACCGTCATGGCGGAGGGCGGTACATCACATGGCGTGTAGAGGGGGGTGATGGTGGTAACATTTTCGAGAGCATCTAGCAGGCGGGCACTTTCCGCCAGATCGCGCGTGGTAGCAGGGCGTGGATCGCCGCCTGCCCGGTCAAGCACATCACGTGCTCCGCCCAAGTTGTGGACGTGCATCTCGCCTGCCCCTAGTTCTGCCTTCCCGCCCCGACCCTGCACAGTCACCCGGCTTGGGCAACGGGCAACACAGCTCTCAACCAGATCAGGCGGCAGGCAGACGCGCCCGTCCAGCTCGCGGGCGCCGTGATCGAGCAGAAGAGTGCGTGCCTCCGCGTCCCGAAGCACAATGCCTACTTCAGAGAGGATGCGCAACGTAGCATGGTGTATGGCTAGAATGTCATTCGGCGTGAGAATGGCTAATGGAGCCACGGGGCTATTCTCCTTGCTACATCAAATACCAGTCCAGAAAGCGTTCAAGGCGGGCATAGAAGTCGAGCTGATTCTTGCGGCGAAGGATGCCATGCCCTTCATCAGGATAGGTTCTGTATTCGAAGGTCTTACCTTCACGCCGGAGCGCTTCGGTCAATTCCTCAGCTTGCAGGGGATGGACGATAGGATCAAGCAGGCCGTGTACAATCAGCAGGGGGCGCTGTATGTTTCCTGCCTGCCACACCGGTGAACCGGCCCGGTAGGCGGCCCGGTTGGCGGATGGATGCCCCATCATACGTTCTAGGTCTTCTCGGCCCTCCTGATTGCTCTCGGCCCACGAGGTCAAGATGTTGCAGTCCCCATACTTGGCGACGCCGCAGGCAAACCGGTGTTGCGGATCGGCGGCCAGTGCGCAGACTGTCATGTAACTGCCGTAACTGGCCCCAAAGATGGCTATCCGTGTGGTATCCACCCAGTCCAGACCCGCGAGATAATCAGCGCCGGCCAAGCAGTCTTTTGTGTCATCTACTCCCCACACGTTGTGATTAGCCCTCTCAAATTCGATCCCGTAGCCTGTACTGCCTCGGAAATTCGGGGCAAGCCACGTGTAGCCTTTGGCTGTCATGTACTGAGCCACAATGTCCCATTCTAAGGCATACTGATCGGTTGGGCCGCCATGAGGATAGACAATTGCCGCCCCATTGGGCCTGTGAGGCTTATAGAGGAAGGAAGGTATCTCTAGACCATCAAAGCTGGGGTAGCTGACACGCTCCGGTGTGATCAAGTCGAGGGCCGCTAGTGCAGGGGGTGTGCTGAAGGTGAGTTGAGTAACCTGATGACTCTCGATATCCATTCGATACAGATCAGGCGAATGCTGGGGGTCTTCGAATTCAAATGTGATCGTTCGCCCATCGGGAAGCCAGTGCGGGCGGGCATGAAAGCCATAGGCGGTACGCAGGTCCTCGATCTGGCCGCTGGCCAAGTTGACTATAGCTAGGTCAAGCGCTCCATCCCGGTTGATTGTACACAGGATACGCGAGCCTTCAGGTGACCATGCCAGATTGGAAATATCATGGCCGGCATGTGTAACCTGCCACTCAGAGCCAGCTTCCAGATCAATGACAAAAAGCTCATAGTAACCGGGCCGCTCTGAGGTAAAGGCGATTCGCCTGCCGTCTGGCGACCAGCATGGCGACCGATCATGCCGCGAGGGGGTGCCGGTCAAGGCCCTGATGGAGCCTGTTTCTAGATCGGCCAGCATGATGTCGGAGCGGTTGAGATCATCTAGAGGCTGGTGGACATAGACGACATAGCGGCCATTGGGGGAAGCTTGGGGAGAATGATCGTGCCCCGGCCCCATGCTGACGAGAGAGGGCCATGCCCCATCCCGATCAGTCATCAGGATGCGTGTGCGCTTGTTGCGCTCAACTGTGATAAGCAGGCGTCTGCTGTCGGGCATCCAGCGAGGGGATGAAGCGTTTGAGGTAAAGTCTGTCACTTGTCTGGGCAGGCCGCCGCCCGTCGGCACTACCCAGACATGGCCTTTATCTGTAAAGGCCAGCCACTCCCCGTCTGCTGACCACTGCGGCGGATCATCGAACCAGTAAGGTCTAGGGTCACGATCTTGGGTGAGCTGGGCGGGCCAACCGCCTGTTGTCGGCATCGTGTAGAGGTTGGAAGCATCCGCCATGTCCCAGAAGAAAGCCAAGCGTTCCCCATCCGGCGAGGGAGTATGACTGCGCGGCCTAGCAACCGAGACGATGAGGGGTAAACTCCATCCGCTTGGCGGGCTGATGTCTGGACGCGGCAGAGAGGGCCAGCCGTTATACTCATCTTTTTCTTTCAGCCGGTCTTCTAACGGGAGTCGTCCGGTCATTGGCTCAAACCTCCAACTGATACGTGCGGTAAGTCCCCGTGCAGGGATTTCCCCAGCAGACGTGCATCTCCAGTGCGGTGAGGTCCATGATCAAGGAGACAATGGTCTTCTGCTGATCAAGGGGCTTCCCTCCTGGCTCGTGATGAGAGCAAATGCTGTTTGGGAAGTTCACATGGTCGCTCAGAATGGTTCGAAGCGTGTCAAGGGAGTGTTGTCGGATGTTACGGAGCAGCTTCGTGGCACGGTTGACACGTATATGCGCTCCGATCAGGTCCTCGCTTTTGGCCTCGAAACGCTTCATGCGGGGCGTAAGATAGTTGTTGGTATGCGCCAGATAACCGTGCTTGCCATAGATGGTGGCAAAATGACGTGCCGACACCTCGATGCTGTAAATCTCACCGTTGCTGTCAACAATCAGATGATTGTAGCCTGCCGCCCGCCAGCGAATAAGCACCTTGCGGATGGCCTCTGAGAGTTGGGTGGCGGCCAGTACTCCCCGTGATACAAAGATGCGTGGTATGCCCACCCGCACATCATTGGGATAGACCGAGTCACAGCACTGGGCAATGCCTAGTGCATTGAAGCCGATGTTAGGCAGTAACCCTCCGTAGGTCATGGCCAGGAAAGGAGGAGCATTATCTGGGGTAGCATGAATCAGGTAAACGTTCTGCTCATCGTCAGGAAGCCAGTCTTCGTTATGACCAACCAGCACATGATGATCGGTCGTGCGTTCTCCGCTGACGGCTAGGCTGGTACATCCTAGATGGAGCGCATCAGAGGTGATAGCCTCAACACAGTTGAGCACCATCAGGTCATTGAAATCCACATTGGCCGCTTCGGCCATTCCAGCCAACTCTTCAACAAACTCAGGAGTGTATTGCCGTGCATAAGGGTAATACTTGCGTGCCTGAAGCACGGCTTCATCCCACGTCAGTTTGAGTTCGTCGTAAGATGCGTCGAAATAACCTCGGTAGAGGTTCAGCATCCGGTAGATCAGAGGGGCACACGCCTCGCCAATCTGTCTGCCTATCTGGTAGTAACTGCCTTTGGCACGAACAACAGTGAGTGCAACTTCAGTCGCCATAGCTATCGTCCTGAAAGGGGACACTTATGAGACTCTGGTTATTGTCTGTGCAGGAGCACAGGAGGGAAATGACATGCGACAGGTGGCGGGGCAACCCGCTTTGCTCCGGGCTGTCTGCTTGCATGCCTAGTCACATTATAGCATATTTACTCAAGCGGCCTGAGTAGCCCGCATGGAGATATAAGCAATGGCCAAAGTGATCTATTACGAAAATCTGACATGGCCTGAAGTGGCCGAACTGCCTCGCGATTTACCGCTCGTGTTGCCTTTGGGCGATGGGTACGACCCTCACGCTGTCGCCGTTGCACTGGGAGTTGAGCAGGTATGTATGTTGCCTCCCCTGCCATATGGCTGGGCAGGTAGCCTGATCACAGTCAGCGAAGAGATGTTGCGGCAGGTTGTGGCAGGTCTGTTCAGCGGCCCCCATCAGGAGGGCTTTACCCGGTTGTATGTCCTCCATGCGGGCAGAGAAGACTTAGATATGCTGGGCGTGCACCAGCTACACCTTGAGCCGATTTCCCCTCCTAACTCTCTGACGCTGAATGCCTCGCCTGAGCGCGTGGTGCTGATCTCAAGTGGACATACCGAACAGCACGGTTATCATCTCCCCATGAACACGGATACGGTGATTATTGATGCCATTACACGGGGAGTTGTGCAGGCTATCCCTCGTGAGGCAGAGATGCTGCCGACTCTGCCTTATGGGGTCAGCATGCATCGCTCGTCCTTTGCCGGGACGTTTAACATGGGCGGGCGGACTTATGAGGATTTTATGCTGGCTGTAGTTGGGGAGCTGGTAGCACGCGGAGCTGATCGCTTGTACTTGATGAGCGGGCACGGCGGCAATATGTCTTTCCTTGTCAATGTGGTGAAATATGCCGGCGAGCGTTACCCGGACGCCTTTACGGCTACCAGCTTCCTGCATACCGCCGGACGCTTAAGTGTGCCGGCTGTCGAAAAGTACCGCCGGTCTGAACGCGGCGGGATGGGGCATGCCTGTGAGCTGGAGACTTCATTTATGCTCCACCTGCGCCCCGATCTGTGTCATATGGAGCGAGTGGTAGATGAGACAGACTTCATCAGCACGCCCGGCTATTTCATGGACTGGGTGGAGAGTGGTGAGCTGATCGCCAACCCTCCTTGGGAAGATGATACGGCTACGGGCGCTTATGGCGCGGGCAGTCTGGCAACAGCGGAGAATGGCGCCCGCTGGTTACAGGTTGCCATTGAAGAGAAAATCCTCCATGTCCGCGAGATACACGAGCAACAAAATCGCCGCCGGGCTAAGCGGGCGGCGATGAAGAAAATGAGGCAGGCGATGTGACTACCCTGCACCCATAAGGTTTCTCGCGATGCGGGCCGCCTCAGTAGCGTTCTCGGCGTAAGCGTCCGCGCCGATTTCGGCGGCCCAACTAGCACTGACGGGCGCACCTCCGACCATCACTTTCACACGCTCGCGCAGTCCGGCCTCTTTGAGCGCTTCAATAACAGCTCTCTGGCTGATCATGGTAGTTGTCAGCAATGCTGATAACCCAACCAGGTCAGCACCCATCTCGTGCACTTCCTCAACGAACCTTTCGGCAGGGACATCTACCCCCAGATCGCGCACTTCAAAACCGTTGGCAGTTAACATCGTGCCGACCAGTGTCTTGCCGATTTCGTGAATGTCTCCTTTGACCGTCCCGATGACAACCTTGCCAAGAACCCGCCGTTCCTGACGTCCCGTCTTCAGGATGGGGTCGAGCAAGGCAATAGCGGCCTTCATAGCCTTGCCGCTCATGACCAGATCAGGGATGAAGGCTTCAGCACAGGCGAAGCGTTCCCCTACCTCGTCCATACCGGGACGCAGTCCCTGATCAATCAACACCATAGGATCGTATCCTGCGGCCAACCCCTCCTTGGTCAGTTCTTCAGCACGGCTGACGTTTCCAGTGTTGACCGCGTCGCGTAATCCTGCCAGGAGTTCATCGAGATGCATAAATCTGTTCCTCCGTTGCCTTGATGATCCGTTCGAGTTCATCCGCCAGGGCGGGGTCGAGCGGGTCGGGTTGGTGGGTCTCAAGGATTCGCTGGGCGCGTGCCCGTGCCCAATCTCGCGCGCCGTCGCGTTTGCGTTCCCATTCAGAATAGGGGCGGCGGTCGAAGTAGCGCGGTATCCACAGTTCGTGCATGTGATCGCGGGTATGTTCCTCACCCAGGAAATTCCCGCCCGGCCCGACTGCCCGTATCACGTCCAGCGCCAGAGTTTCATCATTGACTACAATGCCGCCCATCATCTTGTGAATGATACTGAATATCTCGCAGTCCATCAGCATTTGTTCATATGACCAGATGCGGCTGCCGTCCAGCAATCCAACCCCCAACAGCATATCCGACATGACCACAGAGGCCATGAAGGTAGATAGACTGTTCTCCACACCTGCCTGCCAGTTTGGCTCTTTAGCGCCTGTGGCAAAAGACCCCATAGACAGCGGCACATTGTAAAAGTCAGCCAGCACGTTGGTTGCCGCGCCAAACAGAAAATCTTCCGGGCCGCCGCCAGTGTACCCGCCTGTACGTAAGTCCATGGCAGTCTGGGCCGCCGCATAGAACACAGGCGCACCGGGGTAGGCTAACTGGAGCAATGCCAGCCCGCTGATTACCTCTGCGTTCCCTACCACAAGGTTGGCCGCCATCGTCACTGGCCCCGTTGAGGCGCATGAGGCCATTGTCATAAAGCCGGTTGGCAGGCCTGCCTCAGCGGCAACCAGTGCCGCCTCCACGCTTCCTCCGTCATGAGCCAGTGGAGACAGAGAACATTGCATCACCGAAAGAACGGGGCGCTGACGCAATGCCTCTTTACCGCCGGCGATGGCCGCCGCCATCTCGACTGCGGCCCGTGCCTCATGTTCCGAGTAGATGCTTTCAGTCTGGACATGTTTGGTTGAGTTCATCCAGACTGCCCGCAGTTCATACAGTCCCCGTGTTTCGGGGGGGCAGTCTTGTGCTGAGACGGGCACCCAATGAAAGGCAACTTCCTCCAAGCTGTCCGCCACACGGGCTATGTCGGCCACGTCTTGCAGGCGCGAGGTATGATGTTCGCCTGTGAAGGGGTCAATCACGGTCACACCACAACCGTCTGTACCAACAAAGACGTGGTTGCCGTCCATAGGTAAATCCTGTGAGGGGTCCCGTGCGGCCAATGTATAAACAGGAGGAGCTTTTTGAAGAGCCTCTTCTATTAGATGGCCAGGGACCTTGACGATCATGGTTTCCCGGTTGACCGTTGCGCCATGGGCCTCCCAGATGTCCAGCGCACGGGTGGAAGGGAATTTCACCCCCGTTGTCTCGATGATGTTCAGCGTAGCAGTGTGGATCCGCTCCACGTCTTCCCGGCTTAAGATGTCCAGCTTCAGGCGAGGGTTGGTGATGGATTTGATCTTGACTGCCATAACGACTCCTTAGTGAGAGAAAGGCCAAATTAAAAGCGGCCAGCTACCGCGCCGGCAGAGAATCCATGCCTGCCTTGCGCAGTGCCGCCAGTGTAATGTGTTCCAGCTCGGCGACGATCTCTTCTGCCAACTCCTTAGGCTTCCACTCGGCCAGCAATTTCTGGACATGCTGGTGGGCGCGATCTTCGATGGTTGTACTCCCCTTGGCCGCCCACTCGCCCCGTGCATCGCGATCAATAACCGGGCTTGGCATCATGATCTCCTCGCGTAGCCATCGGCGTGTATGCGGATGGGCCAGAAAGTTGGCACTATGCCCGACTTCACGCAGAACCTCCAGTGCGAGCGTTTCCCCGCGCGGTACGATACCTTCGATCAGCCTTTTAGCCATTGCGATCATCTCGGCATCAATGACCAGCTTCTCTAGGCTGAAACAGGTCTCATAGTCCAGCATACCCGCACCAGAGATCATGTTCACCCCTGCCAGCGCGGCCAGAATCGTGCCGATGCCCGACTCAAAACCGCACTGGGCGTCTATTATCTTGGCATCGCTCATCCCCATATAAGCATGTGTGGGCAGCCCTAATGATTTGCCCACCTGTGTATAGGCCATGTCAATCATCATGGTTTCGATAGCACCCATCGGGGGTGCACCGGTGCGCATGTCAAAAGCGGCTGGCGATCCCCCCCATATGATCGGGGCACCCGGATTGGCCAGTTGGTGGATGGTAATCCCGCTCAAGCACTCAGCGGCATGTTGAGTGACTGCTCCCAGCAACGTGACGGGGCTGGTCGCGCCGGTTAGGGGCATCGAGACCAATTCAGCCGGGACTCCGTGCAGGGCGCAGTCAATCAGGTTCTCGCAGGTGATCTCGCTCCACAGGAGCGGCGGAGAGGGGCACACATCGAAGACAGCAACCGGCTTTTCGCGCAGGGCCTCCGCACTGCCAACGGCAGTAACCAGCAGATCGTACATCACCTTCCATGTTTCGACCGCAAAAGCCCCTGTGATAACCGGCTTATGGGCGTTAAGCAACACCAGAAAGAGACGATACAAATCGCCGGCCTCCTGCGGCACATCTGAGCTGACCAGACATGTGCTGACAGCATCAATGGAGGGAAGTGCATCCGCCAGACGTGTGGCCGCTACCAAATCCTTCGTCACGGGAGGACGGGAGTTGACAGCCCGATAATCAAGAAACTCTATTGCCGCTGAGCCGGGGTCAAAATGGATGTCATCACCCCCGTAGTGGACGACTGGTTTGCCTGCTGAGTCATATAGATAGAATGAGCGCGGCACAGTCTCCAGACAGCGCTGGACTACATCAGGAGGAATGCGGACAACACGTGTTTGGTGATCGATCTGAGCACCTGCCCCGTCCAGAAGTCCCAGGGCGCGATCAGAATGGACACGTACACCGGGGTCTTCAAGCAGTTGGTGGGCCTCATCAAGGGTGCGGCGAATGATAGAATCTTCAAGTAACCGTACGCTAGGGCGAAGCATCTACTCTCTCCCCTCAGATTTGTAATTTGTAAAAACAGCTTATCTCAGTTAAGAGACTTCATGGCAGGCTACCCAGTGAGCTGGCCTTACTTCACGCCACTCCGGCACAGCCTCCTTGCAATGTGCCTTAGCGATGGGGCACCGAGGGTGGAAGCGACAGCCACTTGGCGGGTTGACAGGACTAGGCACATCTCCTGTCAGGATGATGCGTTGGCGTTTGCGCTCATTTTCGGGATCAGGTGTTGGAACGGCAGACAGCAGGGCGCGTGTATAGGGATGGAGCGGCTCCTCATAGAGATCGTCGCGGTTGCCTAACTCTACGATGATCCCTAAATACATGACCGCCACCCGGTCGCAGATGTGCCGCACCATAGCCAGATCGTGGGCTATGAAAAGGTAGGTCAGGCCGAACTGATCCTGTAAGTCCTCCAGCAGGTTGACAACCTGTGCCTGAATAGAGACATCCAGCGCGGAGATCGGCTCGTCGCACACAATGAACAGTGGATCGGAGGCTAGTGCCCGTGCAATGCCAATGCGTTGTCTTTGCCCGCCAGAGAACTCATGAGGGAAGCGGTTAACGTACCGCGCATTCAGCCCTACCAGCTCCAACAGCTCCTTGACACGCTCGATGCGTGCTTTCTCGTTTTCACACAGCCTGTGGACACGTAACGGCTCACTGACAATTGCGTTCACTGTCCAGCGTGGGTTGAGCGAAGCAAAGGGGTCTTGAAAGATCATCTGGGCCTTGCGCCGTATGGCGAGCAGCTCTTGCCCTTTGGCGCGGCGCACGTTGTGCCCGTCTATCTCGATTTCCCCGGCTGTAGGCGGATAAAGCCCCAGCAATGTGCGGCCAGCGGTCGTCTTGCCGCAACCACTCTCTCCGACCAGACCCAGCGTCTCACCGCGGGTGATCTCGAAAGAGATATCATCTACAGCCCGTACATATCCCACTGTATGCTGGATAACGATCCCACGGGTGATGGGGAAGTACTTCTTGAGGTTAGTCACTCGGACTAAAGGCTGAGAAGCGCTCATCGTGGAGCTCCAGTCTGGATGTCAACCCAGCAGGCAATTTCGTGGTGGTCGTCCACAGGTGTCAGAGAGGGATTCTCTGCCCAACATCTCTCGATGACAAGTTCGCAGCGTGGAGCGAAGGGGCATCCCTTCGGCTCGACCAGCATACTCGGCGGTGCGCCGGGGATTGACTTCAGGCGGCTTCCGCGGCGGCGATCCGCGCGTGGAAGAGCGGCCAGCAACGCCGCTGTATAGGGGTGGCGCGGGTCACTGTAGAGGCTGTTGACATCTGCTTTCTCTACAATGTAACCTGCATACATCACAATCACGCGCTCGGCAAGGCCGGCCACGACGCTCAGATCGTGTGTGATCCAGATGATCGCCATCCCCAGGCGTTCGCGCATTCTGACCACCAGTTCAACAATCTGGGCTTGAATGGTCACATCCAGAGCCGTAGTCGGCTCATCGGCAATGAGCAGGCTGGGGTTGCAGGCCAGCGCCATGGCGATCATGACTCTCTGGCGCATCCCCCCTGAAAACTGGTGCGGGTAATCACGCAGTCGGGGGGCGGGTGCTGGAATGCCAACTGACTCCAGCAGAGAAACAGCCCGCTCCTCAGCCTGCCTTTGATCCATTCCCAAATGCACCCGTAGAGGCTCAGTGAGCTGATACCCGATGCTCAGGACCGGATTCAACGAGGTCATAGGGTCTTGAAAGATCATCCCTATTTCTTTGCCGCGGATATGTTCCAGCTCTGACTCGGACAGGGAAAGGAGGTCTGTCCCTCGGTACAGGGCTTTGCCGCTTACGATCTCGCCCGGCGGGACAGGAATCAAGCCCAGAATGGACAACATGCTGACTGATTTGCCGCAACCGCTCTCGCCAACCACTGCCAATGTGCCGCCCTCAGCCAGTTCATAGGAGATGCCGTTTACTGCATAGATTGTGCCTTCCGGTGTGTGGAAGCGCACTTTCAGGTCTTGGATCTCAAGCAGGGTGTGGGTACTCATTGGGGACTCCTCACAGGCTGTTCAGACAGCGCGGCTACGCGGATCGAGGGCGTCGCGCAGGCCGTCACCCAGAAAGTTGATGCTCAGCACGATCAATACGATCAAGGTGCCTGGAAAAATCCACAACCAAGGTGCGGTCTCAATATAGTTGTAAGCGCCGTCCAGCATATTTCCCCACGTAGCTGTCGGCGGCTGGACGCCTAGCCCTAGAAAGCTGATGTAGGACTCGGTCAGGATGGCATTGGCTACTCCCAATGTAGCTGAGACTACAATCGGGGCGACGCTGTTGGGCAGGATGTGCCGAAAGATGATCTGCCAATTTGGCGTGCCAGTGGCACGTGCGGCCAGAACAAATTCGTTCTCTTTCAAGGAGAGGAACTCTGCACGTACAATGCGGGCTAGATAGGGCCAGCTTGTCAAGCCGATGATCAACACGATCACAACCACACTGCCGCTGAAAGTGCGCCCCAGCAAAACGATATTAGGTACACGCCCTGCAAAGAACTTGGCCATGACTAATAGCAGGAACAATTGCGGGATGGTGACAACGGCCTCCGTCATCCGCATCAGCAGGCTGTCCAGAAAGCCGCCATAGAAGCCGGCAATTGCCCCAATCAGGATGCCGACAATCGTCTCGACTAGAACGGCGGCAATTCCGATCAACAGCGAAATCTGTCCCCCATACAGTGTGCGGGCCAGAATATCTCTTCCGACGGTGTCTGTACCGAAGGGGTGCTCAGCGGAAGGGGGCTGAAGGCGCAGGGTAGTGTCAGTCAGGTTGGCATAATCCTCAGAGACAAATAACGCACCCCCAAATGAGTAGAGGAACAATAGGATCAGCACTACCGCACCGAAGAGCGCCATTTTATGCCGTCGGAAGCGCCTCCACGTCAGCTCCCCCAAACTCAATGGTGGAGCTAGTTGGTCTGAAGAGGGCTGGGATATGGAACTACTTATCTCTGTTGCGGTGCTCATATGGCCCTCTCTTAGGTGTAACGGATACGCGGGTCGAGCCACGCGTATGTGATGTCGGTGATGAGGGTGAAGAGCACCACAGCGACAACCGTCATCATCAAGATGCCCATCACCACAGGCGTATCAGCGCGGGTAAGATGGTCAAGGAAGAGCCTTCCCATGCCGGGCCACGCAAATATCCGTTCTGTAACAACAGCTCCGCCCAGCAGGAAGGGGAGGTCAAGCCCGACCACTGTTACGATAGGAAGTGATGCATTCTTGAGCGCGTGCACAAGGACCACGTCACGGTACGGCAGACCTTTTGCCTTAGCTGTGCGGATATAGTCTTGGCTCATTACCTCAAGCATCGTGCTACGGATGTAACGGCTGTAAGCGGCGAAGTAGCCGAACGAGAGGGTCATCACCGGCAGGATCATATGCAGGATGACCTGTCCGGGGGTCCGTCCCACCTGTGGATCGAACATGCCGACTGTAGGCAGATAGGGCAGTCCCCAGCGCTTGAAATTGACCGAGAAGATGTACATAGATAGGAGAGCAAAGTAGAAGACAGGCAGAGAGTAAAAGACAAAGGTAAGGGTAGTGGTCAGGTTATCCAGAACGGAGTATTGGCGCAGGGCTGAATAGATTCCAAGAATAAGCGCACCAATGATGATCACCGCCTCAGAGGTGAGCATCAACAGCAGAGTATTGGGCAGTCTTTCCCAGATGACTTCAACAACAGTCTTGCCCCGATTCACAATGGACATGCCGAGGTCCCCGCGGAGAATCCCGCGCCGGCGGCCCGGTGTTTCGGGCACTCCGTCACCATCTAAGTCAACCTTGGTCCAATCGTTACCAACCAGCCAATAAAGGTATTGAACCATGATCGGCTTGTCCAGCCCAAGCTGGCGGGCTAGGCGCTCACGCTCGGCAGAACGTGTGATTGTGCGTCCCCCCATGGTTGCCAGCGGGTCACCCATATTTTGCATCAGCACAAACAACACAATGCTAATGATAAAGACGAGGGGAACAGCCTGTAGAAGACGTCGGATGATGTAGCGGGTCATGTTTGCCTCTCTCAAGCATCTCTAGGCATTCATGCAACTTACGACAGACCGAGACAGGACTGCCCTGTCCCGGCCTGTCGAATCTCACTGGAGTGACCTAGTTAGGTTACTGGCCGCTCAGCAGATACAACCCTTCATTGTAGCCGGAGTTAACTCGGACAATATTGATGCCGGCCTCCAGCAGACCAGGAATGTCGGGGTAGGAGATGAAGATACCCATGTCCACGTCGCCGGCTTTAAGCGCCGCTACCTGCGAGGCATCATCAGGCACGAAGCGGATGAATATCTCGTCAAGGATTGGCCGGCCAAGCCAGTAGTTCTCGTTGGCTACAAAGCGGGCGTAGCTGCCAGATTCCCACTCCACAAAGACGAAGGGGCCGCATCCGACAGTCGGGTTTGTGTTCCAATCGGCATTGTCGAGAGTACCGTCAGCTTCGACGACCGGCCTTAGGATGTGTGCCGGCAACAGGCCGTGCCACAGACTGCCCAGCCACGGCGCGAACGGCTCGGCGAAACGGATCACGACTGTCCGCTCATCGGGGGCCTCAATGCTTTCGATGCTGTCATAGGGATAAGCTGTGGTGACCGTGTTGCGCGGGTCAATGGCCGTCTCATAGGTGAAGACGAAGTCATCTGAGGTGATCGGCTCGCCGTCGGACCAGACAATATCATCCCGCAGATGCATCGTGATGGTTTTGCCGTCGGCTGAAATGCCGCCATTCTCTTCGCTGGGGATTTCAGTCACGAGATGGGGATATGGCTCGTTATTCTCGTCGAACTGCCAAGCCCAGCAGTTCCAGAATTGCTGGGTGATGGTGGAGAAGAACATGTTGGTGTAGTGCGGGTTCAGCGAGTCGAACTCTTGTGTCCAGCTCAAGGTAGCGATCTTCCGATCGCCTGTTGAGTCGGCCACATCCCATTCTGCCACATTGAAGAACGGAGTCACTCCGGACAGCTTGACATTTAGCAGACGAGGGCCGACTGCATACTGGTCCGGGTCCTGCCAGAGACCGAGCCAATATACGTTTTCAAACATCAGGCGGCTGATCTGCCAGAAGGTCTGCTGTCGCTCGGCGAAGTCTGTTTGGGTAGCCTGAAGCTGGAACAGCCTGTCAAGCTCTGGATCACACAGGTACTGATAATTGGTGCCAGCCGGGCTCTCGTCGCTTGGTATCTCACTGCACAGCCAGTAGGCCGAAGCGGGATCAGGGAAGCCATAGGGAACGTCTGACCACTCCATAATATCGAGCTGACCGGTAGCGGCAGGGCCTCCCTCGCCATAGCTGGCGAAAAAGATGTCAGGGTCGTAGTTAGACAGCTCTACCTTGATACCGACGGCGGCAAGCTGTTGCTGGATGACCGCTTGAACATCTTGACGGATTTCCTTAGTTGTCGTCCCGTATGTCAAGACAAGCTCAAGGCCGTCCTTGTCGCGGACGCCGTCGCCGTTGCTGTCAATCCAGCCTGCCTCGTCAAGCAGTTGCTTAGCGCGTTCAGGGTCATAGGGCCAAGGCTCAATGGAGGGGTCGGCATAAGGCGTGTTGTCCCAGAAGGTGGCGGCTGGTTCTGTCAGGCCGAGCAGTAGGTCTCTAGTGATGGCTTCGCGGTCAATGGCCAGTGCAATGGCTTGACGAACCCGCACGTCAGCAAGCGCAGGGTGACCATGAGTGGTTCTTTCAGCAGGGGCTGGCGCACCTGCTGTGGGAGCGGCACAGGCGCTCAGCACAAAGCCAATGATCAGGATCATCGCCCATACTGCGATGAGCAAGGCTTTCTTTCGAAACATAGGGGTTCTCTCCTCCGTAGCTCCAGCTTACAGGAAACAAAACTAAAGGCAACATCCCTTCTTAGCCGAGCAACCTTCCCAATCCACCTCCTTTGATGACTTCGAGAACTGCATGATTCCACTCCCCAAGAGCGGATGCAACTAAAGCATCAACTTGAGCTTAGCCAGTTGGGGAAAGGTAGAGGAGAAGACGAGAGTCGGCTTTGATAGATAAGTGTAGTTTCGTGTAGTAGTTAACCAGCCGCACCAGTTCAAAAAGGAGAAGACGAGAGTCGGCTTTGATAGATAAGTGTAGTATGAGAGGGGAGGGAGTCAAATCTGGGAACAGGGTCTTCACCATCCTACCCGAATAGGTTGCCCATCTGCATTCATTATACATTGGAATATTGTGCATGAAAGCACTTAAGCTGGGCAGGGGGTGCATCATTGGCAAAGATGTACTGACGCTCGAACGTTGCATTGGGTGCGTATATCCCTCAAGAAGTGTTAAAATCCGGATTGTTGTCTGCCAGCTACGAAGGATGATGTGATGTCTGACAGCCCCTTTGTGACACTCCGTTCTCGTGTGATCTGGCGTAGCCCTTGGTATAACCTGCGTCAGGATGACATCCGCCTGCCCGATGGCAGTGAGAGCGTGTACACAGTGGTTGAAAGACAACAGGCTGTGTTCATTGTGCCAATGCTGACTAATGGATGCTTAGCCTTGATCAGGAACTATCGTTATACACTGGGAGGCTGGCTCTGGGAAGTTCCCGCTGGTAGCCTGCAAGCAGGTGAAAGGCCTATTGAGGCGGCCCGGCGGGAGCTGGCAGAAGAGATAGGCGGACACACAGAGCATCTCGAATTGGTCGCTTCGTTCTATACAATGCCGGGCATCTGTAATGAGCTGTCCCATGTGTTCTTGGCATATGACGTGGTGCTCAGCGTGCCGCAACGGGAGCCGTCAGAAGTGATGGAATGCCATATCTTCGAAACCGATATGGTGGCGAAGATGGTGATGAACGGCGAGTTGAACGATGGGCCAAGCGCTTTGGCGCTTCTGCTTTGCCTGCCGCGCCTCGGGACATCACTCTCCAGTTACGCAATGGGTCGGAAATGAGACAGGCAGTATGTTGCGTGCAGTAATATTTGACATGGATGAAACACTCATAGATTGGAGCAGGCGAGAGGGGGAATGGGCCGATGTCAGCCGTGAGCATCTGCGCCCGATTTATGATTATCTGAAGTCGGAGGGGTATCGCCTGCCTGCTCTTGATGAGGTGGTTCGGATATACGGCGACCGAACCCGTGAGGCTTGGAATGCTATGAACCCGCCCCACTGGGAATGTCCGCCTCAGTTCAGCGTTTTGCATCAGGTGTTCGCTGACCTGGGCCTGAATTTGGATGAGCTTGATCTCCGGCGGCTGGATGGGCTGTTTGCTTGGGATGCGATCCCCGGCGTTCGGCCTTTTGAGGATACTATGGAGGTGCTCCACACCTTACGTTCGGCAGGGTTGCGTACCGGCTTGCTCACCAATGCAATGATGCCAATGCGTATGCGCGATGCTGAGTTGCGTGCCTATGGCCTGCTCGACTATCTTGATGTGCGCCTGACAGCCGGTGATATTGGCAAGTTCAAGCCGCATCCAGAGGTCTTTCGGGTGATACTCCAACGGCTGGACGTGCCGCCTATTAATGCTGTCTTTGTAGGCGACTCGCTCCAGCATGATGTTGCTGGTGCTCAGGCTGTAGGGATGCGGGCGATATGGGTACGCCGCGCAGATGCCGTTCTGACTGACTCGATCAGGCCCAACGCTGTTGTTGATACCTTGAGCGGCATCTTGAAAGTGCTTGATTTCTGGTACCCCGGTTGGCGGTGATCCCATGCGGCTCCAAGCGGTTCTTTTCGATTTGGGCGGCACATTACTATACTATCGGGATTGGCGGGAGGTTGTACCCGATCAGACCTTCCGGCGTGTCCGCGAAGAGGGCGTCCGGCTTGTGTACGAGCGTCTGTGCGCTGAAGGCCTCGTGCTTCCTCCTCTAGAAGACCTTCTGGCTTCTGTTGAAAGGGCTGTTCAACAGGACATCGCCGCACGGGATGGGCATTTGATCAGCGGGCTTATCGAAAAGCCCGTTCGGGCTGGTCTGGCAGAAGCCGGGGTGGCTTTGTCTGATCAGGAATGGAAACGTCTCAGGCAGGACTTTTACCAGCCCTATGACCGGCTGGTTTTTCCTCGACAAGGCCTTCGTTCGACACTGGAGGCATTAGGTACTCTCCACTATCAGCTTGGTTTGATCTCCAACACTTACTGGGCCTCAGATATCCATGACCGGCACTTGGCCCGCTACGGTGTATTGGATATTTTGCCGATACGGATTTACTCGTGCGAGGCTTCTCACAGTAAGCCGCACCCTTCGATCTTCATGGAAGCCGTCAGGCGGTTGGGGCTTGAACCGGAGCAGGTCGCCTATGTGGGTGATCGTCCTGACGTGGATATTGCCGGCGCACAGAATGTCGGCCTGCGCGGCATTCTGATCCATACTCCTTACCGCCCTGTTGATCTGGGGAATGTCGTGCCTGATGCCGTCATCAATGAGTTGCCGGAGCTGATTCCGGCGCTTGAGGAATTGAGGGCAGGTCATGAGTAGCCCTGTTCCTGTAGTATATGTCTATTATGGGCAGGATGAGCCGACTCTCAAGGAACATCTGTCTGATTACTGCACTCAACTGCTTGATCCCTCTATGGCTGATCTGAACATGACGCGGCTGGATGGGGGTGTTGTAGAGTGGAGTGACCTTGAGTCGGCAACGAAGACCTCACCATTCTTGGCTGATGTCCGGTTAGTCTTGGTTGATAACCTGACCCATTTCCCCAATGGCCGGGCCTTTCTTGACCGATTGCCTGATCTGATTGCCTCACTTCCTGACTGGAGCCGATTGATCTTTGTTGAAACAGGCCTGCGTGATGATGCTCCTGATGACTCCCCTGCCGAGCAGAAGCGAAAGGCTGTGCGGCTTCAAGCCCTCAAAAAGCTGATCAACCTCGTCGAGGCTGACCCGCGTGGTAAGGTACTGCTTTTCGACCTGCCGCGCGGGCAAATCTATGACTGGTTGTGGAGGCGGGCTGAGAGGTACGGCGCAGTGATAGAAGAGAGAGCGGCGCGGCTGTTGGCCGAGCGCATTCACGATGATCTGGTCATGGCCGATACAGAACTTGCCAAGCTGGCGACCTATGTCGGCGGTGAACGCCCGATCACCGCCGAAGATGTTGCTTTGCTGACACCTTATGAGTCTGAGGCAAGAATCTTTGATATGGTGGACGCTCTTGGCCAGCGGAAGGGGAAGGTTGCCCTTAGCCTGTTGCGTCAACTGATTGAAGGAGGCTATGATCCGCTTCATGTCTTTGGCATGATTGTGAGACAGTACCGCCTGTTGATCCAGATGCGGGAACATCTGGACGAGGGAGGAACGCCGATCGGTGCGGCTCAGGCGCTAGGAATACACGACTTTGTGGCACGCAAGATGGCAGAACAGGCCCGGCTGTACAGGCTCGAACAGCTTGAACGCATCTATCGCTTCCTGCTTGATACTGATAAAGAGATAAAGACCGGCAAGAAAGAGCCAGTGCTGGCGCTAGAGTGGCTGATAGTCCGTTTGACAGCGCCGAGATAAAAAGGTCTCCTCCTTAAGAATCGTCGAGAGCCGGGTACGCCGACCCCGGCTCTCATTCAAAGGAGGAGAAGAAGAGATTTTTCGCCCTTCACTGTAAATAATAAAGCCAGTTTTCTTAATTATCCTGTCGGCAAAGCTACGCTTAACCTACGCTAACCCTACGCCCCAAGCCTTTTGCCTCATGGGTTGGCTTGGCATTCGCAATCAAAGGCAAACAGCAACCCGGAGGCTGGGATTTACGTACAGACTGTATGGGAAGTATGCCAGATACGAGGAAGATGTCGCATTTTCTGGCACAGAGCAAGCAGGTGAGATGTGGACAACGATCAGGAGCTGGTCGCCCGCGTTTTGCAAGGTGACAGCCAAGCCTTTACAGAGCTGGTAGAATCGTATCAGCAGGCTGTCTACAATCTAGCCTATCGCATGTTGGGCGACGCGCGTGAGGCTGAAGATGCGGCACAGGAGGCTTTTCTACGTGCCTATCAGCATCTCAGCAGTTATGATCCTGAGAGATCGTTTAAGACATGGTTGTTATCTATCGTGTCTAACTACTGTATTGATCGCTTACGTAAGCGGCGCCTGATCTGGCTCTCGATTGAGGAGCCTCTACCGCCTCATCCGGCCTTGACAAGCAATATGCCGGAACCTGAGGAGGCATTTGTGAGCAAAGAGCGTGATACAGCGATTCAGGGCTTGCTGGCCAGCCTTGCCCCAGAATATCGCGCGGCAGTGATCTTGCGTTACTGGTATGATATGTCTTATGCTGAAATTGCGGAGATGCTGGGAACTACTGAGAGTGCGATCAAGTCGCGGTTGTTCCGTGCGCGGCAGATACTGGCAGGCGAGTTGCGCTCTGGTAAATCTTCTGACCTCGCTGTAGCAATGGAGGGCGCATAATCAATGATCTATAACTCCCATGAGTCTTATGAGATGTTGATCAGTCTCTATCTAGATGGGATGCTTAGCCGTAAGGAGCAGGAAGAGTTGCGCAGGCACGTGCAAACCTGTAGCCTGTGTGCTGACACTTTGTCGCAACTCAAACTGGTTGATGCCATGTTTAGAAATCAGCCGGTTATATCTCCACCGGCCAGCTTCACGGCTAGTGTGATGTCCCGCATTGAGGCATATGAAACCCGCCGCCGCTGGTACCCTTGGCTGGTGGTGGGGCTGATCAGTGTAGTGGTGGCCGCCACAATCAGCGTGATAGCTCCTGCGCTGTTTTTCACGCTGGGGTTGTATCGCGGAATAGAGAGCTGGCCGGTAGTGGGATTGGTATTTAGTTATGCGGCTCAAACTTTTGGATTGCTGGTCTCGGCGGCTGGCCTGCTCATCGATTCGCTGGTGAGCTGGCTTACTTTGTTGAGTACACAGCCTGCGGCTCTCGCTGTAGTCGTAACGGCGCTTGTGCTGGCTTCGATATGGATCGGCCTGTTGGAAGCTTCTAAGACTCGAACGATGGCTGAAGCAGGTATCCAATCTCAATCGGCTTGACCTCCGTTCTATCATGTGGATAGCCTTCCTGTCGCCTCCCAGTCTGGGAGGTTTTTCTATTACACTCAGTAGTGACATTAGCGACTTTTGTCACTACCAAATCATTTTTCTGATCAGCATACTCTAAAATAGCAGGCGGAGCCATATATCTTCTTATCGCACGGGCGACTTCTCCTCTCTTTCTCCTGACTCCTTCTGAAACCCGGCAAGGCACGATTGTGTGGCTTCGCGAAATGTTTCATGCGGCAGGGGAGATAAGCTTTGAGAATCATCCTAAGACCCGAAAGTTTGCATGGCCCGTTCGTGCGGGACGTTGAATCGATAAGTGAGCAACACTTATTGGACTGCAACCAGTGCGGACGCTGCTCAGCCGGTTGCCCTCTTGTAGATGAGATGGACTACCTGCCCAATCAGGTGATCCGGCTGGCCCAGCTTGGGATCGAAGACGTTTTGGACAGCCGTACCCCTTGGATTTGTGCCGCCTGCCTGATGTGTCAGGCACGTTGCCCGAAGGGGGTGGATATACCGCGCATTATGGAAGCCCTGCGTCAGGTGGCGTTGCGGAAGGGCAATCCGCCGCTAAGTGTGACCCAGCTTGATCCAACACTCTTGGCTCATGCGCCTCAGATGGCAATTGTAGGGGCACTGCGAAAAGCAGGAAAATAGCAATGACCAGACAATATGCATATTTCCCCGGTTGCACACTTTCCACCACAGCCACGGATTATGATGCGTCAGGACGGGCAGTCGCAACGGCGCTGGGTATTGACCTCGCTGAACTGGATGACTGGAACTGCTGTGGCGCTACCTTCCCCTTGAATACCGAAAACGTGATGGATATGCTCGCCCCGGCCCGGATTCTAATCGCCGCCGAGGAACAGGGAAACGATGTAACAGCCCTGTGTGCCGTCTGCTTCAATGTTCTGAAACGATCCGATCATTTCCTGCGCACCCATCCGGAGGCGACCCGGCGGCTCAACTTGTTTGTTGAAGAGGGGGATTACACGGGAACGGTGCGGGTCCGCCATCTGCTGGACATCCTGCGCGACGACGTGGGCTGGGAAGCTGTCCGCGCACGAACGACCACCCCTCTGAGGGGCATGAGGCTCGCCCCCTACTATGGCTGTCTATTACTCCGCCCTCAGGCTGAGATGACTCTGGATGACCCGGAAGCCCCGACTATCCTCCATGATCTGATAGCCGCCCTGGGCGCTCAACCGGTCAGCTTCCCGGATCAGGCAGAATGTTGTGGATCGTATTTATTGGTCAGCCAGCCGAAGGCCTCCGAGCGCCTCTCCGGCAGAGTGGTGGACTCAGCCCGTCAGGCTGGGGCCGAGATGATTGTCACAGCCTGTCCTCTGTGTCAGTACAACCTGTCTGAGGCGCAAAGACATCTGCCTGATGAACAAAGGTTGCCGGTAGTTTATTTTACACAGGTCATGGCGGCGGCGTTCGGCCTGCCGGAGTATGCAGGTAGTGTGATCGTGCCAGAGGTTGGTTATGACCGGGAAGCCTAACACAACTGCACTTGTGATTGGCGCCGGTATTGGCGGAATGACCGCCGCGCTGGATATTGCCAATAGCGGCTATCAGGTTCTGTTGGTAGACAAACTGCCAAACATTGGCGGCAAGATGGCTCAGCTCAGCGAGACGTTCCCCACGCTGGACTGCTCCCAATGCATCCTGACACCACGCACCGCTGAGGTTAACGGTCACCCTAACATCCGCATGATAATGTGCACTGAGGTTGAGTCCGTCAGCGGAGAGCCTGGCCATTTCACGGTCAGGTTGCATCATTACCCGCGCTACATTGACGTGGCTAACTGCACAGCCTGCGGCGAGTGTGAGAAAGTCTGCCCGGTGCGCCTGCCCAGTGAACCGGATGAAGGGCTGGCTCTGCGAGCCGCTGTCTATAAACCCTTTCCGCAGGCTATTCCTAGCGCTTATGTGATCAGCAAACAAGGCACTGCCCCGTGCCGTGATGCCTGCCCAATCAATCAGCGGGCGCAAGGTTATGTGGCGTTGATCAACGCCGGACGTTACGCTGATGCCTTCGACACGATCCGGCTGGATAATCCTTTCCCTTCGATCTGCGGGCGGGTGTGCAACCATAAGTGCGAGGATGCCTGCACACGTGGTGCTGTGGATGAGCCGGTCTCGATTGCCGCTCTTAAGCGGTTTGTGGCTGACTGGGCTTACCAGCACCCCGATCAGATCAGGCCCATTGACCCTCCTGCTGTCACAGAGGCTAAACGGGTAGCGATTATTGGCAGTGGGCCGGCTGGGCTGACGGCGGCGCGGGACCTTGTCACCATGGGCTTTCCTGTCACAGTTTTTGAGGCGTTACCAGTGGCAGGCGGCATGATGCGCGTCGGAGTGCCGGCGTACCGCCTTCCCCCTGATGTGGTACAACGTGAGGTGGATGACATCATTCGGCTGGGCGTTGATCTGCGGCTGAACACTCGTGTAGAAAGTGCTGAGAAACTGCTTGACGAGGGGTACAGCGCTGTTTTTGTGGCTGTCGGTGCTCATCGAGGGAGCAGACTACCCCTGCCGGGTGCTGATGGAGCAGATGTCCATGTTGCGACCGACTTTCTGCGGACAGCCGCGCTGGGCCAGCCGGTGGATGTGAGAGGGCGGCGCGTGCTGGTGATCGGCGGCGGGAATGTTGCAGTGGATGCGGCCCAGATGGCGCTCCGTTTGGGGGCAGGCTGGGTTGGCATGGCCTGTCTGGAACCTGCTGATAAGATGCTGGCCTCAGCTTGGGAGATCAGGGAATGCCGGGAGGAAGGGATCGAGATTTTTAACTCTCGTAACTTTCTGGCAATAGAACGTGATAGTGGGAGCGTGACTGGTGTCACTTGCGAGGAAGTAGCTTCTTTCTCATTTACCTCTGAGGGGTTGAAAGTCGAGGCTGTCCCTGACTCGCGGCATACTATTCCGGCTGACGTTGTGATCTTTGCCATCGGCCAGAAGCCCGACCTGGCGCCGCTGGGGGAGTCCGTCCAGCGAAGCCCGCGCGGGCTGGTGGCTGTGAATCCGGATACACTCCAGACCAGCCATCCTGCTATTTTCGCCGGCGGTGATGCCGTAACGGGGACAACTTTCATTGTGGATGCCATCGCCGCTGGACACAAGGCGGCTCGTAACATAGCGGCCTACTTGCGGGGGGAGATGCTGGGGCAGATGGAGGAACGCCTGCCTGTCTACCGTCCTACCGAACGCCAGATCGAGCAACGATTTGCCGCCGGTGTGAGTGCTGGAGGGCGGCAGGTAGAAGCCTCCCTCGATCCAGATAGGCGGCGCCATACCTTTGACGAAATCCACTTAGGTTTGACTGAGGAGCAGGCCCGCGCCGAGGCGGCCCGCTGTCTGAACTGCGGCGGGTGTGCCGAGTGTCTGCAATGTGTGGCGGCCTGCCAGCGTGGTGCGCTTGATCACAGCATGGGGCATACGTGGGAGGATGTCGAGGTTGGCGCGATAATTGCCGCAACGGGCCTCGATCTATTGCCGGTCGAGAAGTTGCCGGAATACGGCGGCGGCATGATCCCTGACGTTGTGACAACCCTCCAATTTGAACGGTTGCTGTCTGCTTCCGGCCCGACCAGCGGTGAGGTGCGGCGCATCTCAGACGGCGCGATTCCCAAACATGTTGTGTGGGTGCAGTGTGCTGGCTCGCGTGAACCGGCCTTGAGCGCCGGCAATGGAGCACAACATCAGGGTGTTGCTTACTGTTCGAAGATTTGTTGCATGATCTCGTCCAAGCAGGCGATGCTCTACAAACACCGCGTTCATGACGGTCAGGCTACCATCTTCTACATTGACATACGGGCGGGCGGCAAGGGTTACGATGAGTTCATTCAACGGGCAATGGAAGAAGAGCATGTGGCCTACCTGCGCGGCAAGGTCAGCCGGCTGGAGCAGGCAGGCGATAAGGTGCGCGTTTATGGGGCAGATACTCTCAGCGGCAGGGCAATTACGGTAGATGCGGATATGGTGGTGCTGGCTGTTGCCTCGTTGCCCAATCAGGGCACTGTTCAGGCGGCACAGGCACTTGGCCTGCCTTTAAGCCCTGACGGTTTTCACCTGCCGCTTGACTCTACGTTTGCCCCGATAGACAGTGCCCGTGAGGGGATTTTCCTCTGCGGCGCGGCAATCGGCCCCCGCGACATTCCAGAGACAGTTGCGGCAGGCAGTGCGGCGGCGGCTAAGGTGTTGAGCCTTTTCGCCCGCTGGCAACACGAGGAGATGTTGCAGTCGCCAGCCATCGAGGAGGCGGCTCGATGAGCGCACGGATTGGCGTTTTTGTCTGTTACTGTGGTTTGAATATCAGCAGTACCGTAGATGTAGAGGCCGTAGCTGAAGCGCTCAAGGGCTACCCCGATGTAGTCGTTTCAACAACCTACAAGTATATGTGCTCCGACCCAGGGCAGAAGCTGATTGGCGAGGCGGTCGCTGAGCATCACCTTGATCGTTTCATTGTTGCGGCCTGCACACCTAACCTGCATCTAAGAACCTATCGGACACTTGGCGCCAACCTGGGGCTAAATCCGTTTCAGGTTGAGCAGGCTAACATCCGCGAGCAATGTTCGTGGGTTCATCAGAGCGACAGGGCCGCCGCTACCGCTAAAGCGGTTGAGGTGATCAAGGCGGTTGTTGAACAGATCAGGCGCGATGAACCCCTCACCCCCGGCGAGGCCGCTATCACGCGCCGTGTTCTGGTGATCGGCGGCGGGCTGGCGGGTATTCAGGCGGCGCTCGACATTGCAGATGCAGGCTACGCGGTTGTGCTGGTAGAGCGCGAACCTTATCTTGGCGGTCATATGAGGCGGCTTTCAGGCACGTACCTGAATTTCAATGCACCTCCTGGCCTGCTTGAAGAGCGAATCGAGCGGGTGACACATCACCCGAATATACAGGTGCTGACGCAATCGGAAGTCATAGCTCTGAGCGGCTACTTAGGCAATTTCGAGGCCAAAGTCATCCAGCATGATGGAGAGCAGGAAGAACCTTACACTTTCGATGCTGGCGCTGTGATAGTTGCTACCGGTTATGAGACGCTCCCCCTTACCCGACTGCCTATGTATGGCGGGGGAGCAATCCCGAATGTGATTGACGGCCTGAGCTTTGAGGCCATGCTCAACCCCGATGGCCCTACAGGCGGGCAGGTTCGCCGTCCAAGCGATGGGCAAATCCCGCAACATGTTGTCTGGTTGCAATGTGCAGGGGCAAGGGAGCCGGCATCCACAACAGAGGGTGTAGCATACTGCTCTAAAGTTTGTTGTATGACGACAGCCAAGCAGACCTTGCAGTACAAAGCTCTTGTACCAGAGGGGCAGGCAACTGTTTTCTACATGGATATTCGTTCAGCGGGGCTGGGCTATGACGAAGTCGTCCAGCGTGCCATGCAGGAAGAAGATGTGCTGTACTTGAGAGGCAAAGTCAGCCGATTGTTTGAGCGCGATGGCAAGGTGATCGTCTGGGGAGCCGATACGCTCTCTGGGCTGGCTGTCGAGGTTGAGGCTGATCTGGTGGTGCTCCAGACGCCAATGATCCCCCGCCATGACGCGGCGCAGGTAGCACAGCTTGCCCGTCTCAGTCAGAGCGCTGATGGTTTCTTTGCTGAGGCACATGTGAAGATGCGCCCTGTTGAGACCTTCACCGCAGGGGTGTTTTTGGCCGGAACGGCTCAGGCCCCGCGTGACATCCCTGAAACTGTTGCACAGGCCAGCGCGGCGGCCTCTAAAGTGCTGGGGCTGTTTGCGTTACCCAAGCTGGTGCTTGACCCGACTATCGCGACTGTTGACCCTGCTATCTGTGCAGGGTGCGGTGTATGTCTTGAGGTCTGCCCTTACGATGCCCGCTCAATTGATCCGTGGGCTAAGGTGGCGGTTGTCAACCCTGCTCTGTGTCAGAGTTGCGGCGCTTGTGTGGTCGCCTGCCCGAATAAAGCGTCGCGGCTGATCAATTCGCGGCCTGATCAGGTGCTGGCTATGGTGGATGCGGCGCTCGAATCGTGCTGGGAGGGCCGGCATGGCTGAGATGGACACGACTTTTCTGTCAGAAGTCAACAGGTTGAGCGGTCAGCACATTGAGACCTGCTACCACTGCCATACCTGTACGGCGGGCTGCCCTGTCAGCGCTGACATGCGCTATGGCCCTGATCGGGTCATCCGTCTAATTGAGCTGGGAGAAAAGGCACGTGTTCTGACAACGCCGGACATCTGGCTATGTGCTACCTGCGAGACCTGCTCGGCGCGTTGCCCCAATGGGATTGACGTGGCAAAGGTGATGGACACACTACGTCATCTCAGCGCCGCCGAGGGATACCGCTCACCTGAGCCGCGTATTCTCCTGTTCCACCATCTTTACCTAGCTGTGGTTCGGTTCTTGGGGCGCTCGCATGAAGCGATCATGTTAGGTCTGTATAAACTGCGGAGCCTCGACCTTCTCAGTGACATGGATTCCGGCCTCGTGTTGGTTTTGCGCGGCAAGATACCGATCCTTCCCCGGCGTATCAAAGGGGTGGCCGGTGTGCGTCAGATATTCGAGGCGGCGGCCAGAGCCGATAAGCTGGCTCAGGGTACAGATCATGCAAGAGAGTAACGCTTTCTGTGATAAGGGGTCTGTGGTGACGGGAACTCCGGAAGCTTCACTCACTTATGGCTATTATCCCGGCTGCAGCGCCCATGCGACGGCACAGGAGTACGACGCCTCTGTCAAGGCTGTCTTTGGCGCGTTGGGGCTGAAGCTGGTTGAGATCGAGGATTGGAACTGTTGTGGCGCGTCGTCGGCACATAACCTGAGCCATAACTTGTCGGTAGGTCTTCCAGCCCGCAACCTGGCACTTATTGAGCAGTCGGGGCTGGAGACCGTTGCGCCCTGTGCGGCCTGTTACAACCGCCTGCGGGTGGCGCAAGAGGAGATCGCGGCCCATCCGGACGAGTTTGGCTGGTTGGGTGAGGCGCTGGGAGGCCCGTTGCAGGGGAATGCTGTCGTGCGCTCACCGATCAGTATTATGGTTGAAGATGTGGGGCTGGAGCGAATAGCGGCCCATGTGAAAAGGCCGCTCATGGGTTTGAAGGTTGTCTCCTATTATGGTTGCCTGCTGGCCCGCCCCCGTTCGATCAGTGAACTGGCCGACACGGAGCATCCCTATGAGCTGGATGATATTATGCGCACACTGGGGGCAGAGCCTCTGACTTGGAGCTATGCGGTAGATTGCTGTGGCGGCTCGCTTTCAATCTCCCGTTCTGATGTGGCTCGGCGTATGACACAGACCATCGTGGACGCGGCCCGCGCAACTGGCGCTCATGCGATTATCACAGCCTGTCCCCTCTGCCAGACCAATTTGGAGATGCGCCAGTCTGGTAAGGGCCAGGCTAAGATGCCTGCGCTTTATTTTACTGAGGCGATGGGGCTGGCGTTTGATCTGCCAGACACAGATAAATGGTGGAAGAAACATTTGGTCAACCCGCGTCCAATGTTGAGCAAACTGGGGCTGGTGGCATGACACGTGAAGCGCAGACGATTCTGGTTGTGGGCGGCGGCATTGCCGGAACGGCGGCGGCACTCCATATTACAGGGGCGGGACATCGGGTTTTGCTGATTGATGAGGCCCCGACGCTGGGTGGTGCGCTGATCCTGCTCGATAAGACCTTCCCCACTGACAGTTGCGGGGTCTGCTTCATGGCCCCTGATCCTCCTGCCGTCTGCCCCTTCTTGGAGTGTGAGCGCGATCCAGCAGTTGAGATACGACCCCTAACCCGCCTATCTGCCCTAGAGGGCGGGCCGGGCGCATTCCGGGCCACGCTTGACACTGCCCCGCGCCATGTAGATGCTTCCCGCTGTACGGCTTGCGGGTTATGTGCGGATGTCTGCCCGGAGACGGCAGGCACGGGGTGGCTTAGCTCAAGCTGGCTGGGAGAGTGTCATAAGGCTATCTATCAGCCCTTCCCACAGGCTGTCCCTCCGACGTTTGTAATTGACCCTGTAGCCTGCACCCGTTGCGGGCGGTGCGTCGAGGTGTGTCCGCATGATGCTATTGACCTTGGTGCACAGCCTGCCAGCGAGGTAGTCGAGGTCGCGGCGGTAATCCTGACTCCGGGCTTTGGCCCAAATAACGCCCGCGTGCGCGGCGCCTATGGATATGGCGAGTATCCGAATGTCATCACTAGTTTAGAGTATGAGCGGATGCTCAGCACCAGCAGTCCGAGCCGAGGATTCCCGGTACGGCCCAGCGATGGACAACCTGCTCAACGTATCGCTATTGTGCATTGTGTCGGCTCACGCGACCGCCTGTTGGGTGTTCCCTACTGCTCATCGGGTTGCTGTATGATTGCCGCCAAGCACGCTTCACTGACCAAGCGCCGTGCACCTGCCGCTGAGGTGGCGGTCTTCACGATGGATGTTCGTGCGGCAGGGCGTACCTACGAGCGCTACTTGGCCGGTGTGAAGAGCCAGAAAGGTGTGACTTATCGGAGGTCTCTAGTCTCTGGAGTCAAACTGGACCCGACTACTCAGCGTCTCCTGCTTCAGTATGCGGAGAATGGGCGTTCGCTGACAGAGCCGTTCGATCTGGTGGTGCTTGAGGTCGGGATGATCGTTCCTGCCGGCGTTCGGGAGATGGCAGAGCGGATCGGTGTTCAATTGAATGAGTATGGTTTTGCGGCCACTGTTCCTCATATGCCAACAGCCACCTCTCGACCCGGCGTTTTTGTGGCCGGAGCGTTCCATGAGCCAAAAGATGTCCCCGCAACTGCCGCCGAGGCCACTGCGGCGGCGGCGCAGGCATTGACGTTGATAGGAGGCCCCCACACAATTGAGCCTGCCCCTGAGGGCCAGAAGGTGGTTACCCGCTCTCCCTATGATCAGCCGCGTGTGGGAGTGTTCTTTGATACCAGCGACCGGGAGATGATCCAGTCTCTCGACATCGCATCGCTGGCTGAACAGGTCAGACATCTGGCGGATGTTGTTCATGTCGGCCTGAGTGTGGAGGAAGAAAGCCTGCATGCGGCGGTTGCTGAGCATCATCTGAGCCAGGTGATCATTGGGGGCAGGAGTGCCCGTCGGAATGGTCATTATCCTGCTCATGTAGCAGGCGTGCCGGTCACGACGGTAGCGTTGGGCGCGGCAGATGCCTTTGCCCATCTGATCTGGCCTGCACTCGCCAACCAAAAAGCTCTTGGGTTGATCGGCATGGCGGTTGAGCAGGCCCGCTGGGTCTTCCCGCTTCCCGTGCATGTTCAGAAGCCGGAGCCGCGCGCGCTGGTGCTGGGCGGAGGTGTGGCCGGATTGATGGCGGCCAGTACGTTGAGCGGGCTGGGATTTCCGACCCATCTAGTTGAACGGCATGACCGGCTAGGTGGGAAGTGGGAGGGCGGTCTTCCTGACTGGTTATCCGATCTCATTGCCCGCGTTGAGACTGATCCGCTCGTCACTGTCCACCTGCACAGCTCTGTCACTGCGTTTCAGCGAAGACCGGGACACCTAATCACGACACTGAACACCCCGGAGGGTGAACGCTCAATTGCTCATGGGGCCTTGGTGGTCGCAACTGGGGCGGCACACCATGAGCCTGTTGGTTTCGGGATCAATGACAGCGGGGTTGTGTTACAGCCCGATCTGAACCGCTACATCTCCAACTGGAAAGCAGAAGGCGGCGTCCCCTCTTCGATTGTGATGATCCAGTGTGCAGGCACGCGCGACGCTGATCATCCTTATTGCTCCAAGACGTGCTGTGCAGACGCCCTTAGAAATGCTGTAACTGTCAAACAAATCGCCCCTCAGACACATGTTACGATAGTATTCCGCGATATTGTGACCCCAGGCTTCAGTGAGGAACTCTACAGTGAAGCACGCCGTCATGGAGTACTGTTCCTGCGCTACACGCCCGATAAACCTCCTCGTGTTGAGGGGCAAAAGGTAGTCGTGCACGATGATGTTTTAGATGAGGATGTGACGCTTGATGCTGACCTGCTGGTGCTCAGCAGCGGGATAGTTCCTCATCCCGATACGTCTGAACTGGCGCGGATGCTTAATGTGCCGCTCGACGAAGACGGCTTCTTCAGGCCGGTCAATGTGAAATCCCAGTTGATGGATTTGCCTTATCCCGGCCTGTATCTAGCGGGCTTGGCCGGCGGCCCGGCTACTCTTGAGGAGACCATTGAGCAGGGCGCTGGCGCTGGTCTGCGGGCGGCATTATTCCTGCGTCGGGGGCTTCAGTCTCCTGCTATGCTGGCGACGGTGGATGAGCGCATTTGCAGTGGCTGTGGTTTATGCATTGAGGTATGCCCAGTAGATGCCCGCACCCTTGATGTGGAACGCGGCGTGGCCCAGGTTGATCCGCTGTTGTGTGTGGGTTGCGGGACCTGTGCGGCTACCTGCCCGAACGGCGCGGCGGGACAGGCTCTGTATGAGGCACGCGGCATCCTCAGCATGTTAGACGCGGCCCTGGGCTGAGGGAGATCAATCAGCGCCCGGCTACAAGACAGGGAAACGGATAATATGGCAGATAACAACTCGGACTTTGAACCACGCATCGTTGCTTTTCTGTGCAACTGGTGTACCTATACAGCGGCTGACCTCGCCGGCACTTCGCGGATACAGTACCCCCCCAATGTGCGTATTGTGCGCGTGATGTGTAGCGGTGCTGTTGATCCCATGTATGTCATTAAGGCGCTGGCTGACGGGGCTGATGGGGTCCTGATCGGCGGCTGTCATCCCGGTGACTGCCATTATCAGGAAGGTAATTTCAAGGCACGGCGGCGTGTCGCCACACTCCTAAAGATTCTAGAGCAGACCGGCTTTGACTCGGAACGGGTCTGGTTGCGCTGGATCAGTGCCAGCGAGGGGCGTCTCTTCGCTGATACCGTGGCTGAGATGACAGAGTTCCTGCGTGCCAAAGGCCCTACACCTATGCGTGAGGAATGGTCTGTATAACACACGTTCTTGCCCAGCCGCCGGAGATACCCCTGATCCGGCGAGATGAATTAAAGGGAGGGGAACATGTTGATTGGACGTGTGATCGAGGTTGAGGACAACAATCCCGCAACAGCGCTAAATACTTTCCTGAAAGCCCTTCTAGAGGGCGGTGTGGCAGAGCGCTTTTTTGCGCCGGTAGAGCCGGCGGAGGGGGATGGCCTCCGCTTCCGGCCCATTCGTGATGCCGCCGATCTCTCTAGGGCTGATCCCCTCCAGCCGATCATGCTGGAGAATGCCGCCATTGCGCTCAGGCAGGCGATGGAACTTGAACCCCATGTCAGTTTTGCGGCGGTACTGCGCCCATGTGAGGTGCGAGCGGTGATCGAGATGGCTAAGCGGGATCAATTTGACCTGAACAGGCTGGTAATCATCGGTCTGGACTGCGCTTCGACTTACACACTCAACTACTACCGCGAGGCTGAGACCACCCATCCCGACGATCCTCACTGGTTGATGCGCGAGGCACTGCGGTTGGCTCAGGCAGGCCGCATTGAGCCTGAGAACTATCGTCTGGCCTGTCAGCTCTGCGATCGTCCGGCGGCTGACTACGCGGCGGCGGACATCCTGATTGGTCTGATCGGGGTAGATACCAGCAAGCAGATTCTTATCCTTGCCAACGAGCGGGAGGATGTTCGCTTCAAACTGCATAAAGTTACCGCCCGTGAGGCCACTGAGCGCGAAATGGTTGAGCGTGAAGTCATGATGGGGCATCTTGTGACGAGGCGTCAGCAGGCCGCCAGCCGGAGGCTGGACGAGCTGGGGCTGAGTGACGGGCATATGGGCGTCATCATGGGGTATATGAGCAAGTGTACCTTGTGCGGCAACTGTGTGGAAGCTTGTCCTGTCTGTTCAGAAGACTTGAAGGATGCCTTTACGCAGGGTAAGCAGGCCTTTATTAGTGCCTTTGTCACCCAGAGCACACGAATGATCAGTTGCTCTAACTGTGGGATGTGTCATACCCATTGCCCGGAGGACATCCCTCTGTGTGCCATCAGCTATGTACTGGGTCGTCAGATACAAACTCGCATGCGTTATACCCCCGGCCGTAGTGCGGGGGAGTCGTTGCCGTGGATGTAGTATGGTCTGGGGGCAGGGCAATGATCCCTGCCTCAACAGGGAGAGCCGCTTATGAGTGTTTTTGCTAACCTGCCGGTTGCTGAACAAGGGACGCTGGATACGATCCGCCGCTTCTTGGCGCGTCTGCTCAGTGAAGGGCTGGTCGAAGCTGTGCTGGTGCCGCTCGAAACTCACGATGGGCGATCCGTTCAGCCTGCACTGGTAACTGATCCTGCTCACATGGAGCTGGCCAATCCCCTCCTGCCGGTCATCCCGATCAGCGGTGCCCGAATGATCTCGCTGGTCACTGAACGCCCTGTAGATACATCTAATGGACGGCCTGCTACGGCACTGCCTCGCATTGCGGTCGTCATGCGTCCATGTGAGTTACGAGCTACGGTTGAACTTTCCAAGCTCCGGCAGGTACGTTACGATCAACTACTGACAATCGGCGTGGATTGCGTGGGCACTTATGAGGTGACCGATCTGAAGTCTGCGGGTGGTCATCCAGACAGCTACACAGCCGCTGTGCTGGAAGCCGCGCAAGCCGCCAGCCCCGATGCGCCCGGCGACCTGCCTTTCCGTCATGCCTGTACCATTTGTGAGACTCCTGTTGCCTGGAATGCTGACATCAGCCTGCATACGATTGGGGTGGACAGCCGGCAGGCTATACTGCTTGAACTGGCGGACGAGTCACTGCTGGGGCCGCTGGGCCTGACCGACGGCGCGGATACCGCTTCGCACCGGCAGGCAGTAGAGGGCTTGGTCGCGGCCCGGCATGCAAGACGAGAGGCTGAGCTGGACGCAGTAGCTGTCCAGATGCGCCCCCGTGAGGATGGCACCCCCGGCTTGATTGAGGAGTTTGAGCTGTGCCAGCGTTGCCACAACTGTACGGTGGCCTGCCCGATCTGTTATTGCAAGGAGTGCTTATTCCGTACCAGCACCTTTGCCCATGAGCCGCGCCGCTATATGGGCTGGGCCAAACGCAAAGGGGCGGCTCGCCTGCCCGGCGATACGATCACGTTTCAACTGACGCGCCTTAGCCATGTCACTACCTCATGTGTAGGGTGTGGCTTGTGCACCAGTGCCTGCCCGGCTCACCTGCCTGTTGACACGCTCTTTCAGGCGGTAGCCCGCCAGACGCAGGGGATTTTCAATTATGTGGCAGGGCGTGACATACATGAGCCATTGCCTGTAGCGACTTTCCAGCGGGATGAACTTGTGACGCTGGGAGAGGTACAGCGTAAGTGAAATTCGAGGCCCAGTGAGTATGGGCGTCATCATCATTACGGTTTGGGAGATGGAATTGTGACCGATCAAACCATTCCGATCTACATTATGGGTCAGCGGGTGGAAGTTCCCCCCACGCTGACCATCATCAAGGCGCTTGAGTATGCGGGTTATACACTGACGCGCGGGGTGGGTTGCCGTAGCGGTTTCTGTGGGGCGTGTGCCACTGTCTATCGGATCAAGGGCGACCCAACACTGCACTTTGCGCTGGCCTGCCAGACAGTTGTAGTGCCAAATATGTACCTGGCCCAGATACCCTTCTTCCCAGCGCGGCGTGCAGATTACCGGCTGAGCGAGCTGGAGCCGACGGCGGCAACCCTCTTCACGCTTTATCCTGAGATACTGCGTTGCCTGGCCTGCGGAACATGCTCGAAGGCCTGCCCTCAAGAGATTGACGTGCGGGCCTACATGGCCGCCGCCATGCGGGGAGATATTGCGGCTGTCGCTGACATATCGTTTGACTGCATTGCGTGCGGGCTATGTTCTGCCCGCTGTCCGGTCGAGGAGACGCAGTACAACGTGGCCCTCCTATCCCGGCGCCTGTACGGACGCTATTTGGCTCCCCGATCAGCTCATTTGGAGCAACGAATTGAGGAGATCAGGCGAGGCGATTTCAATGCCAAGATTGCCTCTCTTAAGGCGATGGATAGGGCCAGCCTGCAACAGTTATATAACTCGCGTGATATTGAACCTGAATAAGTGACCAGCACGCTGATAGCTCACTGCTACAAAGCGGAGGAAGCAAACCATGTCTTACACTGAGGAAATGCTCGCCTCGATTGCTAAGGTTGAGGCGACCCGCCAAGCCCGTCTGAGCCAGACCTTCCCGCGTATGACTCCCGACGAGCGTGATGAGGTATTAAGGTGTTTTCACCCCGATTACATTGAGGAGATGGCACGTCCAATCCGGCTGGGCGTCAATGCCGGCGACCGGATGCCCCACGAGTTGGCCGACGTAATAGAAGGCCCGGCACACTTAGACCCGGCGGTCTTTGTGCCTGGTGAGCCTGATTTCATCTGCGACGTGCTTGTGGTCGGCGGGGGCGGGGCTGGGGCCAGCGCGGCCCTGCTGGCTGAAGAGAATGGTGCTCATGTCCTGCTGGTCACTAAATTGCGTTTTGGTGATGCCAACACGATGATGGCGCAGGGCGGCATTCAGGCCGCCAGCCAGCCCAATGACTCACCCGCCATCCACTATCTGGATGTCATGGGCGGGGGACACTTCGACAATGCCCCTGATCTGGTTGAAGCGCTGGTCATGGATGCTCCCGAAGTCATTGCTTGGCTCGAACAGCTTGGGGTGATGTTTGACAAGCGCCCCGACGGCACGATGAGCACAGCACATGGCGGGGGAACATCACGCAAGCGGATGCACTCAGCCCGTGACTATACCGGCGCGGAGATCATGCGCGTTCTGCGCGACGAAGTCCGTAGCCGCAGTGACCGCATCCAAGTATTGGAGTTCAACCCGGTTATTGAGCTGCTCACGGACGGCAAAGGCAATGTGACGGGGGCTATCTTGCTTGACCTCGAAACGCGCGAGTATCGTGTTGTACAGGCGAGAGCTGTGGTCATTGCTACCGGCGGCAGTGGCCGACTGCATTATCAGGGCTTTGCAACGACTAATCATTATGGGGCAACAGCGGACGGGCTGGTGTTGGCCTACCGTGTTGGGGCGCGGTTGGCCTTCCTTCATACGATGCAGTATCACCCCACGGGGGCGGCTTACCCTGAGCAGATTCTGGGCCAGCTCGTCACCGAGAAGGTGCGTGGTATCGGGGCACAGTTGTGCAATATCCATGGTGAGCAATTCGTCTATCCCCTCGAAACGCGAGATGTGGAGTCTGCCGCTATCATCCGTGAGTGCAGGGAGCGAGGAAACGGGATCATCACACCAACCGGCCAGCCGGGTGTTTGGCTGGATTCGCCGCTCATTGACCTGATCCGGGGGCCGGGAACGATTGAGAAGGCGCTTCCAGCTATGGTACGCCAGTTCAGACGGTTTGGCATTGATATGACCCGCCAGCCAATTCTGGTCTACCCTACCCTGCACTATCAGAATGGCGGCATAGCCATTGATGCGAACTGTATGACTGGTATCCCTGGCCTGTTTGTGGCAGGGGAGGCATCCGGCGGGGTACATGGCACAAATCGCCTGATGGGCAACTCACTGCTGGATGTGGTGGTTTTCGGCAGGCGGGCAGGGCACTCGGCGGCGGAGTATGCGCTCCGTTCTGGCTATGGCGAGCTGACCATCAACCATCTGCACGACTGGAAAGCGGCCCGTCAGCAGGCGGGGCTGGAGGGAGGACGTCCGGCTCCCATTCTGTTGCCTGATTACACGCGCCATACTCACCCAGTGCGCGAAGAGCCGCTGATACCTGTCACGCGCTGATCGCACAGTATTGAAAGGAGAACAAAAGGGGTGGCTCTGCTCCCACTAGGAGCACTAGGAGCCACCCTTTACTGGGTGAGACTTGCTGATAGCGGAAATTGTCCTCTCACAGGCCCTTGTGCTGGCCGATTTGCCTGCATTTTGCAATAGCGTATAATTAGCCACAGAGGGTTGGGCTGAGGCCCGCCGGGTCGTGTTTCAGATTTTGAGCGGTTGACAAAGAGCCGGCTCATCTACCCCTGTTTAACAGCATCAGGAGAGATTGCTATGAGTGCTGGTCGTGGCCGCAGAACAGGTATCGTGCTGATCTTGCTGATCGTGGTCGTGCTTGTCATTGTCATAGTGGCGGTCTTTGCGTTGCAGGGTCTCGGAGGTGGAGGAGGACCGGCTGTGGGTCAGCAACCTACTGAGGCCCCCCCTACCCCGCCGCCGGTGATTAACATCATTGTTGCCGCTAGAGACATCCCCCGTGGGGCACGTTTGTCTGCTCAGGATGTTACCACCATGGCCTGGCCAATTCTGGTTCAGGCTCCTCCTCCAGCGGGCGCGTTGCTTCTGGAGAATGGGGGACTGGAACAGGTAGAGGGTCGTATTGCTCGTGTAGACATCCTCAACGGCCAGCCGGTTATGGACTTCATGATCACCCCCGGTGACCAGCCGACCAGCCTAGCCAATGTCGGGTCTGACGCGGCTCTGTTGATCCCCTCCGGTATGGTAGCTGTTTCAATACCAATCACGCGCCTGAACTCGGTGGGTTACGCCCTGCGTGCGGGTGATCACGTGGACATCATGATGTCCTTCCGTTTTGTGGATGTTGATCAGGACTTCCAGACCATGTTGCCTAATCGTGGCATCCTGTTTGTCATTGATCCTGAGACGCAACAACTGTCCACCCTTGAATATACTGTGGGCCGTGAAGAGACAGGCCTATTGGGCAACACGACGCTGATCATACCGAACGAAGGGCCGTCTCAAGGTCAGATTGCCCGGCAGACAACGCAACTGGTGATTGACAACGCTATTGTGGTGCGCGTTGGCACATGGCCAATTACCGATCTGGAACAGCCTATTGTGGTCACCGTTGCTCCCCAAGCACCTACACCGACTCCCAGCGCTCAGCAGGTTGAGGGGCAACCCACTCCGACTCCTATCCCCTCAGTGCCTGTACCTGATATAATTACCTTAGCCATGAGCCGTCAGGATGCACTGGTGCTGAAGTATGCGACCGAGACGGGCGCGATCATTGATCTGGCGCTACGAAGTGCGTTGGACAATCAAGTCAGCGATGTGATCACCGACCCGGTATCGCTGGATTACATCATTAACTTCTATAACGTGGCTGTGCCGCAGTTGTTGCCGGTCGCTCTTGATCCACGCGCTGATGCGATGGGCACGCTCAATGCACTTTTCCAGAGCGCTGCTGAGGCGACACCTCCTCAGTAGTGACACATAGTTTGACGTTAAGGAGAGAAAGATTTAGCAATGGCTGGAGAAAAGAAGGGCGCTAAGAAGACCGTCGGTAAGACCCGCAAGAGCGAGGCCCCGAAGTATCTTGTCAGGCTCTCGTATGTTCAGAAGCCCAACGGAGCCTATGCTCCCCGCCTCGAGAACATTTTCTTGGGTGAGGGCGGCGGCACGTCAGATACTGCGAACTAACGGCCTGCCCAATCTGGTAAGATAGACGCAGCGCCCCATGGTTTTGCATGGGGCGTTTTGCGTGTTTACCCTTTGCGAACCGGGAGGAGTTCTGATGCGTGCGCTGGTTCTTGGTGCAACCGGCTTTATAGGAGGACATATCGCCCGCACGGCTTATGAGGCTGGATTCGAGGTTCATGGCCTGCGCCGGCGTCCGGGCGCTGTAGGTGCGGTCGGGGATGTTCCTATCACCTGGCACGATGGTGATCTAACGAATGGTGATGGTCTAAAGGCCGCCCTGGAAGGCTGTGAAGTACTGTTTCATGCGGCAGGCTATTATGCTTACCGCGAGCGCAACATCCAGCGTGCTGTACAGCAAGCCGCGGAGCAAATACGTGTGGTGCTGGAGGCCGCCCGTCAAGCTGGCGTCAGACGGATGATCTATACCAGCTCATTGACGACCATTGGGTTTCCCCCTGCTGGATCGAGCCGCTTGGCCGACGAACGAGACTGGTATGTGCCGGGTTCTGTCAAGAATGCCTACTTTGAAAGTAAGCTGATCATGGAATATGAGGTGTTGCGTGCGGTTCTAGAGGGACTGCCCGCCTTGATCTTGTGTCCGGCGGCTGTCTTTGGCCCTGGCGATCTGAAGCCTACTACAGGGCGGTTACTCCTTGATCTAGCACGAAGGCGTTTCCCGGTCAGTGTAGACGTGCCGACAAACATTGTAGATGTACGCGATGTCGCTCTGGCACATGTGCGGGGCGTCACTCAGGGCAACCCGGGTGAGCGGTATATCATCGGGGGGCATAACATGAAGCTGAATGATGCGCTTCGCCGCGCGGCTGAAATTATTGGAGTCAGACCTCCCGCTTGGGTTCTTGATGTTCATCTTGCCGACCGCCTCATGCGGCTTGGCCGGGTAATCCGCCTGCCTGTGCCGGAGCTGACCTTTGCCCTTGGGTATTTTCAGTCTCTCAACTCTGAGAAGGGTCAACGGACTTTTGGATTCACCCCCCGGCCTTTTGAAGAGACCGTGCAAGATACCATCAACTGGTTCCGCGATCATGGCTACCTGTAGCGGCTTAACCAGTACAGCTCGACTTAGCCTGCTAGTTGCTTAGGATATACAGGTTGGAGCACCGTTCAGGGTAGTTGCCTGTTGTGTCTACTACGACCAGCCTGATCCAGTATTCGCCGTTGGGCCACAGGCGGGTATCCAATTCGGCCAGCAAACCCTCTACAACCTGCTGGTAACCTGTGTAGAAGGTGACAAAGTCTGCCGGCGTGGAAGCCCCTTCTTGCCGAATCTCAAGCTTGTAGAAGGCAAAATCACGCGCTCTGGCTGTACCGTAGAAGCGGACTATTCCGCTTAAAACCTCCCCTACCTGGGGAGAAGTGATGGTTGAGTTGAGGTTGGTGCAAGCCCCGTCAGTGGACGTCTGGGTACTGGTTGGGAAAGGCTCAAAAGTAGCGGAAGGTGTAATGGTTGGAGAGCCGGGAGGCACAGTCAGAGTTGGATGGGTGGGTTGTGTAGGAAGAGGGGTGGAGGAGGCCCGCGGTTGCGTGTTGGGGACAAGGATAAGTTCACCGGCGGTCAATTGTGTCGAGGTGAGACATCCCCCCCGCATGAGGGCATCTACCGTCAGGCCGTAACGCAGGCCGATTTGGAACAACGTGTCTCCCGGTTGGACGATATAAGGTACCCAGCCTGTTTGGGGGGAGCAGGGCTGTGTGGTCTGAGCCGTTGCTGGGGAGGGAAGGGCAGGTTGCGTCACAGGCGTACTGGTCGGAATGATGACTACCGTGACGGCAGGAGTATCTTCGGGGGAGCGGGTGGCGGTGGCCTCCGGGCTGGCCGGCGGCAGGGTGGGGATGCGGTAAGGAGTAGCGGTCGGTGCACTTCTTCCGGTCTCCTGCCCGGCAGAGGGGTTGTCGCCGAAGGCCAGTATGACCCCGCCGATCAGGGTGCCCGTGACAACCAGCAGGGCGACAAATCCGGCTAGGGCTTGCTGTTTCAGACCAGGTCTCACATAGCACCTCCCTGCCGGTTTGGCTCAAGCGGCAACAGGACATGAAAAGTCGTGCCGACATCCTTCTGGCTGGTTAGCCAGATGCGGCCTCCATGAGCATCTACCAGTGCTTTGGCTAACGAGAGGCTGACCCCTGTATCTCCCAGCCCCTCGATCAGCGGATTGTCAGCCCGATACTTGCGCATAAAGACACGATCATAGTCCTCTACAGCCACGCCGGAGCCAGAGTCCTCTACCTCAATATAGAGGCAGGCTGTTTCTCTTTCGCCGTCAGGAAAAGGAAGCCGATCTTCACGTGTGTCTACCAGTAGCTGAACCTCGCCCCCCACCGGTGATGCCAGCGCCGCATTGGAAAGTAAATGCCCGATAACCTGCGAGAGAGCGTCCCGGTCGGCTGTGATGGGGGGAAGTTCCTCCGGCAGAGCAAGGCGCAATGTCAGTCCCTTTTCACGGTACTGGTTGGCGACAGTCATGATCACTTCTTCAACGGCGTAGATCACCTCGACCTTTTCAGGCTCAAGTTGCAGACGGCCTGTATCCAGCGCCGTGATACGGATCAAGTCATCAAGCAGTGCCCCCATCCGCTCCGTGTTGGCCTTCACACGCTGGAGGAACTTGCGTTGCAACGAGCCAAGGATACCAACCGACTCGCGCAGAAGCAGTTCTGTGTAGCCCATGATTGAACTCATAGGGGTACGAAGCTCTTGAGCAATCGAGGCAATCACTTCGTCTGAAGAGTCGATCTGGCGTGCCTCAGAAATAGCCGCATCCACAGCCTGATTCGTGGCGCTTAGTTGTTGCTCAAGCATGGCCATAGACTGGCTGGTTTCCTGAAGCTGTCGCTCTAGGAGCTGGATGGCGGCGGCCTTCTCGGCCAGTTGCGCTTCCAGTGCTTCGATGCGGGCCCGGTCCACTTCGGTGACCTCCCGCTTGGTTGATGGTAAGCTGGCCTCCAGTGCCCTGATGCGTTGCTGGGCTTGGGCGTGCGCCTCAGCTAGGCTGGCCTGCAAGGCGGCGACCTCCTCAGTCTTGTAGGAGAGTTGCTTCTCCATGTTGCGGAGCGAGATGTCTACCTCGGCCATATGTGATTTGAGTTCGACAATGGCACGTGTCTTCTCAGCCAATTGGGCTTCCAGCGCCTCGATCAGGGCCGCCCGTTCGGCCAGTTGAGCCTCAAGCTGTATCATGGCCTCCCGGTCAATTTGCTCCATTGCCTGAGTGGCATGCACAGCCTCTGGTGCTAGATTGGCGCTGGCTTGAGCTTCGGCTAACTCAGCCTTGAGTGCCGCTAGTTCAGCCGCCTGCGCGGCTACACGTGCCTGTAGAGCCTCTAGTTCTCTTGGATTGCCGGTACGATTGTTGATCTGCTCGCGGAGGGCTTCCGCCACTGCTTGTGCTTCTGTCAGGCGGGCCTGTAGACTGATCGTCTCACGGGCCTTGAGTGCCAGTTGTTCTTGCAGGAAAGCAACCTCCTGCTGGCTGATAGACGCCTGGGCGAGACGTGCCCGCAGGGAGGCGATCTCGGTCTGAGCGGCTACTCTCGCCTCTTCAAGTTGACGCTGAAGAAAATAGCTGTCAGCCTGATTGGCTAACAGGGCATTGCCTGATGACTTCTGGCGTAATTGCTCAAGCTCCTTCTCAATGATTTGGAGGCTCGCCTCCTTCTGTTGCAGGATCTGCTTGAGCATCTCATTCTCGTGACGCAACTGCTCGGCCAGTTCCGCATCGCGGCGCAGGTGTTCAATCTCAGTTGTGAGTGCTTCATTTTGCTCGCGAAGCAATTCCTGCTGTCTAGGAAGCTCATCCAGTTGACGGTGGATATCGCGGATGTAGGCCTTCATCTCGCTGATCTGGCGCTGGGCCTGATTCAGCTCGGCCATCTTAGCTGTCAGGTCATCAGTCAGTGCGGCTACTTTAGCCGCGGCCTCACTGGTTGCATCCTCGCTGTGTTCTGCCAGCTTCCCATACGACTCGGCGTTGAGCAACGCCGCTGTCACCAGCGGGCCGAGCCGATCCAGCAAGTTGCGCTCATCATTATCGAGCGCTCGTCCAGAGTACGGCGTACACACGATCAAAACGCCAATTCGCTCATCTTCGTTGACCAGCGGTTGTAAATAGGCTGGCCCCAGATGCGTGATGGACAATCTATCGTACAAGTCTCGGAGTTCGCGGGAGTTGCGTTGCGTGGTCAGGCGCATCTGGCGGAGCCGCCCCAGCGCATTGACAATAGTGGGGTGGTCCGAAAGCTCCAAAACGGCCTGCTTGAGATACACCTGAGAGATATTATCGTAGCCGCCGACGATCCCCGCCTGCTGGGTTTCCTCATCCACAATGGCAATCACACAGATGTCGGCCCGCAGAGCGACGGCCACTGCCCGTGCGGCTTCTCGGACGACCTGCCCCTCGTCGAGTGTGCTCAGTAGCCCGCCGATGGCTTCAACGACTTCCAACAAATCAAGGCGGGGAGTTTCTTCGGCGGGCTTCTGAGTGGAGGGCTGCAGGGGGACAGTCTCAGCCAGTGACTCAGGCGGCGGCGTAATAGTTTCGGCAGGCTGGGGCTGGGGAGCGACAGCTATTGGGGCAGACACAGCTTCGGGGGAGCGGCTTGGTTCGAATTCATCCCAGTGGAGTAGCTGTTCAACTACATGCCGGTACGCAACTGCCGCCAGCATGGGCATTACCATAATCTGGCCTACGCGCATGGCCGCCGCAACGTCTCCAAGCACGGGGTCAACAAGATGCAGGCCGGCGGCGCCTCCAAGGATGATCAGCATGATGGATTTCAAGAATGGGTCGTAGATATACCGGATACGCGTCAGCATCCAGAGCAGGGCGATGACTGTCAGCCCGATCTGAGCTATGCTCCAAGCCCTGTCCAGCCATAGGCCATTGAAAAGTTGTCCGCTGGCGGCGGCGGTTGACCAGTAGTAATAACTGCCAATGAAGCCGATCCCCGCAATTCCCAAGGCAAAGGCGGCCAGCATGTCCGGAAGGAAGTTGCGTTGCAACAGGGCAGGGTCATCCATCGTGATAAATGCCCATGCCAGCCCCAGAACAGTGATGGTATCAACAACGCGCTCCACAGGAGGCAGTAAGACATTACGCGGAAGGAAGCCCCGCCAAGCAAGGAGCGAGGCAATCAGGATGAGGGTTCGAGCAAGCAGAATGACGACAATAGCAATGGTCAGGCGGCCTGTGCCCTGATCGCGCTCGCGCATCCATTGCCCGAAGCTGATCGCCAGCGCGGCCTCCACTGCGAATAGGATGATGAAATGATACACTAAGCTGCCGGGCGGCTGACCGACAAGGTCTAGTATCTGATCAAACAAGGTTGCCTTCTCCCCTAGCTCAGACGCTAATGCGATTATAGCATCATCTCTGAAGCTCTGCTGTGAGGCGCAAGATCAGCCCTATGCCGTCAGGCGGTCTAAAAACCGTAGGGAAGTCGCAGGCCAGGGTAGGCCAAATGATAATTGACTCCACAGGGCGTTTTATCTTATACTTGCCAATATGAATGGGCTAAACGCAAAGGCGGGGGGAGTATACTTTTGGGCGTGATGAACACGCAGGGTGGAAACCTGCGTGTTTTGCTTCTTGTTATCGGGAAGTGAAGAAAGGCCACAAAGGAGGCACACAGGATGGACTACGGGATGATTGGCAAGATCGAGAAAGCCAAGCGTTACGCGGAGGAGCGCGATCGGATACGATTTAATCAATTTTCGGTAACCTTTGACGGTGACAACAACCCTCACACCGTCCGTTTTGAGCAAGGGCGCTGGTCCTGCGATTGCGACTTCTTCCAAAAACGGGCGATCTGTAGCCATACCATGGCGCTTGAGCGTATCTTAGAGGGCATGATCCCAGAGACAGCTCAATAGCCTTCCCAGTCCAACTGAACAAGCACAGTTAAGGAAAGGGCGTCCCACTAGGTAAGGGCGCCCTTTCTTATATACCTTGTGTCTATTCCCCTGCCGGTTCTTTAAAATCGTAGATACCTTGCCGCTTGGCCCACTTTCTGTTACATCCCCTGCATATCAAGCTGTCGAGGGCTTCGTCTAGGCTGTAAGAGCCGCATAGGGGGCAACGCCAGAATGCTCCCGGAGGCACGGGGTCGTCTGCGCCAATCGCCTCACTGCGCAAAAAGACGCTGGGTGAGAATTGGAATAGATTGCCCGTCGGTTGGAGTAACGAGTCAAAGGTGCTCAAGATAGCGGGCGGTACGATCCGCTTAAGCAGTCCAAGCCGGAAGTATGAGACTGCCAATGTGCGTCCGGGCTGAAACCCTGCTGTCAGCAATGTCTCACGCACATAGCGGGGGTGGAAGTCGTAGTTAAGTTCGGCGAACTCGACAGGTTGTTGCTCAAACGGATTCCATGTCTGGCGTCGCAGCAACCATCGGATGATGGCTTTTAGGTTGCGCTTGTTGGCAAACTCTAAAACGAAAGTCCCGCCCTGTTGCATTGTCCGACGGACAGACTGGAGGGCGGCAAGCGGGTCCTGCATGTGATGTAAAACCCGCACCATGATGACCCGGTCAAAGACTCTCGGCGCGAAGGGCATCTGATAGACGTTAGCCGCTACGTAGAGAAACCGCTCGTCGCCATATTGCTGGCGTGCAAACTCCAGTTGCGAGCGGGAATAATCTAACAGCACAACCTGCCTGTATCCGGCATACAGGGGGGCAAGCCGGCCAAATCCTGCTCCCACCTCCATAATTCGGCCGCCGCTTGGGGGAAGCAGACGGCGAATGGCAATGCGTTCAACCCGATCTTCATACTCGCGCCCCTTGCCCTCCCAGAAGTCGGTTCGGTAAGTTGAACCTTCGTAATCGCAGATAGTGGGATTTTCTTGCTCAGACATGCTGTTTCCTGTATAGCTTGTTGGCAGAGCCGATCTATCGGTGGATTTTACCGCGCCGCTGATTATTGCACATTCGCTAGCGGCACGGTAGAATGCGCTACCAAGAGTATCCGGTACGAAATGGGCAATGGGGCGGCATGTTCACTTGGGCCGCCTTTTTGTTGCTTATGGGATCACAGATGACCAGCTTGTTTTCTAAAGCTCAATCCACAATCAAACGTCTTCCACGATGGCTTTGGGCCGCGGTTGGCGGCAGTCTCGTACTGATCGTTGCGCTCGTTGTGGTACTGCTGACCGTCCTTCCGGCAAGGGGAGGCGGGTATATCACCCTCGATGCAACTACGCCGGCATGGGTTCACCCTGACGGGATCGCGGTTGTGCTGGCAGACCCTGCCGGCACTATGCAGGTGCGGATTGACAGTGTGCCTCGTGAGGCCTTTCTTGCTGATCAGGCGGGTAGAGAATGGATCACGGCACGGGCGGTATTGCCGGATTACCTGACCCCCCTCAGCCCGATCTATGTGATCCAAGCCCGTGGGGAGGGTCGGATTACAGCCGAGATGGCAGTTCCCAACAACGCAGAGCCATTGGCGCTGGTTGACCTATATCGTTGGGATAAACAGCAAGGCCAATGGATATTTGTACCTAGTCATCTAGATTCGGCGCGGCAGGTTATTACCTTTGCCCCCGATGACTCCCAGATGAGTGTCATGGCTGTTCATCACGAGCCTCAAACTCCTGCTGTCGGCATCATCATCAGTCCGGGCGGCCCTGATCTCGGCGCCCGCTATGGTCTGGCAATGCCGGAAGGGGTTTCAATAGGACCAGACGGCATCATGGCGGGAACCCCTGTTGCGGCAACTGCCTCAACCGTATTGCCGGTAGTGGTCAATCGGCAGGGTGGATTTTCGGCCTATTCTGATCCGGCTCAGCAGGCACAGATGGTTGAACAGCTTGCTTTGCTGGCGGCCTCCTGTGAGGGCGTAACGCTCGACTTTGACAGCGGCCCCGGCTATGCCGACTTTGTAGCCGCTCTTGCTGAGAGACTCCATGCAGAGGGCAAGCAATTGGCTGTGGTCCTGCGTGATACTGCTTTCTCAGGCGATGACACGGCCCGCTTGGGTCAATATGCCGACTTGATCTGGCTGGCGCCGGGCGACGACCCGACAATTTATCTGGAGAATGGGCCGGTGCAGGAGGCGCTCGGCAGGCTGGTAGGTATGGTTGATCGCTCAAAAGTGGGGCTTTGGGTGAGCGGCCTGAGTGTTGATGTCACCGAGGGTGTAGCTACGCCTATTTCATTCGATCAAGCGATGGCCCTGTTTGGCACAGTCGAAGCAGTCGCGGGTTATCTCAACCCTGCTGTACCTGTGGCGCCGGGTAGCCTATTGCCGTTGCGTTTAACAGGCCCAATCGAGTCCATCGGTACGGACCATGCGTTAGGGTTGAGTTACCTGACTTACCATGATGAAGCCGGACGGCTACATACGGTGTATCTCGGCTCAGCGCAGAATCTGAGTAACAAGCTAAGCTGGGTACGTTATTATGGTCTTGGCGCGGTGGCAGTATATGGGCTGGCCCATCCCGATGCGCCGGTGAACCTTGCGGATGGCATCAGTTCCTTTCTCAGCCAGCAGTCTTTAGGCGGGCCGGAAGGGTTGGAGATCGTCTGGCGTGTACACTCCTCATCAGGAGCCAGCTTGAGTGAGGAAGCAGGTGATCTTTCGCTGATCCAATACCTCTGGCAGGCCGCTACAGAGCCGGGGCAGTACATGATTGCCGCCGCAATCCGGGAACAGGCACGGGAAAGTCAGCGCGGGCAGGTATTGGTGGAAGTGGCAGGACAGCCGGTGCCGGGAGACACCCCGACCCCTACGGCTGTCCTGACAACAACTCCTGACCCTAATGCTACCCCCGGCCTGACACCTACGCCCCGCCCCGCCAATGTCCCGTCGGGCGGCCTGATCGCGGCGGGGGCTTTCGAGCTGGGCGGACAAACTCACTCGTTAAGCCATCCGGAGCAGATGCGTTATGCCGGAATGACATGGGTAAAGTTCCAGCATAAGTGGGGAGAGGGAGACAGCCCATCCTCAGTGGCAGGGCGAATTCAGCAGGCTCATTCGCTCGGCTTTAAGGTGCTGTTGAGCATTCCGGGGCCGGATCATCCTTCTTCGATCAACTACACTGCCTATGTCAATTTCCTTGCAGGTGTAGCCGCGCTGGGTCCGGATGCCATCGAGGTCTGGAATGAAATGAACATCAACCGGGAGTGGCCGACCGGCCAGATCAATGGGGCCAACTACGTTACCAACATGCTGGCCCCTGCCTATCAGGCCATCAAGGCGGCCAACCCTAACGTGATGGTGATCTCTGGTGCGCCTGCCCCGACCGGATACTGGGGGGCGTGTGCACCGGAAGGGTGTGACGACTGGCTGTACATTGCGCAGATGCGGGATGCCGGGGCGGCCAGCTATCTGGATTGTGTGGGGATAC
>DAOTYH010000087.1:0-5580 GCA_034435015.1 Anaerolineae bacterium | reverse complement strand
GAACACGACGGTCGCGCAACAGGCGGCGTGGCTGGCGGAGGCGGCGGTGTTGGCGTCGCAGAGCGGGAAGGTGCGGCTGATGATCATCTTCAATGTAGACTTCACGGTATGGGGGAATGACCCGCAGGCAGGTTATGCCATCATCCGTCCCGGAGGCGGTTGCCCCGCCTGCGATGCCCTCCATGGTGTTCTGCCATAAAGGGAATCGCCGGCGACCAGTGAGCTATGCCTGAAGAGCCGCCCGATCCTGAGTGTCAACCCTTGGAAGAATTGACTGTCCAGCCCTTCAAGGGTTGGAGCGCGATTCTCTCCGCTCCCAACGGGGTTCGGCTTCCACCGACGCGGGCTATTGTGGCGCTCGTGTGTGTGATGGGGATTGCCTTGGCAATTGGGCTGACGGTGATGCGCGGTACTGTTCTGAACGTACAAAAGCCGTCTTTGCAAGTGGACAGTATCCTGTCTGTCAGGTTGGAGGGAACAGGCACAGCACATATACGGGTTGCCTCAGCAGAAATGGAGCGTGTCTTCGGGGAGCGGGGCGCATCCCGCTGGCAGGCCGCTCGTTTGGCTCTGCCCTCTTATCTGGAGCCGGTCAGCCCTCTTTATCATATCGCCGTCAATGGAACAGGGATAGTACGTCTAGACTTTACAATCCCGGAACCCACGTTGGACGTTTATCGCTGGGATGAGGGAGGTATGAAGTGGGTTTTTGTTCCGGCGGAAGTCAATCTGGAGGCCAATACCCTGTCTATTGAGCCAATCCCTGATCCTGTCGCACTGTTCAGGAGTGTGGCAGGTGCATCGCTGATCGGTGCGTTTCTGGAGGGAGAACAACCGCCCAGTGAGGCTGAGAGCGGCGCGCTCAGCATGGTGCTGATACCAGATGTTGTGGTTGGGGCTAATGGCTTGCTCCAGTACGAATCGAGTCTGCAAGATGGGCAATTACCCGGCTATTACGCTGTTCTGTCCACCGTTCGTATCAGTGAGGGGGGATCGCTGAACGGGATTCTGGGGAGTGAAACAGCCTGGCAGGCACATGCGAGCGCATTAGCCTCTCTGCTTCGTGAGCGCGATCTGAATGGCATTGTCCTTGACTGTGGCGAAGTTGATGCGGCTCATGCGGAAGCATTCTATGCCCTGCTGGATGACCTCTCGCAGGTTGCCGGCGAGGAAGGTAAATTGCTGGGAGTCCGTGTTCCTCCACCGTCACCCCTGACTGCCGGCTGGGATATGGGCATCTACGATCTGCAACGACTTGCGGACTATGCAGATTTGATCATCGTGACACCCCCTGGCAATCCGGCGCAATATGTCCCCGGCGGGCTGGCGGACGAATTCATGCGCTGGGCATGCAGCCGTGTCGAGCGCCTAAAACTGGCGATAGCCTTCTCCTCGCTCAGCGTGGATGAATGGGCTGGGCAAATGACAACCATCCCCTATGAGTATGCCTTGCGCCCCCTTGGTCCGGTTGGTCTGATTGATTTAGCTGGCGAGGATGTTGAGCGGCATCCCGGCGAGGTATTAACCTTTGGCCTGGAGGGTGATGCGACCCATATAGAATGGGACCCAGCCAGCCAGACCTATTCCTACACCGTGTATGCGGGAGACGGTGAACATCATGTCTGGATCATGACAGCGGGTGCTTTGCGCAACCGGCTGGAATGGGCGGCCAGCTACCACGTAGGCGGCATAGTAGTTGAAGACCTCTTTGCTGAGGGCAATGCTCCGAATACATTGGAGGCGGTAGAGGCATTTAAGGCCAGACTGCCGTCAACCTTGAGCACTGTCCTAACCTTGCGCTGGACAGTCAGCGATGCCAGCGGAGCGGAACTGAACGCGACAACTATCGCTTTAGGGACACCACTAGCTTGGGTGCCGGGGAGGGGTGGCAGGTATGTGGTCAGCGCAGAGCTTGAAGGGCAACAACCCTCTCCATTTGGCACAGTCGAAGTTGCCGTCTATGATCCAGCCACTGGACTTGTGCCTGGCCAGCGGGGTGTAGTCGCAGGAGCCCCGACACTGCCTGTTGATTTCCCGACACCTGTTCCTCTGCCAGCGGGTATGCCGCCGCCTGTGGTGCAGGCAGGGGCGGTCGGTAACTTTGAGCTGGGTGGTCAGGTCAATCATCAGATTGTTCATCCTGAGTTGATGCGGCAGGCAGGCATGAGGTGGGTAAAGTATCAGTTGGCTTGGACACCTGAGATGCCCCCCAGTGAGGCTGGCGCGTTGATTAGACAGGGGCGCCAGATGGGGTTCAAGGTGTTGCTCAGCATCACAGGACGGGATAAATATCCGACCAGCATAGATACAAATGCTTACATTAACTTCCTGCGGGGTGTGGCCTACTATGGGCCGGATGCCATTGAGGTGTGGAACGAAGAGAATCTGGACTTTGAGTGGCCGCGCGGCCAGATTGACGGCGGGCGTTACGTGCGTGGGATGCTGGCCCCCGCTTTCAACGCCATTAAAGAGATCAACCCCAATATTATGGTGATCTCTGGGGCGCTCGCCCCGACTGGAGCATTTTATGGGGAAGGGGGTTGCTCGGCGCAAGGCTTTGGATGTGATGACTGGCTGTATTTGCAACAGATGGCGCAGGCTGGCGCGGCTAGTTACCTTGATTGCGTGGGGGCACACTATAATACTGGTGCTACACCCCCTTCGGCCTCGACCGGCCATCCCGGCGACCCCGGCTATGGCCACTATAGCTGGTATTTTGGCGGGATGCTCCAGCTTTATGCTGGAACGTTTGGCCGCCCGGTTTGCTTCACTGAGTTGGGATACCTGACAGGGGAGGGCTACGGAGCTGTGCCAGACCGTTATAGCTGGGCGGCGGATAACACCCTTGAAGATCAGGCGGCATGGCTGGCCGAGGCGGCCCAGCTCAGTATGCAGAGCAGGCAGGTACGCCTGATGATCGTGTGGAATGTAGATTTCGTTTACTGGGGTAATGATGACCCTATGGCAGGTTATGCCATTGTCCGTCCTGATGGCCGCTGTCCGGCCTGTGAGGCACTTGACAGGGTCATGCCTTAAGTCAAGGATGAGAACTTATGTCGAATGAAGAGACGATGCCACGCCGGCCAAGGCGTCCGGAGGATGGCGACACCCTACCGAGGCGTAAATCTCCGAAGGATGAAGCGACTCAGCGGCGAGCACCCCTCGCTGAGGAAGCCTCTTTTCCGCCTGCGCCGCCATCCGACGATACTGGTAGCGGTGATGCTGGTTTGAGAGGGCCTTTTGGCCTAGACAGGCGCATCTTCGCGGCAGGGTGCGCCGGGCTGGTCGTGTTAGGCGTCTTGCTGATTGGCTTCTGGCTGTTCTTTCTGCCGCCTTTGAACTTAGCTGACCAGATCAGGGGATGCCAGACACTCAATGCGGGCAGTCCGGTTATCTCCCTTCCTGATGGTGTAGGGATTGCCCTGTCGGGCGGAGGGCGTCTGCGCGTTTGCCCTGGCTCTATCTCCCGTGAGGCCCTTCTGGCTGGGCAGGGAGGAAGAGAATATCAACAGGCACTGCGGTCTCTGCCATCCTATTTGGAACTCAGAAGCCCTCTTTACACCTTTGAGCCGCGGGGGGAGGGTCACGCTGTCGTCCAGATACCTTTACCGGCAGATGCCGTTCCCTACCAGACTCTCGACCTTTATCGTTGGGACAAGGAGGCTGGCCAGTGGGTCTTTGTGCCGGGCCACGTAGATATGGCCGCTGGGGTGTTCCGGGCTAACACTCTGCCGGATAATGTAGCCCTTTTTCAGACCCGCCGGCCTGCTTCGCTGATCGGAACAACCCTTGAAGCAGGTCAGACACTTGACGTTGTAGGGGCCTCGACACTCAACCTGATCATGCCAGCCGGTATCAGCCTTCGCAGTGATGGGGTACTGGAAGGGGCATTGATCGGCGGCTGGGAGCTAGGGGCGGGCTATGCAGTTGTGCCGGTGATTCGCACAGCAGAGGGGATTGACCTCAGAACATTGCTCTATGATCGGGCCGGCTTGGCTCTGCACATCGAAGACCTGAAAAACCTTGCGGTTAGCGGCGGCTATCATGGTGTAGCGATTGATTACCTTGTCAATCCTCCAGAGCGGGAGGCATTTACCGCCTTTATCACCGATCTGGCAGACATCCTGCATCAGCACAATAAGTTGCTGATTGTCATCTTGCCGCGCCCTTCCGGCAGTGCCATGAACTGGGACACCGGCGGCTATGACTGGCAGGCTATTGGAGCTGTAGCCGATGCAGTAGTCATTGAGGCAGGTGATAACCCTGTTGATTATGCTGTCAACGGATCGGCTGTCACTCTGCTTGGCTGGGCGGTCGGCGAGATCAGCCGATTCAAGGTTTACTTGGCAATGTCTGCCTCCAGCGTTCAGGATGCCGGTGGAGACCTCACACTGATCAGCTACGATGAGGCGTTGGCACCGCTGGGGGCGGTCACAGTAAGCTCGCCTGCGCCAGCCAGCCCTGATGCCTATCTGCTTGGTACTGAGTTCAACTTTGGCCTGAGCGGCAATGTTGCAGACCTGACCGCTGATCAGAACACAGGGGCCTATACCTATACCCTTGACGGCGGCCAGCGCCGCATCTGGATCGTTACGGCTAATACCATCCGTGCGCGTCTGGACATGGCCGCCGCCTACAACATCGGCGGGATGGTGATTAACGATCTATTGTCGGAAGGAAATGATGCCGGCCTAGAGACGGCCATCAACGAGTTCAAGGCCAATAATGCCTCTACTGTGCCCAGTCAGTTGGCTATGCAATGGACAGTCAGTGGAGCCAGCGGCGCTGTGCTGAGCCAGAGCACCGGCATAGGGACACCTTTGGTCTGGCGGGCTGATGCTCCGGGTGATTACACCGTACAGGGGCAGATCGTGGGCGGACGTGTTTCTGACCGGGGGATGGTGGCCGTGCGGGTGATCCCGCCTGACACACCGACGCCCTTGCCAAACACGCCGCAGGCGACAGTCAGACCCAGCAATACCAACCCTGGCGCAACAACAGCCCCCCCGGCAACTCAGGCGGCAACGGCACCACCCGTCAGCGGACAAGTCACCGGTGCGCTTGAGATTGGCGGGCAGGTACCCGGCTTCATCTCGCACGGTTCACTCATGCACTATGCCGGCATGAACTGGGTCAAGTTCCAGATCGCGTGGACGCCGGGGATGGACCCCAGCAGTGCCGCAGGTGCAATTGCCGCCGGGCACGGCGCAGGTTTCAAGGTATTGCTCAGCATTGCCGCCCAGAACAAGTACCCCGGCAGTATAGACTTTACCAGCTTCAGTGCCTTCCTTGGGGGTGTGGCCGCGCTGGGTCCGGATGCCATCGAGGTCTGGAATGAGCCAAACATCAACCGGGAATGGCCGACCGGACAGATCAATGGGGCTAACTACGTGACCAATATGCTGGCTCCCGCCTATCAGGCCATCAAGGCGGCCAACCCCAATGTCATGGTGATCTCGGCGGCACCTGCCCCGACCGGATACTGGGGGGCGTGTGCACCGGAAGGGTGTGACGACTGGCTGTACATTGCGCAGATGCGGGATGCCGGGGCGGCCAGCTATCTGGATTGTGTGGGGATAC
>DAOTYH010000086.1:0-4630 GCA_034435015.1 Anaerolineae bacterium | reverse complement strand
GCAGTGTGGGGGGAGGTGTCGGGGTGGGTGTTGAAGTGCCGCAGGCCAAGGTGACCAGCATCAAGGCTGACAGGCACACAACCAAAGAAGACCTGACAGACATCTCGTTCCTCCTTACTGCTCTTCGGATGACCACTCTCCAACCAATTCAATCTCCAATTCCAGCTCAACCCCGAATTGAACCATGACCCGTTCGCGGGCCAGATCGATCAGCGCCTTGATGTCTGCGGCGGTTGCATTGCCCGTGTTGAGGAAGAAGTTGGCGTGCTTGTCGCTGATCTGTGCCCCGCCGATCTGGGTTCCCTTCAGGCCGGCGGCCTCGATCAGGCGGCCTGCGTAATCACCGGGCGGATTTTTGAACATACTGCCGAGCGTCGCGCCGGGCGGCTGGGTGCGCTTGCGGGCGGCGTTATATTCCTCAGCCAGAGATCGGATGGCCGCTGGGTCATCTGGCACAAGGCCCAGTTTAACTGACAAGATCACAAACGGCAGTCCCTCACGTTTGAGGATCGAAGAGCGGTACTGAAAGGCGAGGTCGTCTCTCGTCATGGCGGCCTCACCGATAGGGGTCATGACCTGTACCTCGATCAGTGAACCGGCCATGTCGCCGCCATGTGCGCCGGCGTTGCCATAGACCGCCCCGCCCAGCGTACCCGGTATCCCGATGGCCCATTCGAAGCCGCTTAGACCTTCGTCAATGCAACGGCGTGCCAGTGTGATCGTTCCTACCCCTGAGTCGGCAGTGACGGTTGTGCCGTCCACCCGCATCTCGCTGGTCTGGTTGTGGATCACCAGCCCCCGAATCCCCCGATCAGAGATCAGGATGTTAGAGCCGCCGCCCAGCAGTTTGAACGGCATCTGGTGAACCCACGCCAGCGCGGCGGCCCGGCGCAGGTCGTCCAGCGAGCGGGCTGTCAGGAAGACATCTGCCGGACCGCCGATGCGTGCCGAGTTGTGACGCGCCAGCGGTTCGTTGAACAGCAAACGGTCGCCAAAGGCGGCGGTGAGCGCTTCAAGAGCGGTCGTCGGGAGTGTCATAGCAGTCTACCCTTTCGCCCGTCCGGCCAGACCTTTCATTCGGTCGCCGACGTAGATCAGCACCAGTGCAACAATGGCGGCGGGGATCGCTACCCAGTAGAGGCCCAGCAACAGTCCAACGATACTGCCGGCAAGCAAAATCCACGCCCCGACAGTCGTCAGACGAAAGAGCCAGTCTTTACGGTTGTCATCTGGATGAGTCACAGGCGGCCCCTCTCCCTTTCTTGGCAGGATGCAGGACTCCTGCATCGGTCATGATTGCTGTGGAACGGTGCGGTTACGCCACAGCCAATATTCCTCGATGTTCCGGTACGGCACTTCGGAATCAATTGCCCGCGCCATATCGTCAGTCAGATAGTTCATCCAGTAATCGTCAAATACCTGCCGCCCATGCGGTGCAAAAGTGCCGTTGCCGCTCACCAAGGCATCAATATTTCTGACAGAGCCAATGTTCTTCGTATTGCCGCTTCCGGTGCGGTCGCTGGCGAGGCGCCATTTCTCTTGAAGCAAGAAGGTGAAATCTTGATCACTTTTGGTGTCTGCCGAGATGGTGTAGATGTTCCGATAGACATCAATGAAGCCCTTGATGGCCCAGTCGCCCGCCTCTGTAACAAGACTCTGGCTGAACATATCGAAGCAGGCTAATAGATTCCTATAGAAGTCGTCAGCTACCATGTTTCATGTCCCGATCAGGAGAATCTCTTCAGAACCTGAGTTAGTTGACAGGGCATACTTATACTGGCCGAAATGCTCGGCCCTCACATGGCGCTTGTATTGCTTGAGCAGCGATATAAGTTCTGCCTCAGATGGGATGCCGTCACTCCTGTATGAGACCACAATGATGCTGTTCTGGTAGCGTCTGAACAGCCGGTCAAATGCGAGGTGAATACGGTTCTTATCTCCCCACTCGCTAGACTGTGTCTTGAAACGGCGATGCTTTGATCTCCAGTCAATATGACCTTCCCATTCGTCGTAGAGTGCTAGTCCCTCCAAAAAATGATAGAAACTTAGATAGTCCACAGCGACTCCCTGCTTGGACATGTAAGGAGGGTCTAGGTAGACCAGGTCGTATTCGCCCGGTATCTCAGCGGCATTCAGGTTCAGAGCAGAGTGGGTCTGACCGTTGTCAAAGACAGCCTGGTTGGCCTCCCGCGCGAAGATGCGAAACCATTCATCAAAGGGCCTACCCCATGTGGTCTTGTTCCCAAAGGAGCGCTCAACCTCTGCAAGGCGGATATAGAGGTTTTTGCGGTGGAATAAGTTGTAGGGCCGCTTGATCAGGCTTGCCTGACATAATGCAAAGAAAGCTAGAGCGTATTTGTATGGGTCGGACAGGTGGCGAATGTTCGTGATCGTCTGGTCAATCCAAATATTCTCCTCGTCCGTGAAGTAGATGCCAGAGAAAGTCTCCTCAACGAAACGCGGGTAAGTGATTTCAGGATGATTGCTCAACAGCCACGTGATTTCGTCCTCGCTCAGACGGACCCGATTGTTCTCGATCAGGGCCTTGCCGATCAAGTAATTAAAGCGCAGCAGGTCATTGTAGGTAACTTTTTTGCCAACTTTCTTGAGTTGGTAAGCCACACTGCCGGTTCCGCCAAAGGCATCCAGAGAGGAGGTAAAATCAAGTTCCTTGATCTGTTCCCATATCCATTCGGCTAGCTTGGCTTTGCTGCCCTGATAACGGGTAGAAGGGAATGTGGCAGTCAGATCAGGGAAAAGCTCATATTGATATGCCGCCGCTTCTGCCATGTGCCTTCATCTCCCTGCCGTCAGCCGGACGCTGTCAGGCGGAATCTCCATCAGCACGACCAGCCGTGAGACAAATTGGCCGAAGATAGGGGCCGCCGTCTGCGATCCCCAGGGGGAAGAGGTTGGCCGGTCGAGTTTGATCAGCACAATAAAGCGGGGGTCGTCAACCGGCCCATAGCCGATGAAGCTGGCAATCGTCTGGTCCGGGTCATACCCGCCGGGGATCGGTATCTGGGCTGTGCCGGTCTTGCCGGCAATATTGTAGCCGGCCAGCAGGGCGGGTGACGCTTCGCGCTGGAGGGCAGTGGCAAGCATCCATGTCAGCTCTTGGGCGGTCTGCGGAGAGATAGGCCGGCCCAGTGTGGTTGCCCCGAAAGTCGTGATCGTGCCGTCGGGGTCAATGCGCTGGGTGACCATGTGCGGTTGCACCAGCAGGCCGCCGTTGGCCACCGCCCCGACTGCCGTGATAAGCTGGAGGGGTGTCAGCGCCACACCCTGCCCAAAAGCGTTAGCGGCGAGGTCAGCCTCATACCAGTTCGGACTGCCCGGCACATCCAGCGGTGCGGTTACTTCTCCTTGAAGGTCAATACCGGTCAGTTCGCCCAGCCCGAAGGCTTCCAGCCCGGAATAGAAGCGCGTCGGGCCGAGTGACACGCTGAGTGTGGCCGCCCCTACGTTGAGTGACTTGCCCAGCAGATCGGTCATGGTGGTGATGCCGTGTGCGGCGTTGTCCCAGTTGTGAACCTCGATCCCGCCGACCTCCAGCACCCCTGTATCGTTGTAGGTGCTGTCCGGCTCGACCACATCGTTCTCCAGCGCGATGGCCATGGTCAGCACTTTGAAGGTACTGCCCGGCTCATACGGCTCGTTGATAGCAGGGTTATCCAGCAGGCTGGTCTCTGTGGAGTAGAAGCGGTTGGGGTCGAAAGTGGGCCAGTTGGCCATGGCTAGAATCTCGCCGGTGCGCGGGTCCATGACGATGATCGTGCCGCTGGATGCGCCTGTCTGCTCAATCGCGCCTGACAGCGTCATCTCGGCGAGGCTTTGAATCTCGCTGTCCAGCGTCAGGTACAGGTCAGAGCCGGGGCTCCAGCCCTCCCCGCCGGTTGCCTCGAAAGGGATGCGGCTTTCGTCGCTGAACTTGATCTTGCCGCGCAGGACCTCATCATAGTAGCCTTCGATGCCGTAGTAGCCTGTCTCGTCGTAACCGACAAAGCCCAGCACGTGCGCCGCCAGCGAGCCGTGCGGATAAAAGCGGCGCGGGATGGGAGTCACGACTACACCGTCTAGTTCGAGCGCCAGCACGGCCTGCCCCATAGCGGCGGTCGCAGGCCGCACCAGCAGGACATAGGGGGCCGGGCTGGCCATGTCGGCCAGCAGTTCCTCTTTGGGGATACCTGTCGCGTTAGCGAGGGCTTGAGCTGTCCCCTCGCGATCTAAGATCAACACCGGCGAGATGCCGATCTCATATTCGATGCTGTTGGTGGCCAGCAAAATACCGTTGCGGTCGTAAATCTCGCCGCGCGGCGGGTGAATGGTGACCCGATAGCGGTATTCGGTGCGGGCGGTCTCAGCAAAGTAGGCAATATTCACTCCGAACTGAAGCGAGACCAGCCGGTACACGATCAACATGCCCAGCAGGGCCAAAATAAACCCAACAAAGCTCAAGCGTCTGCGGATCATGTCGTTCATGGGGCTGAGGTCTCCTGTTGGCCGAAGGTGCGTGCCAGGAACGTCTGCATCTGCTCCCTCAGGCCGGCAAATTGCTCAGAGAGCCAGCTTTCCAGCGTTTCGTTGTAGGCGGGCACGACTTCCTCCGCAGTGGGGAGCGGGGTAGGGG
>DAOTYH010000085.1:0-17197 GCA_034435015.1 Anaerolineae bacterium | reverse complement strand
GCGCCTTGCTCATCCGGTTTGACCGAAAGGATGCCAACTTCCTGGGTGCTCATCATATCTCCTTTGCGATGATCAACTTACGTCATGTATTCGCATCAAAAGTTTGAATCAGTTCAATGCAAAACCTGCAACAGGTCATCAAGGACCACATAGACTGTTGCAATGTAGGTGTCGTTCATGCTGCCTCCTCGTTGTATGGTTGTTGGGATACTTCCATTCTAACGAGTGCAGCATGAACGTCTTCAACTAGCAATCAGGGTACCTATTATGGTAACCAGGCCGGTTTAGGGGACAAGCAGGCTGAGGGGAAGGTATCACAGCCCGGTTGGTGGGCGCCGGGCTGTGTCTCTTAAGCCGTGTTTGTCACCAGGGGAAAGAGGGGACGATTGACTTCGTAGAGCTGGCGGTAGAGTGAGTATCGGTCCTGGTAGACCACATGAGCGTCGGGGTTTGGATCAACGATACCCTCAATGTGAATGAAACGCTCTATCTGTGCCCATTCACCAAATGCGCCAATGCCCATTCCTGCCACAAACATCGCGCCCAGTGAAGAGCCGGGGTGCCGCTCGATGACCTGAAGCCGCAACCCAAGTACATCTGCTGTGATCTGACGCCACAAATGGCTGTGTGCCCCGCCGTTTGTGACCATGACACGTCCGCCGGGTTCGTAGCCCAGTTCTCGAAGGACTTCGAGGTGATGGTAGAACCCAAAAGAGATGGCCTCAAGAATGGCGCGGAAGATGTGTCCGCGTGTATGGCTGAGCGTCAGTCCAAAGAACAGGCCGCGGGCTAGGGGATCAAAGATGGGGGTCTTTTCACCCAAGAAGTAGGGGAGGATGATCAGCCCATCCGAGCCGGGGGCAACAGCCTCTGCTTCAGCATCTAGTTGGCTATAGCTGGTGCCCGGCGCAAACTGCCCCCGAAACCACTTGATGATAGAACCACTGGCAGCCATACAGCCGTTGAGAAGATACTGACCGGGGATGAGGTGATAGTCAATGAACAGGCGGGGGTCAGTACATAGCCTGTCTAGTACAAACAGGATGTCACCTGCACCGCCCAGCTTGACCAGTAGATCACCTGGGGCCTTCAGCCCTGCCGAGAACGCTGAGGCTACATGATCCGCACTGCCTGCAACAACCGGCGTGCCGGGCTGGAGGCCGGTATGGCGGGCCGCCTCAGCGGTAACGTGACCTATCAAGTCGCTTGGAGAATGCACAGGCCCCAGCCACTCCCTCTCGGCCTGTGCGAGGCGCAACAGGTCGTCATCCCATTCCTGCCTGCGCAAGTCATACAGGCCGCTTTCCAGCGCCCAGTTTCTCTCAAGGCAGGCATTGCCTGTGAGGCAAAAGTTGATGAAGTCGTATGAACCCAGCACATACCGCACGCGGCGCATCGTCTCAGGTTCATGTTTCCAGAGCCAGCGCAGTTTGGGGCCAATGCTCTGCTGAGTGACAGGACTGCCGGTGCGGGCTAGTATATCCTCTGCGTTTGTCTGTGAGCGGAAAAACTCGATTTCCCTATGGGGGCGGGCGTCATTTTGCTGGATTGAAGGCCGAATGGGCTGGCCTGCCTCGTCCAGCAGGACTAGAGCCGGTACCATGCCGCTGACACCTACAGCGGCGATCTTTACCTCAGGATGTAATGTTGTGATGGCCCTGCATACGATGCCAACATTTTCCCACCATTCGGCTGGATTCTCCTCAGCCCAGCCGGGCTGAGGAGAATCCAGCGTATTTGGCGCTGACTGCTCAGCAAGGATATGACCCTCTGTATCTGCCAAGATGGCCTTGGTAGCGGTCGTCCCGATATCCAATCCAAGTAGATAGGTAGCCAACCTATCACCTCCTGCTAACGATCAGCGCTGGCCGCCTCCTGAGCCGCAATCTCACGCTGGGCGCGTATCCTAAATGCACGCCGTGCCAGTGTCTCAGCCAGACTCGATCGGGCGGCAACCAGGATCAAAGCCAGTAGGGTCAGCACTTGGGGCAGGAATTGCACCAGACTGGGTGGAATATTGGTAGTCGTCTGCAGACGAACCGCCAGCGCATCAGCAAAGCCAAAGAACAGGCCGGTGAAAAATACTGCGATGGGGTGGTTCATCCCGAACAGAGCCGCCGTGATGGCTGTCCAGCCACGGCCATTGCTCATGTTGCGGGTGAACAATGTTAGATGGCCTACAGAGAGGAATGCGCCTCCAATAGCCGCCAGCATCCCGCTGATCACCAGCGCCGCAAACTTGACACGGGGCACGCTGATACCAACTGTCTCGGCGGCCTCTTGGTTCTCGCCAACGGCGCGCGCATGTCGTCCTGTCTTGGTATGAAACAACACAAAGTAGGCAACCAGGGCCATGAACCAAGAGAGGTACACAATGATATTATGCCCACTGAGGATTGGGCCTAAGACAGGCAGGTCATTGATCAGAGGAAGGGCAATGTCCGGCAACTGGCGGATGCTGGGGTCTGACCATGTGCCGACATCGCCTAGAAAAGTGCGCATAAGGAAGACGGTCATCTCACCTATAAACAAGTTAATGGCGATGGCGAGAATGACCAGGTCAACCTTGTAGCGCAGGTAAAGAAAGGCAAACACAGCGCCCAGCAGGCCACCCGACAGGGCCGCTACTACTACGCCCAGATAAGTGTTCTGGAGGAAGAAGGCCGCCAGAATCCCTATGAAGCATCCCATCAGCATCTTGCCTTCCAATGCTAGATTCAGGACGCCTGAGCGGTTGCAGATCGCGCCGCCAATTGCGGCAAGAATGATGGGGGTTGCCAAACGTATACCGCTGCGAACCAAGTCCAGAGTGAACGCACCAGCCAGCCCTTCCATCAGGCTTCCTCCTCCACTGATTTCCGACCGCGTAGCCGCTTAAAGAAGGCGCTGATGCGGTCAATGTTGTTGCGGTAAAACTGGTCAGCGGCCACAAACAGGATCATCAGTGCAATGACACCTCCGCCCAGTTCACGCGGAATCTTAAGGGCCAATTGCAGGCCTACCTGCGCTCCCATGCGCACTCCCGCAAAGAAGACGGCCACGATGGCTGTCCCGATGGGATGGGTCTGCCCTAGAATAGCCGCTGTGACACCGTCGAAGCCCAGCCCGGCAGAGAAGCCGTCCAACATACGGTAATGGACACCAAGTACCTGAATAGCGCCCGCTAGACCAGCCAGCATGCCGCTGATAAACATCCCGCGAATGGCCGCGCCATCGCTGGGAATGCCGCCAAAGCGGGCAAAGAAGGGAGCTTGCCCGGCCATTCGCTGTTCATAGCCGGGTGCTGACCGCCAGAGATAGATGAAAACCAGCACTGTGGCAAGAATGGCCAGTATGAACCCTACGCCCCATTTGGTGTTCGGCGCAAACGTCATCAACTTAGCTGTCTCATCTATGACGCGGGTATGGGCAGTTGTGCTCTGGTCAGCACGCAGGGGGAAGTTGATCAGGTAGCGTACAAATAACACCGCAATGTTGTTAAGCACAAGAGTGCTGATCAGCTCATTGACACCGAGCTTGACCTTCAGGATACCCGGAAACAGCCCATACACTCCGCCAACCAGCATCGCCACCAGTATGATAAAGGCGGGATGGATGATGGGAGGCAGGTGGATGATATACCCCAGCCAGGCCGCCATTAGGCCGCCAAGCATCAATTGGCCTTCCTGCCCCAAGCTGAAAAGCCCCGACCGAAAAGCTACTACCGCTGAGAGGCCGGTCAGGATCATGGGAGTGGCAAACTGGAATGTGGTGAACAGGGCGCAGTTGCTATAGCTTCCACAACTAAAACCTGCCTCGAACAAACGCCTGTAGGCTGTAATGGGGCTGTTGCCAGTCATCAACACAAAGATCGAAGCAAGCAACAACCCAGATAGGACAGCCAGAAAGGGGATCAGCAGGTTGTCTATCAGCTTTTGTCTAGTCTCAGCGGTCATAGATGCTCATCCTTCACAGGGGGGTCTCCGACCGGCATTGCCGTAGCCGTAGGCAGGGATACCGATTCAGCATGCTCCTGCAACGATCCGCCTGCCATCAAAATCCCCAGATTTTCTTCGGTTGCCTCAGCGGCATCCATCTCACCGGCGATCTGCCCGCGGAACAGAACAGCGATCCGGTCACTCAGAGACATGATCTCATCCAGCTCAACTGATACCAGCAGGATAGCGGCTCCTTTGTCGCGGGCTTCCAGAAGCCGGCGGTGCACAAACTCAATACTGCCAACATCAAGGCCGCGCGTAGGCTGGTTAGCAACGATCAGTTTGGGTTCGCCGCTCAACTCGCGCCCCAGCACTACCTTCTGGAGATTGCCGCCCGAAAGGGTAGCAATCCCACTCCCTACACGCGCCGCCGCGATCTCGAATTGCTTGATCGTCATTTCGCTGAACTGCCTGATATTGGAGCGTACGAGGAAGCCCAGCTTGCTAAACTCAGGCAATCTGTACCGGGATACGATCAGATTTTCGTCTAGAGAGGTCTTAAGGTTAAGCCCCACTCTCATGCGGTCTTCAGGAATATGTGCCATGCCAGCACGCCGGCGTGCCCAGACCGGCAGGTGGCTGATGTCCTTCCCCAAAAGCCTAACCGAGCCGCCTTCAACCGGACGCATCCCCGTAATGGCCTCAACTAGTTCGGTTTGGCCATTGCCGTTAACCCCCGCAATACCGAGAATCTCTCCTTCGCGTACGTTCAGTGAGACATTTAAGATGGCTGGAATACCGCCGCTACCTGCCACCACCAGGTTCTTCACATCAAGGACGACTTGGCCCGGCTGGGCTGGTTTCTTTTCAAGCTCAAACAGCACTTCACGGCCCACCATCATCTTAGCCATCTCACGGATGCTGGTGTCCTTGATGTCCTTGGTACCGACCCTTTCACCTCGCCGCATGACTGTCACACGGTCGGCAACTTCCATCACTTCCAGCAGTTTGTGGGTGATGAAGATCACTGTCTTGCCGCTCTGGGCCAGTTTCCGGATGATAACAAACAACTCCCGCGCCTCCTGAGGCGTCAACACGGCTGTCGGTTCATCCAAGATCAGAATCTGCGCCCGGCGCTGGAGGGCCTTGAGTATCTCAACCCGTTGCTGCATACCGACCGGCAGTTCACGAATCCGGACGTTGGGGTCAACAGGCATGCCGAATTCCTCTGAGAGGCGGCGCACCTGCTCGCTCTCATCTCGTTTGCGTAGTACACCGAGGGTGTGAGGTTCCATGCCGAGCATAATGTTCTCGGCGACTGTGAATGAGGGCACCAGCTTGAAATGCTGATGTACCATGCCAATTCCAAGACGGATTGCATCGTCTGGGTGATTAATCTGAACTTCCTGGCCGTTGACACGGATCCGTCCTTGATCGGGGCGGATCAGCCCATACAGGATGTTCATCAGTGTCGTTTTCCCGGCACCGTTTTCACCGACCAGTGCGTGAACCTCACCTTGATTGACAGCTAGATCGACATGTTTGTTGGCCAATACGTTCGTTGAGGGGAAGTATTTGTAAATGCCCTGCATCTCAACGGCCAGTTCCATAGATTCCCTCCACTGGCCCCGGAGCAATGTTGCCCCGGGGCCAAACAAACTCAGGTTATCTGAAGACTCGTTGCGGACAGAGGGAGATTAGTCACCGCCAGCCGCGAGGCCCTGGCAGACAGCAGCGTCAGGGGCATTCAAAGCATCGCAGACTTCGAACTCACCACTGAGAATCTGTTGGCGATACTGCTCAACCCTAGCCTGAACTTCGGGCAACAGGGAGGTCAAGGCCTCTGGACCGTTATCCGCAAAGGTAGTTGATCCTTCATCCCACGAGAGACCGGTTGCCCCATCTGCCATGCCGACCTGCTGGAAGCCGCCCTGGAAGTTGCCCTCCAGTGTGTTCTTGACCAGCAGGAAGGTGGTCACGTCTACGCGCTTCATCATGGAGACAATTACCGAGCCAGGGGCAATGTCGTCCTGATTGGAGTCGACGCCGATGGCAAAGTTCCCTGTCTCAGCCGCGGCTGAGATCACGCCCTCGCCGGAGCGCCCCGCTACCTGGAAGATGATGTCTGCACCCTGCTCGTACTGGGCCAGCGCGGCTTCCTTACCAAGCGTCGGGTTAGAGAACTCGAAGTTCAGATAGCTCACCAGCACCTGGCAGTCCGGGCAGACTTCCAAGACACCCTGCTTGTAGGCCCAGAAGAACTGGTTGAGGCCGGGCGCATCACCGCCGACGACTGCACCCACGATCTTGGTCTGGGTCATCATGCCGGCTATGACACCAACCAGGAAACTGCCCTCATGGACATTGACCTGGAAGGCCTCAACATTATCCGGCAGGCTCTCGACGAAGATGTCAGACGGAACGCCAAACCGCTGATTGGGGTTTTCCGCCGCAATTGTCAGCAGGGTTTCGGCATCAGGCGCCAGCGCCAGGATCAGGTCATTCCCCTCGGCCAATGCGGCACGGATGGCGGCTTCCTGCTCAGCTATGCTGGTGGTCTCGATGATTTGGCCGTTTAATCCCAGTTCCTCGTTAGCCCGCCATACGCCCCGCGCTGAGGCATCAATGAACGAGCGGTCGCCAAGCGGGTTCGGGGTGACCAGCACAAATTTAAACTCCTCTGCCGCCTGTTCCGGCGCGGGGGTTTGCCCGCCACTGGCGGGCAATTGATCCTGACTCCGTTGATCTGCCACCCCTGCCGCCTGTTCCGGCGCGGGGGCTTGCCCGCCACAGCCAACTAGTAACAGGGCGCTCACAACCATCAAGATCATCAGGGCCAAGACTCTTTTCTTCATTATCAATCCTCCTCACTCTTGTTAGATTTGAAGAAAACAGACTGAATACCTGCATTGAATCAAATATTCGATTGGCTACCTCCTTCGGAAACTCAGCTTACTTAGAGATATAGTCCGACCATATCATGGAGTTTATGTGAGGGCGACTTACCCGTTTTCGACCCTCAAGGGAATGAGGGCTAATAAATATCAGAATACATGCTCTAATCATTTTTGTCTAGTAGCGTAAGCAGCTTCTCCCGATAGGTCGTGTCGCGGCCAGGCAACTCAGGGCTGATTTTTGCACCTTCCTCAAGGAAGTGACGGAGTCCCCGTCCCATCTGCTGACCGCGTGCTGTGTGCATATCAAGAGCATATTCCGGGATCGTGGGAAGCAACTGACCGCCCTCGACCTGCTGTATCACCCAGTTAAGCATCTCGTCGCTGGAACGATCCTTCTGGCACGCGCATAGATAGCGCACCGCGTGGATTGAGAACAGGTTGCGGTCTCCCATCCCGTAATCGAAAGCCAAACGCATCTGGCAGAGAGCGTGGATCAGAATGGGGGCCTGCACCTCGCCCCACCCTATGTCCTCCACGCTGATCACCAGCAGGCGTTGCCACAGTTTAGCTTCCATCTCTGGGCTGGTTGTGATCATCTCGTAGGCCAACAACACCGCATTTTCGGTATTGCCGCGCCTGATCTCCTTCTGTAATGCCGAGATAACCTCATCAGCGGCAAACCCATGGCGAGTTTTGACGTTAACCCATGGATCATAAGTGCCTGTCACAGTATCTTCTCCCTAGTTCATCAGATAGTCATGAATAGTGCCGGCGTACATAGCCAGTGTATCGGGCAGGCTGGCCAGATCAACCCACTCATTGGGGGCGTGTGCGTTATCGCCATGAGGGCCAAACCCGCACAGGGTCGGAATGCCCGCACCAATCAGCATATAACCCTCATTGGCAGGCCCGGCTCCCATGGCAGACCACTCCCGGCCTGTGATGATATGGGCGTAGTATTGTGCCGCCTGTACCAGAGGGTGATCAAGAGGTATGGCGGCGCCCGGCACGTTGTTCTTAACTCCGATGGATACCTTCAAGCCGGGCCTTTGGGCTGTCTCTGCGTCAATGACCTGCTGAATAGCCGAGAGTACCTCGCTGTCCTCCTGCCCGGGCATCAGACGCACATCTATCATGGCCTCGGCGTAGGCCGGGACCATGCTCTCGTACTCCCCTCCTTGAAACAGCGTACCGGGGGTCAGCGTACAACCTAGACCTTCAAAGGCAGGATGAGACGGCGCCGGCAGACGGAGTCTCTCCAGCTCAACCAGTATAGCCGCCAGCCCGGTTACAGCATTCACGCCGCCCCGCCCTTGACTCCACGCTGTGCTTCCTGTGTGGATTGCCTTGCCTGTGGCACCCAGAATGATCCGCATCAGTCCACGATGTCCTACGCAGATGATGTCACTGGCATAGGTATAGATAGCCCCCATTGCCTTGAGAAGGCCCTGGTCGAGCAGGTAGCGCACTCCCAGAGGACTGCTTGCTCCTGATTCCTCATCCACGACACCAGCCAATGTGAGATGAACTTCTGTGGGGTCAAGCAGGCCGCTGTCGCGCAACGCCGCGATGGTATATAACCCGCAGGCAATCCCTGCTTTGTTATCGGCTGTGCCGCGGCCATATAGTCTTCCGCCCTGTACTTGGGCGCTTAAGGGGGGGACCGACCATGCTGTCGGATCACCCTCAGCGACAGTATCGAGGTGACCAACCAGTGCAAATCCCTTGGGGCCTTCTCCCCATTCGATCAGCACATTGGGGCGCTCAGGTGTGGCCGCTACAAGCCGGGCCTCAAGCCCCAGCTTGGTTGCCTCTTCCGCAACCCGATGGGCGGCTGGCGCTTCTGGGTCACGCCCATTCACAGAGGGAATGCGTACCAAGTCCTGTAAAAACGTAACCAGTGGAGGCTGATATTTCTGGGCTAACTCCTTCAGCCTGTCAACCGAAAGCATTTTTTGCTTGCCTGTTACTTGACGGCGGCTGCCATCAACTCCCAAAAGCGGTCACGATTGACTTCCAGCACAATGTTGACATTAGGTTCTTTACGCGTCATGTTGAACCAGTCTACTGTGGTCTGCCCGCGCGTGTGTTGTCCGCCCAATTCGACCTGAACATAATGCATTTCAGCCCTCTGCACGATCTCTGGCTCCAGCGCTACGGCCACTGCCAGCGGATCAGGCGGGAAGAGCATCTTGCGTCCCAGGGCCTTCATCACAAAATCAACTGCCTTGTAAGTAATGCGCCGGAAGAACTCAGAGCGCGGTGTGTTGTACGACATCAATTCTTCAACCTGCTCTGCAGTGAGGCCGTAGTCCATCGTGGTCTCCCACGAGATGAGCGACAGCCCCGGCCAAGTATCAAACACAATCGCGGCGGCCTCTGGGTCAGTATAGACGTTAAATTCAGCAGTGGGGTATCCAGCCCCCCCCATGTTGCCCAAACTACGGATTGCACCGCCCATGACGACTAGTTTCTTGTACTTCTTGGGCAGGTCTGGATCAAGCCGGGTGGCCAGAGCGACATTGGTCAGCGGGCCGATGGTGACCAGCGTGATCTCGCCGGGGGATTGGTTGGCCAGACGGATCAGGGCATTGACAGCGTGTTCCGGCGCGACCGCCCGCTTGGAGGGCGGGTAGTTGCTGTCGCCCAGCCCGTCTGTGCCGTGTACATAGCTGGCATCTTCGGTACTTGCCACCAATGCCCTGTCGCATCCGGCATAGATAGGAACATCCTTGCCCAGCACATCTAGGATAGTACAGGCGTTGGCTGTGGTCTTGTCTACTGAGACATTGCCCGCAACGGTCGTAATAGCCTCAATTTGCGCCTGCGGGTGGGCAAAAGCCAGCATAATGGCATGGGCATCATCCACACCGGGGTCTGTATCAATGACCAAGCGAACAGGTGACATAGCCATTCTCCTTATGCAGATAGGCGTCGGCGCAGTTCTGCGTATGCGGCATCCAGCTCAGCGCAATCAGCCGCGTAGTCCAATGTCGTCCATGCGCGGTCACGGAACAGCCAGTTTCCATCTACCATCACATCTGTCACATGCAATCCGCACACTGAATAGACAAGCGCAGTGTAGAGGTCTTGTCCGCCGGTCGGCACCCATCCGATCTCGGTCAGGTCAAGTGCGATGAGATCGGCCTTTTTGCCCGGTTCCAGCGTGCCAACCTCATCTGCTAGGCCCAGTGCCCGTGCGCCGCCGGTGGTAGCCATCTCTAGGATGTAGCGTGTGGGGACCGCATTAGGCTGGTGCTCACGCATGGACATCAACTTGCCGGCGATCTGCATCTCCTTGAATAGATCGTAGGAATTGTTGCCGGTGACGTTATCTGTTCCTAAGGCAGTATTGATCCCGGCCTCACGCATGGCTTTAAGCGGAGCAGGATCAACCGCCGAGCGCATTGAAGATGAGGGGGCAATCACTGCCGTGAAAGGATGAGCGGCTAGTGTGCTGAAGTCTTCAAGGGGCACGGTAATACAATGAGCCGCCAGCACGGGGCGGTCGAGAATGCCCAGTTTCTTCATTTGCTGAACCGCACTGTGTCCGTAATGTTCCTGGCAGTAGCGATCCTCTTCTCCGCTGGTAGCAAGGTGGATGTGCAACCCTGTCTTGAAACGCTTGGCCAATGCCAGTTCGAGCTGAATGGCTTCTGGGCTGTTATCTACAAAGAAGGCATGAGGACCTACCCATCCTCTGATGCGTGGGTCGCCTTGCACACTCTCCAAGAAAGAGGCGGTTGCCGCGATCTCGCGTTCACGGGCAACCGGGTCGCCAATCTCGACAATGCCATAAGCAAGCGCGGCCCGCATCCCGCTCTGACGCACGGCGGGGACGATCTGTTCCATGAAGAAGTACTGATCAGCAAAGCAGGTTGTGCCCGTGCGGATCATTTCGGCGCAGGATACCCGCACTGCCGCTGGTATCAGTTCGGGCGTTAGGACAGCTTCAACCACACGGATGGCGTTATACCAGCCTTCAAAGCTGAACAACGAGTGTCCTTCGGCCAAGCCCCGAAACAACACCATTGGGCTGTGTGTATGAGCATTTACCAGCCCCGGCATCACCAGCCGCTTGCTCAAGTCAATCTCTTGGTCAAAGCGGCGTGTGGTCAGCTTGCTTTGGGGGCCGATCTCGACCAGCCGTTCATCTTCAACAATAAGATAGCCGGGCCGGTGAATGGTGTCCTTGTCATCCAGAGTCACAACAGCGCCGGCTCGGATTAAGGTTGCGCTCATACTGTTCCCTCTTTCAGCAAACGCTCAAGTTCCTCTCGATATGGCATTGAGGGCATTGCGCCAGGGCGCGTCACTGCAAGAGCGCCCGCCGCGGCCCCCCACCGAACTGCCTCCGGCAAGGGCTTCCCTTCATAGAGTGCCACTGCCAGTCCCCCATTGAAGGCATCCCCAGCGGCGACTGAGTCAACTGCCTTAACCCGGAAGGGCGGAATAAAACCGCTCCCGCTTGATGACTCATAATACACCCCGCGCGCGCCCAGCTTGACGATGACCGCCTTAGCTCCGCGTGCGCGTAATACCGAAGCGGCGCGGGCCGCATCCTCTGGCGTATTGGGGAGGAAACCGACTTGCGCCTCAGTCTCGACCTCATTGGGAGTCAGAATATCAACCAGCGAGAAGACCTCATCGGGTAATGGACGGGCCGGCGCGGGGTCAAGCACAACTGTCACGCCGCGCTCGCGTGCGGCCTGGGCGACAGCCATGCTTGCCTCCAGCGGAACTTCCAATTGGAGCAGTAGAACCTGAGCCGTATCCAGGGCGGGCAGACAACGCGCTACATCCGTCTGATCAAGCGCCATGTTGGCCCCTGAGATGACAATGATGGCGTTCTCAGCCTGATCGTCTACACTGATCACAGCCAGCGCAGTAGCATGATCCTTATCCACCATGACGCCTGATACGTCTACACCCTGTTGCTGGATAGTTGGCAGAACTTCGCGGCCAAAAGCATCATCCCCGATCCGGCCAATAAAACGTGTGGGTGCTCCCAGCCGTGCCGCCGCTACAGCCTGATTTGAGCCTTTGCCGCCCGGCACGGTGATAAACGAATGCCCAAACAAGGTCTCGCCGGGCCGGGGCAAGCGGGGCGCATAGGTTGTCAGATCCATGTTGATACTGCCAAAAACGACGATGCCCATTGGTGTCTTTCCTTTAAAGTAGTGTCTGCCTCACTGTTCTTCCGGAAACAGAGCGTGAGAGAGCGACTGCCTCATTCTACTCACTGCTATGAAAAGTACAAAGCTCACCTCTGCCGCTTCTAATCAGCGCTTGGAACTTTCTGGGTAGCTGGATTGTGCTGTCTTGAGTCAAGCCAGAGTGCCAGCGCGGCCAGCGTGGTTGCCATCAGGATAAACAACGCCGCGATCCGAAAGGTGTTTTGCACCCCATAGACCAGATCAGCTGGGGGGGCCGCAGTGACATCCATTCCCGCCTGAATATTTCCGCCGGCCATGACCTGGGCCGTGAAGACGACACCCATCAGGGGCAGACCGGTGCTCTGTCCCAGCGTGCGTGCCAGAGAGAGCAGACCTGATACTACTCCCAGCTTATCACGGGGTGCGGCTCCCATGATGGCACTGTTGTTTGGCGACTGGAACAATCCAAACCCAACCCCCAACGGAGCAAGCCGTGCCAGATACCCCCATGGTGATATATCGGCGTTCAAGGTGCTGATCAGCAGGCAGGCGCCTGCGATCACCAGCAGACCGATCAGGCTGATTGCCCGCGACCCGAACCGGTCAGAGAGCGTGCCTGATAGAGGGGCAACAAGCCCCATCGTGACCGGCACAATAGCAACCAGCAGACCAGTCTGTTCAGTCGGATAACCTTTGACTAATTCCAAGAAGAAGGGCAGGATGAACTGCCCGGCCATCATAAGGAAGACTAGAAATGTCATCAGCAGGTTGATGCTGAGCAGGGTGTTACGAAACAGCCGCAGATCAACGGTGGGCTGCTGGATGCTTCTCTCCACCAGCACAAAGATCACCAGACCTACTGCCGCGCTGGCCAGTAGCCCGATGATCAGGCTGTTGCTGAAGCCCCTATCCTGCGCCAAAGTCATCCCTAGTGCGTAACAGATGAGCACCACCATCATGATCAGGCCGCCGATGAAGTCGAAGTGTTGTTTACTTGGCTCCAGTGTTAAAGGAGGCACTACGCGCGTCACGATAAAGATCGCGACAATCCCAACAGGGACATTAACCAGAAAAACGGCATGCCAGCTTACCAACCCGATCAGCAGTCCACCCAGCGTAGGGCCAGTTGCAATACCGGTCGAGACAATTGCTCCAATGATGCCCAGCGCGCGTCCCCGTTCTGAGCGCGGGAATACTTCTGTGATGATAGCCACCCCCAGCGCAGTGAGCATAACTGAGCCTGTGCCCTGCAACGCGCGGAAGGCGATCAATAGCCCTACGTTAGGGGCCAGCCCGCACAACAATGAACTGAGGGTAAATATGATCAGCCCGATCACATAGAGCTTCTTCTTGCCAAGCATGTCACCGAGGCGGGCCACGCTGGGGGTCAGGGCTGTAATGACCAGCAGGTAGCTTAAAACGACCCACTGGATGGTAGCAAAATCTGTGTTGAGTCTTTCAACCAGCGTAGGGAGTGAGATGTTGACAATACTGCTGTCCAGCGTGGACATAAATACGCCCAACCCGATGCCCAACATAGCCCACCATTTGCGGGGTGAGGGCTGGGCTAAAGTTGCTGACTGAGTTTGCATATGAGGCCTGTTCCTGTGCAGAGGATTGTGACCAATTTCTGGCCCCTGAGATATGGATGTTGGTCTTGCATGTTGAGAGGAGACGACCGATACTTAACGATACCGCATTATACCACTCCGAAGCTGGATGCTCATCTATCTGGTAGAAAATCACAAACACACAGGGGAGGCAAGGCCAATGGAGTTTCACATCAGATGCGACGCTAAAGACATCGCGCGGTATGTGTTTTGCCCAGGTGATCAGGCGCGGGCCAAGAAGATAGCTGATCACTTGGAGAAGGCTTATCTGGTTACAGAAGGCCGGGGCTACGTTGTTTATTCTGGCTACTTCGAAGGCATATTCATGACAGCCTGCGGCACCGGTATGGGCGGCCCAGCGGTTGCCATTGCCCTTGAAGAGCTGGCCCACATGGGCGCAGATACCTTTATCAGGGTGGGTTCATGCGGCGTGTTTCAGGAGGGACAAACCGCCGGCGATGTGATCATTGCCAGCGGGACATGGCGTCTGGGCGGCACGGCCAATAACTATCTACCGCCTAACTTCCCGGCAGTGCCTGCCTTCTCGGTGTTACGCAGTCTGGTCGAGTCTGCTGAGGAGCTGGGCATCCCCCACACGGTGGGTGTAGGAATGGCGGGCGATGCTTTCTACGCCCCCCATGAAACCGACTCTCGTGATCTGCCGAAAAAAGCAGGGGTGGTCTCTGTCGAGATGGAGAGCGATACCCTGTTTGTAGTAGGCGCTTACCGGGGCTGGCGCACGGGTGCCATCTATACCTCAGATGGCACGCCAACGGAGGTCAAGCCAGCGTGGGGCGAGGAGGCTTTCCGTCAGGGAGAACAGAATGCCATTAAGATCGCGCTCCGTGCTATGAGCAAGATAGCCCGCGCTGATGGTGTTGTCTAGGGCATGTTTGCAGGGAAAACAGGGGGTAGATGCTTAATCTGCCCCTTGAACTATTTCCGACTGCGTACTGGGGCGTATCTGCCTTGTAGCCGGCTAGTCAGCGCCCGGACCTGCCCCGTGTTTTGCCGGTAAAGCCATTCGGCTGAGACGAACAGGATCATCATAGCAATCATGGCTCCCCCCAGCTCACGGGGGATATGTGCTTTGAGCTGGAGGCCGTTGGTTGCTCCTACCCGTAAACCGGCCAGCAGTATCCCCGCCAAGGTGACGCCAAAAGGATGGACCTGCCCCAGCAAAGCTACTGCGATCCCGTCAAAACCGCCTCCGCCTGAGAAGACAGACACGAAACAATAATGCACACCTATCACTTCTACTGCACCTGCCAGCCCAGCTAAGGCACCGCTCAAGACCATTCCTTGCTCAACAGCCCGCCGATGATGAATACCGCCAGACAAGGCAAACAAAGGAGCTCGGCCTGCCATGCGCTGTGCGTATCCTGTTCCTGTTCGCCATAAGTAGACATAAGTCAGGGTAGCCATTGCAAGTGCTAGAAAGAACCCAATACTCAGCTTGGTGTTGAATGCCAGCGGGGTGAAGCGGGCGGTCTCCCGAACACGCGGTAACCAGACCAGCCCAACCAGCAGGCCTGCAATCTGATTCATGACCAGCGTAACTACAACCTCGTTGATACCCAGTCGGCTTTTCAGAAGGCCGGGTAGCCAGCCCCATATGGCCCCTGCCATGGCCCCGCCAGCCAGTGCTGCGAGCGGATGGATAAAGGGAGGAAGCCCAAGCCGAGCACCCAGCCATGTACCGGCGGCGGCCCCCAGTAACATCTGCCCAGCCTGCCCGATGCTGAACATCCCCGCCCGCAGGGCAACAGTAGCCGAAAGGCCGGTCAGAATGAGGGGTGTGCTGAACTGCAAGGTTGTCAACAGAGCGCACTGATGGGCGGCGCGACAGCCAAACCCGGCCTCGATCAGGTAGCGGTATGCTTCCAGCGGAGAGACACCAGCCATCAGAACAAAAATTCCGCCCACCAGCAGGCTGAATAAAAGAGCTAGAAGGGGCTTCAAGTAGGCTGTAGTGTGCTCCCATCGGGTTGAGGAATACACAGATTTGTTTGCCTTCGAGAGTCAGGACGTAGAGTTGCTGGTTAGGGTTGGAATGTCTGGGGCAGTGGCGGCCTCATCTGCCCGATCCTCCGCTGGGGATGGCTGGCCCTTTACTTCCCAAACTTCGCTGGCACGGTCAATATACAGGATGCCGTCCAGATGATCGATCTCATGTTGAAATACCCGCGCCAGCCAGTCGCGTGCCCGGACACGTATCTCTTTCCCGTTCCGGTCTTGGCCGCGCACAACGATCTCCACATGACGTTCCACCCTCCCAAAATAGCCGGGCACAGAGAGGCATGCCTCTATGCCGTCTACCTTCTCGCGCGAGGAACGGATGATCTCCGGGTTGACAACCTCATACCACACGCCCGCCTGCTCACCATACTCCTCAACCGATTCTTCATCATCAGGCAGGCGCACCACGATCACCCGCTGGGAGACTCCAACCTGTGGAGCGGCCAGCCCGACACCGGGCGCCGCCAGCAAGGTCTCCCTCATATCGTCAAGCAACACATGTAGTTTTCCATCAAAATCACGGACGCGCCGTGCCTTCTGGCGCAAAACAGGTTCTCCTACGTAGACAATTGGACGGACAGCTCCCATTGCTTGTTCCCACCTACTTTCCTGCCTCTATTTCATCAGATTATACCATGCTTGGAGGGAGAGCTTCACCAGCCTCCCCATCTGCTCCCTGCTTTTCCCGTGACTATGCTATCCTGTGCGCGTGGTTGTGAAGCGAGGCACGAAGGCGGACAGAAGCAGGCGGACAGGAGCCACGCACTTTTGGACAGCCGGGACTCCGCACCGGTGCGGCCCTGGGCAGGGAGTCAACAGGACCTCCGCAGGCTGAAGCACTGACGCCACAGGGCGATGCCGCCGCGCGGCAGGCATGATAGGAGGCATAGAGGCAGGAGGTGTCTGGTGAAGTCGATCTTGCCGATATGCTTCATTTCGATGGGGAACATGGCTTGTCCTTTCTCTAAAAAGAAAAATGGGCGTAAAAAGAAAGCCATAGGAGCTGACTCCCTGTGCCGCAAGGTGTATGAGTGACCGTGCTTAGTACCGCACGGTCGGCGGGATAGCCCGCGTATTCCTATAAGGACCTATAATGAGCAAAGAAAAAGTATCAAGAGGAAAAGCAGGTCAATTCTTCGTAGCAGGTGAGTTATGCCGCAGAGGATATATGGCTGTTGTCAAACCTGGCAACAGCCCGAATACCGATGTATTTTGCAGTAATATCGAGGGGACAAGATTCGTTCATATCCAGGTAAAGACGTTCGTTCCCGGAAATAGAACATGTACTGTCGGTCAGAAAGCCGAGATAGACTTTGGTGAGAACTTCTTCTGGGTACTTGCTGGAATACCAGAGCCGGATGGTGACTCTGAGTTTGTGTACTATATCATCCCATCCTCTGTCATGGCTGGACATGTTGCTGAAAATCATCGCAGATGGCTTGGGAGAGTTGGGCGGGATGGACAGGAGCACAAAGATAATCCCGTTCGAATTGTGACGTTGCCGCCACGAGTCGATCCGATGACCGGATGGGATGTCAGCGAATATGAGGGGCGCTGGGACCTGATTGAAGAAAAACTGAATACGTGAACTGCACGGC
>DAOTYH010000084.1:0-53754 GCA_034435015.1 Anaerolineae bacterium | reverse complement strand
TCTTCGCCCCAGTCTCCGCCGCCTGTCCAAGCCCCTGACGGCATCCCCTTGATTGACGCTGACACGCTCGCCTGGGTGCAGCGTGAGGCAGAGCCGATTCTGCGCAGTTACCGCGATGAAATGCAGTCGGGCAGGTTGAATATTGTATGGGCTACGCCAGCCGGTCAGGCCGGGCCGGCCCTTCCGCGCGTCAGGCGGATGCGGATTGACCCTATGGTGGTTGTCATCGGCGGCAGTATAGCCATTGTCGTCCTGGTCGTGGTGCTGGTTGTGAACCTTGCCAGACTGGTCAGCTCACGCCAGAGAGCCGGCGGTGTAGCAGTCATTCCTACCGCTACGCCTGCGGAAACGGCCTACCCCACGCTGACCCCCCGCCCGACACGCACCCCGACTCCTACCGGCCAGCCGTTAGTGCCTGAGCCGTCACTGGCAGTCGGCGACGCTCCGCGCGGCGACCTGCGTTACGGCCTGACGCCCACCCCGCCCTATATTGCCACTCCCCACCCTTCCTCCCCTGTGCTAAACAGCGGGATCACAGCCTTCTATGAGGGCCGCTATCAGGAGGCAATAGACCTGATCCGGCAGGGACGGGCAAGGGGTGATGCTTCCATTGACAGCTATTTCTTCGAAGGGATGGCACTGGCTTACCTGAACGATCTGGATGGTGCTTCTCAAGTCCTTCAGGGAGCAATCAGGCAGGATGAGACCTTTGCTCCCCTTCATGCCGCGCTGGGGTACGTTCGTGCCCGGCAAGGCCTGATCGAGCAGGCCAAGCTGGAGAATGAGCAGGCCAAATTACTTGATCCCAACCTGATCATGGCCTACCTCAATCTGGCCCAAATTTACCTAGATGAAGGCGACTACGACTCAGCACTGGCTGAGGTTCAGGCGGCCCGGCGAATCCGCAAATATGATGTCAATTTGCTGGTGATGGAGGGGCAAATCTACCTCGCCAGCGGACGACCCGAAGATGCGACTGCTATTGCCAATCTAGCCCACTACATTGACCCTTCCTCCGAGTCAGCAGTGTTATTGCTGGGGCAGGGGCGTCTGGCGCTGGGGTTGTATGAGCGGGCTGTGATCGGGCTGGAGGACTACCTTGAACAGGTGAATCCATCCAGCGCCGAGACATGGGCCTTGCTAGGGCGTGCTTACGGCAAACAGGGGCGCACCGCTGATGCGTTACAGGCTTACGAACGTGCACTCCAACTGGCTGAGGATACCACTGAGGCGCTCATTGGGCGGGGAACATTTTATCTGGATGAGGGCCGGTACGATCTAGCCTATGCCGATTTCGATCAGGCGCTCCGAAGGGATGCCAATAACTTCGAGGCCCGTTATGGGCGTGCCGTCAGCGGATTGGCAACAGGCCGGATCGATCAGCTTCTTGAGGATGCAACCTCTGTGCGTGAGCAGTCACCGGGGCGGCCCGATGTCGAAACACTCTACGTGCGTGCGCTGATAGAGAGCCGACTCGATGCGGAGACGATTGAAGCCGCTACTGCCGCGCTGGAGCTGGGTCTCGACCCAACGCAGATGGGCTTTGTGCTCGAAGCACGGGGGCGGGCATATTATCACAGGAACGAGCTGGACAGTGCACTGGCAGACATTGAGCAGGCCTTGGCTATCGAAGAGACAGGCACCCGGCATTATTACCGCGGGCTGATCCGCAAGGGGCTGGGGGATACAGCAGGGGCCATTCTTGACCTGGAGTGGGTGTTGTTCTGGAGCCAGACCTACGATTACCCATTCACAGCAGAGGCGCAAACACAACTAGAGGCGCTCTATGCCATGCGGGAAGAACAGCAGGCCGAGGCTACGGCCACCGCTGAAGCATCGCTGACACCAACACTGACGCCTACACTGACTGCAACAGCTACTCCAACAGCCAGCCCATCCCCGACAGCTACGTTGCGGCCGTCGCCTACACCGACCCCGCGCCCCAGCCCAACCCCGACCCCTACACAGCGCCCAGCCAGCACCCCTACGCCCTAGCAAGTCAAGATGGGTGAAGATAAAGGGCAGGGCAAGGGTATTCAACTTGAGACGCTGGAGGGGACGGTTGAACGGATCACCTTCTACAGTCCGGAGGACGGGTACAGCGTCATCAGGCTGACCCCTGCTAAGCCAATGGGCTTCTGGAGCGGGCTGGCAGAGGATGGGACGCTCACAGTGGTCGGCAACCTGCCCGACCTCGTGCCGGGGGAGTGCCTGAGGCTGGAGGGCATCTGGCAGACACATTCCCAGTACGGGCGACAGTTCCGCGCCCTGAACGCTTATCAAATCGCCCCCGCAACAGTGGAGGGACTGCGCCGTTACCTCGGTTCAGGGTTGATCAAAGGCATCGGCCCCCGAATAGCAACCCGCATCGTTAACCATTTCGGGCTGAACACACTGGATGTGCTGGAGCACTCACCGGAGCGCCTGCTTGAAGTAGACGGGATCGGTCAACAGCGGGCCGGTATGATCCTCCGCGCATGGGCCGAGCAGCGTCAGATCAAAGACATCATGCTTTTCCTGCAATCGCACGGGGTCTCAACCGGTCTGGCAGTCAAAATACACAAGACCTATGGCGAGCAAGCCCTCAGCGTCGTTCAGACTGATCCCTATCGGCTGGCACGTGACATCTATGGCATCGGCTTCAAGACTGCCGACCAGATCGCCCGCCATCTGGGGCTACCTGCCGATCATCCCTCGCGGCTTGAAGCCGGCATCGTCTATGCACTTCATCAGGCCTCCGAAGATGGGAACATGTTCCTTCCCCGCGGCCAGCTAGCCGAAAGCGCCGCCAAACTGCTGGAAATCCCGCCGCCAGACCTAGAGCCTGCCATCAGCCGGGCAGGCGAGAATGGCATGGTGAAGATCGAGGCAACCGCCGGCAAAGAAGGCGGTGTTCAGGCTGTCTACCTGCCCGCTTTTTATTACGCCGAAGCTGGCGCTGTCAGCCGTCTGCGCCGCATCATCGAGACGCCCCACTCACGTCTGGGACGGCATCAGGATGTCCACTGGCCAACCCTGATCAACAAGATAGCTGAAGAGGCTGGCATCACGCTCTCTGAACAGCAGAAGAGCGCTGTTCATACAGCGCTGACGCATAAAGTCAGCATCCTGACAGGCGGCCCCGGCACCGGCAAGACAACAACCCTCCGTGTGCTGATCGGCGCGCTGATCGGTCGGGGACGCACCTTCGCGCTCGCCTCGCCTACCGGACGGGCCGCCAAACGTCTGAGCGAGGCGACCGGCCAGCCGGCTTGTACCATTCATCGCCTGCTGGGTTACTCACCTTCACAGGGATTTGCATACAACGAAGATCATCCTCTGCCGGCAGATATGGTGATCGTGGATGAGGTCTCGATGCTCGACACGATGCTGGCGAATGCACTGTTCCGAGCGGTTGACCCGGCCTCGCATCTGTTGCTGGTCGGGGACGCGGATCAGCTCCCTAGCGTGGGAGCAGGCGACGTACTACGCGACTTGATCAGATCGGCTGTGATACCGGTTACACGCCTCGATGTGATCTTCCGCCAGAGCGCGGACAGCCTGATCATCACGAATGCACACCGCATTAACCGCGGCGAAATGCCTTTCTTCCCCAAGGAGGCGGGGGATTTCTTCCTGTTCAATGTCCCTGACGACCCTCAGCGCACCGCCGACCTTGTCATAGACCTTGTGCGTCACCGTATTCCCCGCCGCTTTGGGCTGAACCCCTTGGACGACATTCAGGTCATTGTGCCGATGTACCGCGGGCCGGCAGGGGTTGCCTCCCTTAATGAGCGGTTGCAGGCAGTGCTCAACCCGCCAGGGCGTTCTGCCGAGCGGGTTCTAGGCGGGCGGCTTTACCGCGTTGGGGATAAGGTCATGCAGACTGTCAACAACTATGACAAAGAGGTATTCAACGGCGACATAGGCCGCGTACACGCTTTCAACCTGCTTGACCAGACTATGACGGTCGCCTTCGAGGAGAGGTTCGTAACTTATGATTGGTCTGAAGTGCCGGAACTGACTCACGCTTATGCGATCAGTGTGCACCGCGCGCAGGGCAGTGAGTACACAGCGGTAGTCATGCCGATCATCATGCAACATTACATGCTCCTGCAACGCAACCTGCTATACACAGCAGTTACACGCGCCAGAAAGCTGGTCGTCCTAGTCGGTTCAAAGAAGGCGATTGCTGTCGCCGTTCGCAATGACCAGGTGTCCCAGCGATTTACAGCGCTGGCAGAACGATTACGGGGGGAATGGTAACCGCCTGCCTGCCCTCCATGTGCCTGTGAGGTCAAAGATGAGACTTTCCCAACAGTTTGGCCGCACCCTGCGCGAGGCTCCAGCCGAAGCAGGGCTGATCAGCTACCAGCTCATTGTACGCGCCGGGCTGGGCCGCCATCTGGGGGGCGGCCTATGGAGCTATTTGCCGCTTGGGCGGCGTGTCATCCGGAAGCTGGAGTCACTTGTCCGACAGACAGTTGAGGCCGCCGGCGGCCAAGAGATTTCTCTGCCACCAGCGCCGAGTGAGGAGATCGAACTCTGGATGACTGACCTTGCCCGACGCGAAGTTGAAAGCTACAAAGACCTGCCGCGCCTGCTGTACTGGTTTGGAGCAGGCCAGCAGGAGGAGGGTTTCAGCGGACGCGGCGGCCCTCTGGCTGGGGCCAGCAGGCCGTTACAGTGTGAGTGCTGGTCCCTGCACCCGGATGCGGCCTCCCTTGACTCCTTCATATCCAGTATGGCGACCGCCTGCAATGCCCTATTACGCCGTTGCGGCCTTGACACTGTGACCATTGAATTACCGGCAGGCTGTGCGTTCACACTCCCTCACCCTGAGGGGAGAGAGCAATTTATCCGATGTGAAGGGTGCAATTATACGGCTCAGGCGGAGACTGCCGTCTTTGCACGGGGTGAGAACAGAGCGGACGAACCCCAGCCGCTCCGCAAGGTGAGCACCCCCGACTGCAAGACCATTGCTGACCTGTGTGCCTTCCTGAATGTTCCGCCAGCGCAGACGCTTAAGGCAGTGCTTTACCATGTGCAAACAGACAGCCCGGACGGCCAAACGGTGCTGGTCATGCTGCGCGGCGACCTAGAGGTCAGCGAGGCCAAGTTAAGGAGGATATTGAACGTGCCAGCCCTGACGCCGGCTGCTGAGGATCAAATCCGCCGGATCGGTGTGGTGCCGGGCTACGCCAGCCCCATCGGGATCGCCGTACAAGGGGCGGGAGGCGGCACTGGGGCGCTGGTCATTGCTGATGAGTCACTGCGCGGCATGAGTAACTTTGTCACCGGCGCTAACGAGGCGGGCTGCCACATGGCCGGGGTCAACTACCCGCGTGACTTTTCCGTCAGCCTGATGGCCGACATCGCTCAGCCGTTTGACGGCGCAGCCTGCCTGCACTGCCACAGCCCCTTACGCATCCGACAGGGAGTCGAGCTGGGGCGCTGTGTCAGGGCGGCGGCCCTCTCTGCCGACGAGAAGGCAACCTACTTAGACAACAGCGGACAGGCCCGCCCTGTAGAGATGGGGCATTGCCGGCTGGGGCTGGATCGTGTGCTGGCGGCTGTCATTGAGACCCATCACGACGATCAGGGCATCATCTGGCCGCCTGACCTTGCGCCGTTCGATATTCATCTGGTGGCAATTGCCAGAGACGATGCTACTTTTCAGGTGGCCGAAGCGCTCTATACAGAGCTTCAGGGGGCAGGGCTAGAGGTGTTGTATGACGACCGCAACCTCAGCCCCGGCGTGATGTTCGCTGATGCCGACCTGATCGGCATCCCGTTGAGAGTCACCATCAGCCAGCGCAGTCTGGCCAATGAGAGCGTTGAGATCAAATGGCGTCATGAGGCCGAGCGTTCGCTTATTCCATTACACGACGCCGCCCGGCAGATCGCCGAACTGCTAAAAGCCCGCGGATGAAAGAGGGCGCCGGTGAATGACGCCCTCTGGAGCGCTAAGGTTGATCCTCAGGAGGCGGATCGTTGGGTGAGTCGGCCTGCCGTTTTCGGCGGCGGCGCGGCTTTGTCTTCTCCGGCGTGCCGACCGACTCATCCGCAGGGGCAGGTTCAGGCGGCGGCGCTGGTTGATCCTCTCCCTGCGGAGGAGGCGGAGCCTCAGGCGGCGGGGCTGGCGAACGCTTCCCTGCCATAAAGTACCACCCCGCTCCGCCAATCACCAGCACCCCCAGCCCGATCAGCACAAACGGCAGGGCCGCCGAAAAGCCCCTCGGCCCCAGCGCCGCCCAAGGGTCGGGTAGAGGGGTGGGGGCGAGGGCCGGCACAACAGCCGGCACAGGGGAGGCCGTCTCTGTGGGGGCCGGTGTAGCGGTCGGCGCTTCAGTCTCAGTCGCAGTAGGCACTGGGGTAGATGTAGCGGTCGCTGTCGGCAAGGCTGTTGGAGTGGCAGTCGGCACAGCCAGCGCTGTAGCGGTGAGCGCCACACTCGGATCAGGAGTAGGCAGAACGCCTCCCTCTTCGACACGCACAGGAGGCGGAGTCTCGTTAAGGGGATTTGACAGGCCTTCCTCAACCAGCAGCCAAGGCATTCCGCCGATCAGGCAACCTTCTGCGGGATCGTTGCACTCTGCGCCGCCAGCCACCACACGATACTCGCCATTGATCGGCCTGACCAGCCATTCGTTGCCAAGCAAGTCAAGCAGACGCGCCTGCTGACTACGGGCCGGCACAATCAGAGTGGCGGTCGCGCCGCCCCGCGCCCATGCGACGTGAGTCACCTTGTCAGCAAAGGTCAGACGCACATAGTCCAACAGGGGCTGTGTGCCTTCGACCACCCGCCGCGCATATACAAACCCGCTGAACTCACGCACTGCGATCCGATAGGCCGTGTAGGCCGGGCGGGGCGTCCCGTCGGCACGCAACAGCCCAAAGGCCTGCCCCTGATCCTCATCCAAGTTATCCACCAAGCGGTAGACGGCAATTCGATCAGCGCCGGCGGCAAAGCCAAGCGCATAGGCTTGTACAATAAAGGCCGCCTGCTGATCCAGTGTGACGCGCGGGTGTTGTCTGAATGTTGTGTTGGGCGGGTAAACATCGGGGTCTATGGCGGGCCGTGCATTGGTCCCGTTGATCCAGACCGGTTTGAGCGGTATGCCTCTCTGGTCCATCAGGTAGTAATGGTTCTGCGTCAGAGTATAGACGCGCTCAGGAGAGAAGAAGAGGCGGAGAGTCGCCACATCGAAATAGTAGTTGTTAGCGGGAGCAGTCACGTCATCTACCGCTACATCCAGAAAGCGCCCAAACCACGAAGGATCAGCATACCTTACAGCGCCCAGATGAATCACGGCGTTGGGGTTGACCTGCTTGGCAACCAGATAGGCCACCTTAACCAACTGGTAATAATCCTCAACTGAGCCTGCCCACTGACTCCCCGCCGCGGCAGGGGCTATGTCGGGGTCCTCCCAGATCACCCAACGGTTGATCCCGCGAGTGCCGTAATAGCTGACCGCCTGACGCACAAAACCAGCCCAGAGATTACCGCTGTCACTGATCGGGAGATAAAGTCCGCGCGGGACACCCACGCCGGCACTTCCGTCGGTAGCCCAGCCCGGTGTACCAACCAGCACACCGACTGCCTCACGGCCAGCGGCACGGACACTGGAGAGCCATTCATCCACTTCGGGGCTGGCATTCCACTGAGCGGCCCCATCAGGCTGAAGCTGATCCCAACGGAAGGTCAACAGCTCCCATGCTGCCCCCGACTCAACGGCGGCCTGGGGCGCTTCGAAGGCGTTGACCAGCCCGAAACGAGGGTCAAATGACTGCTGGGCTGTACCGCGCTCTACAGCAGACAGGAGAGCAACCGCAAAGGTCAAGGCGGCCAACGCCAAGCGTAAGATATTTTTGAGCGAAGCAGAAGGTCGAATGTTCATGAGAATAGGTCTATTCCGCACTGGATGAAAGGTGTTCAATGGCCTGATACCAAGCCCACGTATGACGCAGTCCCTCGCGAATGGAGGTATGAGGCTGATAGCCGAGCAACCGGCGGGCCTTGTCTACGTTAGCATAGGTGATCGGCGGCTCGCTGGGGGGAGCAGGGACGGTCTTAATACGCGCTGGTTTGCCGACCAATTCTTGAATAATATCCACAAAGTCAGCCAGACGCACCGGCTCTCCCCGCCCGATATTGATGATCTCATAGCCAAGCGGCGTGTCAAGGGCGGCCACTACCCCGCTCACGATGTCATCCACGTAGGTCCAGTCCCGATGCATATCAGGGGGGCCGTAGACTGTGATCTCCTTGTCATGCAGGATGCTCTCCATGACCGTATAGGCCATCATGTCAGGACGCACGCGGGGGCCATAGACCGTGAAGAAGCGCAAAGCGGTGAAGTTCAACCCGAACATATTGTGATAGGCATACCCCATCACTTCACAGGCCTTCTTGGTGGCAGGATAGGGAGCAAGGGGCCTGTCAGTCGGCTGATCTTCACGGAAAGGGAACTGATCAGTTGCGCCATAGATGGATGAGGTCGAGGCTTGCACGAAGTTCTGGACGCCATATTCCCGCGCCGCATCCAGCAGATGGATTGAACCTTGCAGGTTCACGTCCACATACAGGGGGGCACGCTCGACTGAGTAACGCACGCCCGCCATGGCGGCAAGGTGAGCCACCCGCGCCGGTTGGTACTGCTCAAACACCTGCATCACAAGGGCGCGGTCACGAATATCCCCTTCGACCAGCACATAGTTAGGATGCTGGAGATGGGCTGTGATATTATGGCGCTTGATGGCGGGGTTATAGTAATCAGAGAAATTGTCCAAGCAGATGACACGTTCGCCGCGTGCCAACAGCACGTCCACGAGATGGCTACCGATAAAACCTGCTCCCCCTGTCACCAGCGTGGTCTGGTCAGATGATGAAGATGGCTGACTCGTCATATCCCCTCGGTTGGTCGAATATCTTGAACGTTCAGTTGCAGGCGGCGTTGGCCGTTCCACGTGCTGGCCTCGATGTGATAGGCTATATCAACCTGCTCCGGGAGGGTCTCGTGGAGTTCCCCTTGATGGAAAACCAGCGCCTCCAGCGAAGTCTGCCCATCCGAGACCAGCAGTTTAAGATGTTTGCCCTCTGCCCCCACTGTGGTTCTCTGCGTGATGGTAACTCCCCGTGTGACGAAGAGAGGGGGTGGGTTGGCCTCCCCCGTCGGTTCTAAGCGGGCCAATGCTTCAGCCAGTTCCATGTTGATCTCGCCAAGCGGCAGTTCGGCATCAATCTCCAGTGAGGGAGCAAGTTCCTGATCCGACAGACTGTCAGCCGCGATTTCCCACAGCCGCTCCTGTAGAGGCTCGATATTCTCATTCAGGACCGTGAACCCTGCCGCGGCGGCATGGCCTCCGTACCGTTCCAGCAGATCACTGCACTCATCTAAGGCGTGGGTAATGTGAAACTCAGGGATACTGCGGCACGAGCCATGACTCTCCTCCCGCCCCATCTGCACGATCACTGATGGCCGGTAATACTGCTCCGTCAGGCGGCTGGCTACCAGCCCGACTATCCCTTGCTCAAAGCGGGGATCAGCGGCAAACAAGAGGGGTTCATCCGAGGGGTCGCCGGGCAGGGCTTCCTCTGCCCATTCCTGCATCTGAAGCGTTTTCTGCTGGCGCTCCTGATTGAGGGCGTCAAGCTGAGCGGCCAGCTTGGCCGCTTCGTTGACATCGCCTGCCGACAGAAGATCATACGACAGCGCCGCCGTACGCAACCGCCCAGCCGCGTTGAGGCGCGGGCCGATCACAAATCCAATTGTCACCGCGTTGACATCCCCTGGCTTGACGCCTGCCACACCGTATAAGGCCTTGAGGCCGGGACGCTCAGGCTTATTCAGGCACCTCAGGCCGCGCTGTACCAGATCACGGTTCTCCCCGCGCAGGGGTGCAATGTCAGCCACTGTGCCAATGGCAACTAGATCAAGCCAGTCGTCAGGACGCCACTCGCCGCCTCGTTTGTATCCCCGCCGCTGAGCCTCCATGTAAAGCGCCTGAGCGATCTTATAGGCCAAGCCGACCCCGGCCAGCATCTTCTCCGGATAAGGACAGCCCGGCTGTTTGGGATTGATGACAGCCAGCGCAGGCGGTATGGCAGGCCCGACGCTGTGATGGTCACTGATGATGATGTCCAGCCCGTAGCGGTTGCCGTCTTCGACTTCCCGAATAGAGCGGATGCCGCAGTCCACCGTGAGCACCACCCGCACACCCTCATCAGCCAGATGCTTCAAGGCCGGGCTGTTGAGGCCGTATCCTTCGTCAACGCGGCTGGGGATGTAGGGGCGTACATTTGCCCCAAGCTGTTGAAGGACTTGTACCAGCAAGACAGTCGCACACACGCCGTCGGCGTCAAAGTCGCCGTACACTGCGATTGGCTCTCCGCGCCGAATCGCCATTCTCAGCCGATAGACGGCCTCGACCATCCCCTTCAGGGCAAAGGGATTATCATCCCCTTCGTAGTGTCCCAAGAAGGCAAACGCCGATTCAGGGGTGGTGTAGCCGCGCCGGTACAGCACCTGCGCCAGCACCCGGTGCAGGTGCTGGCTTTCCAACGCCTCAACGTAGCCCTGCGGTGGGGGCGGGGCACTATTCCACCGCTTAGCGGGAATATGCCTGCTCAACAGCCTGTCTCCTGTGTGCGCCTCAGATAGCGAGCACATCGTAACATACAAGCGGGGGAGCGTCAAAGGGGTCGAGAAGCAGTACACCCGCCTGCCAGCCGAATTGGTCCATAACATAAAAAAGGAACCTCGTACAGGTCCCTTTTCCGGCAAACCCTGTTTATATGGACCTGAGGGGATTCGAACCCCTGACCTCTACAGTGCGATTGTAGCGCTCTCCCAATTGAGCTACAGGCCCTTTACAGTTTCAGCGTCATTCTATCGAGTCGCGGGGAGCTTGTCAAACAGAGGCGAAGGCAACAGGGAGACGAGAACAGCATATCTCCCTGTTGCCCAGCCTCTCATTACGGAGTCGCTGAGACCTCCGGCGCGGCCTCTTCGGTCGGCGTGGCGGTCGGGGCCGGCGTCGGGGTAGCTGTCGGCTCTGGGGCAGGCGTGACCACCTCGGCCAGCCATGTGGCAGTCAGATCAGGGGTAGGCTGAACGTAAGGCGGTTCATCCACAAAGCCGAGCAACGTTTCAAGGTTATAGACGCCTATCAGATAGACGTTCGGGTCACCCGGCAGTCTGACATAGTAGCTGGAGCCGCCAGGGTTTTTGGACCCTACATCAAAGGAATACTGGGAGCCGTCATCCAGCGTAAACTGGACCGTATACTGCGCGGTGTCAAGGCCAAAGGGAGCCAGCGACTCGATCTGATCGAGAACACGGGAAGGCCTCAGCAAGGGCAGGAAATAGGTCTGGTTGATGATTGTCCCTTCATTCACGCCAAGACCGGTATCACTGCCTTCTTTAGCCTGAGTGATTGTCCAGACATCGTCTTCCAACTGAGCGCTGAAGACCCCGCCTGTCTCATGATCTGTCACCTGAATGCTGACGACTTTTTTGTCCGCCGCATCCGGGAAGAGCAGGGGCGGCACACTCTCTGTCGCCGATTCCTCTGCCTGCCCCCCCAACGGGACGTATTTCACAATCAGGATTAACGCCGCAGTGAGGATAAGAAAGACGGCCGCAACAATCAGGCGTTTGGTTGGAGCCATATCAAACCTCCTTACTGCTTAGCGTTTCCGCCGCCTCACGACCCATACGACCGCCCCAGCCGCCAGCCCTACCGCCGGAAGCAGGCACACGCTGGCAATGCTGAAGATGATCATCTCTGCCGTAGTGAGCGGTCGGTCCATTGTGCGCTGGGTAAAATCTGGGCTGGGCAGGTTGATCTCACGCTCAGACTTAGCCAGCCAGTTGGCGGCATTCAGGAACAGGTCGCTGTTGCCGTAGTTGACATACTGTAAGGCATAGTTCGATGCAAAGTCCGCATCGCCGATCACCACTACGCGGCCTTCCGTCGTCCCATTGACGATTGCTACACCCACTACAACCGGCCCCGGAATATCGCGCTCGTCGTATGCCAATGAGCCGGTTGCAGAGGGGTTAGAGGTCTCCCCCCAGGAAGCCATCTGGCCGTTCACCAGCCCGGAGGTAGACAGCAGTTCCTTGACTGTGAGAACCGAGCCAGCCGGCAGTTCCAGCGGCGTGATACTTCGGGCTGTGATAAAGAAAGTCCGCAACCCGTTATCCCACAGGGGCTTGGTGATGGGCGAGGAAGTGTCATAGGTGTAGATCACGGGTGTCAAGAAATCAAACTCTCTGGCAGTTGCCAGATCAACCACCACGTCATCCTCAACCCTTATACCCCAGTCTGACTCAAGGTAGCTTAACAGCGCGTCGCCGACAGCATGTCCCTGTAGCTGAAGCAGTTCAGTTTGGGTTTCAAGGTCCCATATGCGGACAACACCGTCACGGCTGGCGCTGGCCAGCCGCCTGCCGTCGGAGGAAAGGGCCATATCCCAGATCACATCTGTATGGCCGCTGAGTACAACATCTTGATCGGCTGAACGGGCATCTGCAGGGCGGATGTGGATGGTCCCATCCAGCAGGGCATAGATGGTACTGCCATCCGGCGGCAGGACGATGGCTGTGATGCCTATATCTGCGTAACGTGCCGTTGCACTCCCCTGAGCCAGAGTCGTCAGGTCAATGACGCCCTCGAAGCCGTCCGGCCCCACACTATGAAGGGTCCCACCGTCCGGCGAGAAGGCCAAGCTAAACACGATGTTGCTGTGAAGGGTCTGAGCGGCAAGCTGTTCACCCGTTCGAGTATCCCAGAGATAGACTATCCCCTCATTGCTCCCGCTGGATGTGCGCCCGCCCCCAGCCGCGATCAGCGAGCCGTCGGGGGAGAAGGCCGATGCAAAGAGCGGCACAGTTGCCGTCAGAGGCGAGTAGCCCACCGGCTGGAGGGTCTCAGCGTTCCAGACGTTGACAACCTGATTCTGACCGACGCTGACAATGAGTGAGCCGTCCGGCGAATACATCACACGCTGGACAAGCTGGGTCTCCCCTTCTAGTTGGGCGATCTGCTCGCCGGTGCGGGCATCCCAGACGCGCACCGTATCATCTGCCCCTGCCGTGACAATCCGACGTCCGTCAGGGGAGAAGGCGGCATCCAGCACATCGCTGGTGTGGCCGCGCATGACCAATAGCTCTTCGCCGGTAGACGTATTCCAGACCCTGGCAGAACCATCTGAGCCGGCAGTGACCACCCTAGAGGCATCCGCGTTGAAGTCCACCCCCAGCACGCCGCTCCCCAGCGCACCGCCTGCCGCGCCCGGCTCAGACAGCAGGAACAGCGACCCGCCATTCTGCAAGTAGGTACGCAGTGCCTCTACCTCCGTAGCCGAGAATTGGGCTGTCGGCCCGGCTATCAAAACCAGATCAGCGTCCTCAGGGACACTGCCCTGTTCCAGCAAATTCAGGGAGGTGACCTCAAAGCCGCCGCGGCTGAGCAGGTTACCGATCTGCGAATAACCTGAATTGGAAAAATCATCTGTGCGGCGCTCTCCATGACCGGTGACAATATACAGCCTGCGTGCCTCGCCGCGCAGAACCTGCACCAGTGCACTGGTCATGGACTGCTCAGTCACACTAGCCGCCTCAGCCGTGCGATCGCCCTGTTCAAAGACCATCACTCCCGACCGGGTCATCCCCAGACGGGCGGCTTCACCCGGGTTGCGGTCAGGGTCAACGAAAGAGTAAGTCAGACGGCCATTGCTGTACTTCTGGTACTGGTTGAGAAAGATCTCGGCTTCCCGTTGTTGGTCGGATTGATCGCGGGTGAAGAAGCCGGTCACATGGACATCTTCTTCGAGTTCGGCCAGCAACTGGATGGTTGTGTCAGAAAGCCGGTACCGGCTAGCCTCCGTCAGATCGAGCGGCGTGATGTTAGCCGAACGCACAATGATAAAGACAGCCACCACAAAAGCGATGAAGAACAGGCTCATCAAGGCTGTGGTCAGCCCATACTGGCCGGTGCGGCCGGTGATTGCTTTGACGACAGACTGGGGATCAAGCAGGACAAAGCCGGCAATCCCCAAGATGCTTACTCCCAAAGCCACATAGCTGACGGTATTGAATCTATTCTGCGGTGCGGCCAGCAAGGCTACGGCCATGACGACCAGAGCGATCAGGCCGACGCCGAGCAGAATCCAACGAGCCAGATTACGGTTGATACGTATCTCGTTCACGCGCGCCACCTCCTCGTGCCGAGTATCTGTGTGGCGAGAAACAGTGAAATAGCCATGATGCCGACAAAGTACACAATGTCAACCGGGTCAATCAGCCCCCGTGAAAGGAGCTGATCCCGAAAGTGGGTGCGAGTGCCGATCTGAGTCAGTATCTCAACGATGGTGGGGTTCATGATCAGGTTACTGCCTGAGTCGGCCAGCCACAGAAAGAGCGTGGCGGCCAACCCTACGATGAAGGCGACCAACTGATACTGAGTCAAGGAGGAAGCCAGAACACCCACCGCCAGCGTAGCGCCGCTCAACAGCCATAGGCCCAGATAACCCGTCAGGATCACACCCTGATCGGGAGAGCCGCGCCAGACAAGCAGAGCGGGATACAGCAGGGTGATCAGGATGAAGATCGTGATAACAGCCCACGAAGCCAGCCACTTGCCTACGATGATCTCCCAGTCGCGCACGGGCGAGGTAAACAGCAGTTCATGTGTCCCGGCCCGTATCTCATCTGAGACCAGCCGCATCGTCAGGGCCGGCGCAATGAAGATCATCAGAAATCCCATTGGGCTGAGGGTATAGGCCATCGTCGGCTCAGCAAAGCCCTGATTGAAGAAAGACAACGAGTTGGCAAAGAAGAAGCCGGCGATCAGAAGCCACACCGAGCCGATGAAATAGACAATGGGTGAGATGAAGTAGAGCGAAAACTCGTGCTTGAATATCACCCACATGGTACGGAAAGAGCGACCGATCTCCCGCATCTCAGCTAACCTCCTCCACTTCTTCTTCCTCCAACGGCGCTTCCTCAGTAGTCAACTGCAAGAAGATGTCCTCCAGCGACAGATCAATAGGCCGCAATTCCAGCAGGTCCCACGAACGCCCGACCACTGTAGCCGCTACCACTGGCCGTGCGTCAAAATCTTGGTTGGAAGTCACCTCGACACCATGTTCAACTACCTCAACGCCGGTGACATTCTGCAACCCGCGCAGAGCCGAAGCCACCTCTTCTGGTGAGGCATTCCCAACACGTACAAAGAAGCGTTTCGTACCCTGCAAGCGGGCTGACAATGTCTCCGGGCTGTCCTCAGCGACGATCCGCCCTTTGTTGATCACAAGGATACGGGAACAGAGCTGGCTGACCTCTGACAGGATGTGGGTGCTGAGAAGCACCGTCCGCTCCTTGCCAATCTCACGGATCAACTCACGGACTTCACGCACCTGACGGGGGTCAAGACCAATAGTAGGCTCATCGAGGATGAGCACTTGCGGACGGTGAACCAGCGCCTGAGCCAGCCCAACACGCTGGCGCATTCCCTTGGAGAGGCTCTCGATCATGCTGTCTGCCCGGTCAAGCATGTCCACCATACCGAGCGCTTCCTCGACACGCTCAGCGCGTTCCTCACCACTCAGCCCGCGCAGACTGGCCATATAATCCACGTATTGCCAGACGGACAACTCCTTATAGAGAGGGACTGTCTCCGGCAGGTATCCGATCTGACGCCGCACTTCCAGCGACTGTTCAAATACATCAAAGCCGGCAATGGTAGCCCGTCCCTCCGTAGGAGGCATGTAGCCGGTCAGAATACGCATGGTAGTCGTCTTTCCTGCCCCGTTGGGGCCAAGAAAGCCGACTATCTCCCCCGTATCCACATGGAAAGAAAGGCTGTCAATGGCCTTAAAGTCCCCATAATACTTCGTAAGCCCTTCGACTTGGATCATTTTCCCTCCTCAGAGAGGCACTTCGTCAGGGTTGCAAAAGGCAGACACAGCACTTTGAGATCTCTTCACTGAACACTTAAAGAAAAAGTGCCATACCAGCGATTAACGAAATCGCCTGAGACGAATTCGCAGACTGGCTACGGCACTTGGCACGCAGGTGGATAATACATCCCACCCAAGGGGTTTGTCAAGGATAGGGCGTTCTCCTTGACGTGTAGATGATACTAGCCGGATCACGACCGTCGCCCCTGACCCGGAAGAGCAAAGGGCGTTCTCCTTGACGTGTAGATGATACTAGCCGGCGCCAACCGCCTGCAACGCCTGCCTCAGATCGTCAACCAGGTCGTCTGCATCCTCAATACCCGCCGACAGGCGGAGCGTACCCTCATGAATGCCGAGCGCCTCCCTTTGCTCAGGTGACAGGGCACGATGCGAAGAGCTGGCAGGGTGCAGAATCAGGCTGTAGACATCTCCCAGACTGGTGACAGGGCGGATGATACGGAGATGCTCCATAAAGGCAAAGACCCCCGCGCGGTCAAGGCCGTTGATCTCGAACGCCATCAGACTGCCATAATATCCCCTGCGGAACAGGCGGGAGGCGGCTGTATGACCGGCATCGGAAGGGAGACCGGGATAATACACCAGCCGAATGCCTCTGTGAGCGGCCAGCCGCTCTGCAATGTGCCGGGCGTTCTCACAGGACTGACGCATCCGCACAGCCAGCGTTCTCAACCCGCGCAGGGCCAGCCAGGCATCGAAAGCCCCCAGCGCGGCCCCCAGCAGTTTGCGTACTGCGTAGACTTTGTCAACCAACTCTGCACGCCCAGCCACTACACCGCCCAGCATATCTCCATGACCGTTCAGGAACTTGGTCGCGCTATGTACAACCAGCCCGGCCCCCAGTCCAAGCGGGCGGAGCAGGAAGGGAGTAGCAAAAGTGTTATCTACAATCAGGGTTGCCCCTGCCCGGCGGGCTGAATCCGCAATGGCATCTACCTCTACAACACGCGCTAACGGATTGGTCAACACCTCACAGAGCACAGCGTCAGGCGCCCTGTCCTCAATCGTATGGCATACCGACTCTCGGTCGAGAAAGTCCGCATAATGTACTTTCATGCCCATGTTAGCGGCAAGCCAGTCCAGCAGGGAACGAGTGACCCCGTATAACTGCTCGGCGGCAACGATGGTACCTGCTGGCTGGACTACAGCCAGCACAGCGGCGTAAAGAGCGGCCATGCCACTGCTTAAGCAGGCCGCCGCTTCCGCCCCCTCCAGGCTGGCAACTGCTTGTTCGAAAGCGGCCTGGTTAGGGCCGCCATGACGCGAGTACACGTAACTAGCCGGGTCATCAGGACGTGCCGCCACCAGCCCAAGCGCCTGTTCAGCCTCCTGCATGGTGGGGTGGACAAACCCAACCGACGGCACGATAGGGTGGACAGCAGGGATGGCCCGGTCGGCAGGGGGCGTGTAACCGGCCCGGACCGCCAGCGTGTAGATGCTCTTTTCCTCTGACATAGGGGGTTACTCATCCTTTGCAAACTGGCTGAATGCAAGCAAAGCGGCTGAAACAACAGCTACCGCCAAGCCGAAGAAAAGTGTCTCTAGTGCGTCATCCCATCTGACAAGGTGCTCTAGAAAAGTGATCGCCATGACCAGCACCACCACACTGCTCAGCTTAGCCTTCAGGCCCTGAAAATTACGGATAACCAGCCACTCCGGCATATCCAAGTCGCCTATAAACAGCTCATAGACAGCCACCGCGAAGATCAAGAGGGCCAGCGCTACCAGAAAGGTATCCATCAACTTGATCGAGTCTAAGATGATGGAGGAAGAAGTGTTGTAACCGGTGAACAAACGAATAACTGCCTGAATAGTTTGATAGCCTCCCCAGGCAAAGGCGGCTATAGACGCTATGAGGGGAAAGACAACGGCAAATAGGACCAGATAACGAGACTGTTGTAGCAATTTCCTCATGATGAAACTGTACCTCCTCTGATCGGCTCACTTGACCGCGAACAGCTTTACGGCAACAGAAAGGCAACCCCTGCGCTTGCGATGGCCGCTATAGCAAACAGCGGCATGATATACCGGCGGATAGACTGAGAACCCAGCAATAGGGTGATTACTCCCTTAAAAAGCATGTTTGCGGCTGTGCCAAGTACCACTCCGTGAGACGCTACACTCGGAGGAATAGCAGAATCAGCTAGCTGTGCCATGGAGAGTATCACGGCATCCAGACCTACCAATCCCCCTGCCAAGCTCGACAGGTATGTGCCTGCCTCGCCAAGATAGACTTGAGCGGCTTTAGAAGCAAGCAGTACGACAGCAAAAATAGCCCCGAACTGGAGAGCAGGCCCCAGCGCAAATGGACTACGTGCCGCCTTGCCGGTTGGCTCCTGCTGGCTGGTATCAGCGCGGTTGATCTGCCGCCACAGCCACAGAGCGCCCAAGGCCAAGATGAGAGCGCCGGTCAGCATGGGCGGCAGGATCGAGACTCCAAGTGAACGATTGATGACAAATACAAGAGCCTGCGCCCGCAGATACATGCCTATCGAAGCGATGGTGATGGCAAAGGCGAACAACGGCGCATCCTGTTGTTCCTGCTTGGTTTTGCTCCGACGGGCAAACTGGAAGGTGACGCCTGTACTTGAAACAAGGCCGCCCAACGCACCGGTCAGCCCGATGCTTCGCCCCCGTCCGTAGACCTGTGAGAGGATATAACCGAACAGGTTGAGGCCGGCCACCAGCACCACCATCAGCCATATCTGGTATGGATTGAGCACATCCAGCGGGCCGTACGTCCGGTTGGGCAATAGGGGAAGGACGATCACCCAGACGACCGCAAACTCAAGACCAGCCCAGATGTCCTGACGGTCAATGTTCGCCGCGAAACTCTGAAGGTTGGGTTTGAAACTCAGGACCAGCACCACGGCCACCGTCACAGCGGCGGCCAGTATCAGCAAGTCCCAATAGACCAGCGCACCCAGCAAGAAAGCTATTAAGAAGGCTACCTCAGTAGTTGTGCCGACATGACCTGTTTCCAGCCCCTGAAAATGAGACAGGAGCGCAAAAGCGGCCACAGCTACAAAGCCAGCCACAAACATCCACTGGCCAACAAACTGTTCAGCGACGAAAGCCAGGACTGCACCCAACAGGCTGATCAGCGCGAAAGTTCTCATCCCCGCGAAAATCAGCGGCTTATCGCGTTCTCTCTCTAAGCCGATCAGGAATCCCAGAAACAGCGCCAGCCCAAAGCGGGCAAACAATGTGCCTAGCGGCGGCATATGCAACCTGCCTGAAAAAGATATGGAGGGCAGAATAGCACGCTTAGTGTACTTCTGCCAAATTAAGTTAAACCTATTTCTTTCCGCTTTCAATCAAACGCTTTATAATCGCCTTATGCCTGTGCTGATCTTGGCTCTCAATTACTGGTTACATCTGCTGGCCACAGTGCTCTGGCTGGGGGGGTTAACAACCCTGACACTGATCGCATGGCCTGCATTACTGCATCTTGAGGGGCAGACCCCAAAAGGCAGGCAGGTGCTTGATGCGCTGGAACAGCGTTTCCGTCCCCTTGCCAATATCAGCCTGATCGTGCTGTTGGTCACCGGCATGATCCAGATGGGCGGCGACCCCCACTATCAGGGTTTTTTGAAGATCACGGATGCCTGGTCTGTGGGAATGTTTATCAAGCATATTCTGGTCGTGCTGATGATCGTGATCAGCGTCATCTTACAGGCCGGCATTCAGCCTGCCCTTGTCCGTGCCCGGTTGACAGCCCGGCACAATGCGGCTCAAGGGCAAGCTTCTGAGGAAAGACTCTACCGCCGCCTCCGCATCCTTACCATGTTGATGCTGGTGCTGGGCGGGCTGGTGCTCCTGATGACAGCCCTTATCACAGCCCTGTAGAGGCCTCACCATGCCTGATACAACACCTGTAGAAAATCAGCCTCCTCCCGACCGCCTATCACCATCCCAGCAACTCAGGGACTGGTATATGTGGGTAGCGGTCGCTCTGCTGATAGCGGCGGCCTTCTTCCGCCTCTGGCAGTTGGGAGTCACTCCCCCCGGCCTGCACGCCGAGGAGTTGATCAACGCTCAGCTCTCTGACCGCCTGCGGGAAGGGGACATCGCCGTCATTTACGATGAGGTAGAACCCGCCCGTGAGGGCCTCTACTATGCGATTCTGGCAGTCTCAACGACTCTCACCGGGCGCGGCCTGATCCTGTGGCGGCTGCCTTCTGTCTGGCTGGCCATGCTCTCGCTGGCGCTCACAGCCCGTCTGATGCGCCGTCTTTTTGGCAGACGAGTATCGCTTATGACGCTGGGACTGCTGGCAGTCAGCTTCTGGCCGGTATGGATGGGACGATCAGTACTTCATGCCACGTTGTTGCCTTTGGCAACAGTAGTGGTAGCTTATACCCTCACCCGTGCCCTCGACGCACAGGATCAGGCAACTTCCAGCATGTGGTTTACAGTAGGAGGGCTGGCGCTGGGGGCAACCCAGTATGTCCACGTTACCTCATGGACGATGCTCCTGTTGGTGCCTCTGCTGGCGGCTTACCGTTGGATCGTGAACCGGCAGGACCTCAGGCGTCACTGGGGCAACATCCTCTATTCACTGAGCCTAGCTTTTGTGCTGTGCCTGCCCTTGATTATCTTCCTTGCCCGTCACCCCGGCGCCCGCGAGCCAGTCCCCATTGCTGAACAGCCGGGCCTGATCGCCGAAATACCGGGGCGCTTGATCTCCTCGCTGGCCGCGCTGGCTCTGAGAGGGGATATGCTCCCCAGCCACAACCTGCCCGGACGCCCCGTCATGGAGCCTGTGATAGCCATCCTGACGGTGATCGGGCTGGGGGTGTGCATCGCCCGCTGGCGGCGGCCAGCCTACGGGCTGGCGGTCTTGTGGCTGTTGGTCGGCTTACTCCCCACAGCCTTACTGCCGCGCAAAGCTGACTTCGAATTCATGGCCGTCATCCTGCCTATTGTTTTTGTCTTCCCCGCCATAGGCCTGCGTACCATCTACATTGTCCTTCGGCAGAAACTGCCCGCTTTATCCCGCCGGGTGGCGTTGCCTGTCGTGGGAGGGCTGGTGGCCGTGCTGATCGCCGGGGATGCCGTCTGGACGTTCCGGGACTACTTCCTGATCTGGCCGACTCTGGGTGATGTACGGCTGGCCTACCAGGCCGATCTGGGTGTGCTGGCCCGCTATCTGGACTCTAACCACGACCCGACACCTGTGTCTGTCTGCAGCTCACCCGTTGACCGCAGTCGTGAACCGTTTGCACTGACCAATCAGGAATTGCTCTCTTACCTGATGCACCGACACAACCTGCCCATCCGATACTTTGACTGCACCCAGAGTCTCGTGCTGGCCAACGGTGGTGAATCCCAGCGCCTTATCTTCCCGCGCGGACATTATTACGACCATCTGCCCGGCCCTTTGCTGGCCTGGATGCGCTTTGCACATGATGAGCATGTACCGGGCATCCGTCCTGACGTCGTGATGCGCTTCGAGGCCAGCCGACAGATCGCCGACCGAGTAGGGGCCTTCATCACTACTGCGCCGACTGCGTGGCCGCCTGAATCGGGGGTCCAGCAGTTGGCCGCATTGCCGGTTACCTTTGGCTACAACCTCTCGTTTCTGGGATATGAGGTGCGCAGTAACACCGTTCGTCCAGCAGACTGGATTGAATTGACTACGTACTGGCGCGTGGACGGCCCCCCTCCCCCAGAATTAACCTTGTTTGCCCATCTGCTCAGCAACCCTGTTGTGATTCTGGCCCAGAGCGACAGCCTTGGCGTACAGATCGGCACGCTTCAGACGCGCGACATCTTCCTTCAGTACAGCATGATCCAGACCCCCGGCGGCGTCACATCGGGGCTGTATCCGCTCTCGGTTGGCATGTACTTCCCGCGTACCGGGCAACGTCTCCCGATCTTTGACGGCAATACAGCCCGTGCAGATCGTCTCTTCCTTGAGCGTGTTGTTATAGAACCATGATGGATCAGATCATTCAAATTGACGGTTCACAGGGGGAAGGCGGCGGGCAGATTCTCCGCACAGCGCTGGCACTTTCGATTGTGACAGGACGGCCTGTTCATCTGTTCAACCTGCGTGCCGGGCGCCGTAATCCGGGGCTGGCCCCTCAGCACCTAGCGGGCGTGCGGGCGGCGGCCCAAATCTGCGGGGCTGAAGTGGAAGGGGCGCGAATCGGCTCAACAGAGATCACTTTCAGGCCAGCGGGCGCCGCTCAGGCAGGGCAATATACGTTCGACATCAGCCGGCTGGCAGGACAGGGCAGTGCCGGTTCAGTCACCCTGCTGTTGCAAACCCTTCTCCTGCCGCTGGCGCTGGCCAGCGGAGACTCATCCCTCGTCCTGCGCGGAGGCACACATGTAGCATGGAGTCCGCCAACCCACTATATTGAGTGGATACTATTGCCGACACTAGCCCAAGCCGGCATCCATGCCAGTATCCAGCTCACGGCATGGGGCTGGTATCCGGAGGGCGGCGGTCAGGTGGAGGTAACGATCAAGGGCAGGGCACGGCTCCAGGGCCTTGACCTGACGCAACGTAAGCCCCTCAGGAGTCTAAAAGGGCTGGCAGTCGCCTGTAACCTTCCCTCACACATCCCCCAGCGGATCAGCGCACGGGCCAATAACGTCCTGCGGGCGGCTGGCCTGCCGCCTGCCGTGCAACCGCTCCGAACGGGAGGGGCTTCTACCGGGGCGGGGATTTTCATCGGTTTGGACTATGAAAACATCTACGCCGGCTTCAGCGCACTAGGCGCACGCGGGAAGCCGTCTGAGGCAGTGGCTGATGAGGCAGTCATGCCGCTCATCAACTACCATCAGCAGAACACAGCCCTTGACCCCCATCTGCCCGATCAACTTCTGCCCGCACTGGCGCTGGCAGAAGGGCCGTCTGTGTTGAGCACCGTTGAGATCACCCGCCACACGCTGACCAATGTAGCCGTAATCGGCCATTTCCTTGAGCGCCGTATCACCGTGGAGGGAAAAGAGGGAGGGCCGGGCACAATCCGAGTGGAGGCTTCCTGAAGGGGTCTTACCGGTGGCTCAACATAGATTGAGCCATCTCAACTGCTTCAGCAACGGTTGGCAGAACACGCCGCCATAACTGGCTGGGGTCCAGTATGAAGCCCTTTAGCACCCGCGAGCGGAGCCGGCCTGCTGTATCCGGCTGGAATTCGTCATACCGCTCATCCGGCCCCAAGTGGTAGAGATTGACCATCTCACGCACAGGGTCTATCAGCCAGTACTCTCGGACTCCCATTGCCTCATAGGCTACAAACTTATCGCCCCGGTCGGCGGCAGTCGTTTCTACCGAAACGACCTCAACGGCAACGTCAGGCGGCCCTTCGAGGTAAGTTTCATGGACGCGGTCAAAATTTGAATTGGCGATAAACACAATGTCCGGCTGGTAAACCTGTCCGTCGGGCGAATGCACCTCAAAAGGGGCATCCCGTACCAAACCAGCATCGGTCATCTCGACAAAAGCCTTGATCATGACAGTCAAGTACAACCGGATGTCCTGATGGCGCCCCGTCACGGAGGTTGACACGGACGAGGACTTTGCCGATGCCACAGCAGGCTGTCTGCCGGATCGCGCAGGCCCAGAGCGGCGGACAGGCATCAGAGCAAGCTGTTCAAAGCTCATCTGCTCCCCCCGGTAAGTGTTTCGTTCCAGCTCATCTAAGACAGCCGCTGTGTCTATCACGGGCCTGCCTGCTAACTCATCTGATATATACGATATTCTAACTACATTATACCACATCATATGTTAAGAATAGGTGAAATAAATGGAGCCTTTAACTTTCCGTAACAGGCATATGACTGCCGTAAACAAAAACAGGGATGCTCCCTTCTTGAGTGCATCCCTGTTGTCAAGACATGGATGATGAACGGCTATCGCTTCAGATGACAATACTCACCAGCCGCCCCTGCACAACAATTACCTTGCGGGGAGTCTTGCCGTCTAGCTGGGCTTTGATCTTTTCCAAAGCCAGGGCGGCGGCTTTGATGGTTTCCTCGTCGGCATCAGCGGGCACAGTCAGGTGATCGCGTACCTTGCCGTTCACCTGAACTGCCAGCGTGACCGTCTCTTCCGCCGCTATGGACTCGTCTGCGACCGGCCAGGCCTGCTGGTGGATGCTGTATGCCTCTCCAATCCGCGCCCACAATTCTTCTGCGATGTGCGGAGTGAAGGGGGCCAGCAGGAGCAACAAAGTGCGGATCGCTTCTTTCCATACCTCTGAGCCTGCTAGCGGCGTCGAGCGGTATGCCTGAAGGGTGTTCTTCAACTCCATCAAGGCCGCAAGCGCCGTGTTGAAGCCAAAGACCTCCATATCAGCCGTGACACGCTTGATGGTCTGGTGAACCTTGCGGCGGAGCGCCCTCTCATCTTTTTCGGAGGGAGTCTCCTCGCTGTGGAAAGGAGTGGTTGCTAGAGACCAGACATCGTTCAGGAAGCGCACCACTCCGCTGATCCCTTTGCTGTCCCATGGGCCGCCCTGATCCCATTTGAAGGCAAACATCAGGTAGCCGCGTACTACATCTGCACCATACTTCTCAACCAACTCATCGGGGGCAACCACGTTTCCGCGCGATTTGCTCATCTTCTCGCGGTCTTCGCCCAGAATAATGCCCTGATTGTACAGACGGGTCATTGGCTCATCGAATATCGAAGGCGGTTGCAGGTCAGGGTTCATAGGCTTAATGCCTTCAAAGATACCGCAGTCGCGCATGGCCTTCGTAAAGAAGCGAGTATACATCAGGTGCATGGTAGCATGTTCCACACCGCCTGTGTATTGATCAACCGGCAGCCAGTAGCCGGCCTCCTGCGGGTCAAACGGCCCTTCCGCATACTTGGGACTCAAGTAGCGGTACTGATACCATGAGGAACACATGAAGGTATCCATGGTATCTGTCTCTCGTTCAGCCTGCCCCCCGCATTGAGGACATGTGGTAAACCGCCATGTGGGATGCAGTTTGAGCGGCGACTCGCCGGTGGGGATGAACTCGACATCGTCCGGCAACAGTACCGGCAGTTGATCCTCCGGCACGGGGACAATCCCGCATCGGGCACAGTACAGCATCGGGATCGGCGCACCCCAGTAGCGTTGACGGCTGATCAACCAGTCGCGCAGACGGTAGTTGACAGCCCCACGCCCGATCCCTTGCTGTTCCAGCCAGTCAATCACCTTGCTGATGCCGGGATTCTTGCGGCCCTTTTCGTCGGTGACGGGCGTGCCGTCGAAAGGCCCGGAGTGAACCATCCTGCCTGCCGCAGGGTACGCTTCGGTCATGGTTGCGCCATCCAGAACAGCCCCCTCAGGCTGGATGACCACCCTGACCTCCAGGCCATACTTGCGGGCAAACTCAAAGTCGCGCTGATCATGCGCCGGCACAGCCATAATCGCGCCGGAGCCATAGGACATCAGCACATAATCAGCAATCCAGATCGGGATGCGTTCCCCATTGACCGGATTGATGGCATAAGCTCCGGTGAAGACACCGGTTTTCTCACGCTCTGCCGTCTCACGTTCGATGTCACTGGCACGGGCCGCCTGCCGGATGTACTCCTCGACCACGGCGCGTTGCGCCTCCGTCGTGATCTCTGGCACCAGGGGGTGTTCGGGAGCCATGACCATGAAGGTTGCGCCCCACAACGTGTCGGGCCGGGTGGTGAAGATCGGTAGTTCATCACCGCGTTCTGTCTTGAAGATGACCTCCGCCCCTTCACTGCGCCCGATCCAGTTCTCCTGCATCACTTTGACACGTTCCGGCCACTCAATCCGGCTGAAGTCCAACAGTTCCTCTGCGTATTGGGTGATACGGAAGAACCACTGCTCCAGATTCTTTTTAATCACCGGCGTCCCACAGCGCTCGCAGTGACGATCCTCCCCCCAGACTTGCTCGCGGGCCAGGGTGGTATTGCACTTGGGGCAGAAATCTACCGGCGCCAGCTTTTTGTAGGCCAGCCCCTTCTTGTAAAACTGAATGAAAAACCACTGCGTCCACCTGTAGTATTCCGGGTCGCTGGAGACAGCCTCCCGCTCCCAGTCGAACATGGCCCCCATGCTTCGCAACTGGACACGCATCCGCTCGATGTTCTGGTAGGTCCACGTCTTGGGATGAATCTTATGCTTGATGGCCGCATTCTCAGCAGGCAGACCAAAGGCATCAAACCCCATGGGGAACAGCACGTTATATCCGCGCATGCGCATCCAACGGGCACGCGCATCCGAAGGCACCATAGCATACCAGTGGCCAATGTGCAGGTCCCCTGAAGGATAAGGCAACATGGTCAGGGCATAGTGTTTCGGACGGCTCGGATCGATCACAGAGCGATACAGCCGATCCGCTTCCCATTTGCGTTGCCAGCGGGCCTCGATCTCCTGCGGGTTGTACGTATCTCCCATATTATTTTCCTCCTCACCGCTTCAGGCAGAAGTTAGACGTGCAGGCTACAGGCGGCGAACGAGAAGGCCACAGAGTATCCGCATCTTAGTTTGCATACTGCACAGCCTCATAACAGACTCCAACCTTTGACCTCAATAACAAAAGCCCTTCGCCTCGATCAGGGACGAAGGGACTCCGCGGTACCACCCTGCTTGGCAAGATGTCTCTCTCATCGAGACAGCCTTACCCGCTCTACTGGTGCGTAACGTGCACGCTACGTCAGCCGTTACTGGCTTTCACGGCTGAGGCTCCCGGACGAGGTGGGCCACTTGTGCTCGCTGGGCACGATTGCTAGGCTCTCACCCTCCCTAGCTCGCTGAGACGATGGCTTATCACTTCCGTTCTTCGCCGATGGCAATATTCACCTGTTGAAGAAAATTGTAACGGTGTTGAAGAGGACTGTCAATGCTCTGGGCAGGCGATCTAATGTGACACGCCTATTGTCTTCGGGTGGAGCTTCCTCACCTATCGTTCATGCACCACGATCTCCACCTCGTGACTGGGGTACATGGTGCAGGAAGCCCGGATCGTACCGGGGCGGGAAAACCGCTGTACCAGCGTATGCCCTGGCGCAATACGGTAAGGCCCCACCTGATGCCACTCGCTGTCCTCATTCCGGATGATCAACACATCCTGCACCCCCAGAGTCAGATCGATCCGATGCGGGGGGGCATTCTCGCTCCGGCCGGCCTCAATCTGGGCCGCTGTGCCAGGGGGGATCACAATCACCAAGCGGCGGGACTGCTCATACAGCACCCCCCCGCGATAGGCCGCCGCTCCCAGTACAACGCTCAGCAACAGCAGTGAAGCCATCCAGCGCCACAGGGAGACGCCCCGTCCTGACAGGGCAACAGGCTGTACTGTATCATCAGCCATCTACCTCTCCCGCAACAGACGGCTGAGGTCATCAGCCATATCCTCGCCGGTCGTGCCGAACGGGAAGATCAGGCGGAGGTTCATGTCACGGTCAATCACAAACACAGAGGCGGTGTGGGAAATCGTATAGCCTGCCGCACTGCCGCTGGTGTTGGGATCAATCTCATAGTATGCCCCAAACTGCGACATCACCTCGTCAAGCTGTGTCAGGTCGGTAGTGCGCAACCCGATAAATGCCGGGTTGATATTGGTCAGGTAAGCGGTTAGGCGCTCCGGCGTGTCCCGTTCTGGATCAACTGTGACCATAACGACCTGAACCTCGCCGGCCTGATCACCCAGCTTCTCAACAGCCCGCTTGACCTGATAGAGGGTAGCCGGGCATACATCCGGGCAGGAGGTATAGCCGAAGTAGAGCAGGATGACCTGCTCCCCATGATCGCTCAGCCGGAACTCTGTGCCGTCCATAGCAGGCAGTGAAAAATCTGAAACCGGCAGGGGAGGCTGTACCAGCGCCCCATGATATTGATAAGGCCGGCAGGCCGTGCCAACACCGGCTAGTAAGAGCAACACGATCACACCAGCAAGCCTTTTTAACACGACCCGCTCCTTCGAGAAGACCTTCCAGAGGACAACACGGCGATTTCCACATCGCCATAGTGGATTATATCGGCTGTAAGCAGTTTTGAGCACTTATCACAAAGCGGCTATACTGGGAAGCTGATGACCCTGACTTATTGAGCTAAGGAGGACATCTAATGCGTCATCTCGAAGGACAAATCCAGACTTCAGATGGCCTGACCCTGTACTCTCAGAGCTGGCTACCAGACGACCAGCCGAAAGCAGTGATAGCGTTCTGCCATGGGCAGTCAGACCACAGCGGGCGGTATGCCAATCTCGTTAACGCCCTGATCCCCGCCGGATATGCCCTCTTCATGGCTGACCTGCGCGGCCACGGCAAAAGTCCCGGTATCCGCGGGCACATCATGTCCTGGGAAGACTATCGGCGCGATATGACCGCGCTCATGGAACATGCTCAGCAGGCCTTCCCCAATCTCCCCCACTTCTTCGGAGGCCATTCAATGGGCGGCCTCATCGCCCTTCACATCGCCCTTGACAACCCCCCCGGCTATCGCGGCGTCATTGCCAGCGCACCAGCCTTGCAGTTTGCCTTTGAGCCGCCTGCCGCGCTGGTCACGCTGGTCCGCTTTCTGTCGCGTGCGGCCCCCCGTACCATAATCAGCAACCAGTTGGACGCGAGCGGCTTGACCCACGACCAAGCAGTCGTAGAGACCTATAAAGCAGACCCGCTGGTACATGGCAAGGTCACCCCCCGCGCCGCCGTCGAGCTGACAACCACTCAGGCTGACACACTGGCCCGTGCGGGGCAAACGAACCTCCCGTTGTTGATCCTGCATGGCAGTGCTGATCCGATCATTGCGGCAGACGGAAGCCGCGAATACTACGAGAAGGCTTCCTCGACAGACAAGACGCTCAAGATATACGAGGGTCTGTACCACGAAATCTTCAACGAGCTGGAAAAGAAGCAGGTTCTAGACGACCTGATCAACTGGCTTGATGCACACTTATAATGGCAGAAAGGCTCTATATCAACCATGACCACCCGAAATCTCGCACGTGCTGTGGCCCGTGATGCAGTGCGGATGGCCGCGCGGTTGTGCTTGGCTGTGCGGGCTGAGACGCTCCGTCACCCCGACCATATGGAAAAAGAGGGGCGTGAGCCGGTGACCATTGCAGACTATGGGGCGCAGGCTGTCATCCTTCAACATATTGCCGGACGTTTCCCGGAAGATGGTACCCTGGCTGAGGAACGGGCGGCTGAGTTTGACCGGCTGACAACTGACATGCAGCGCCACCGCGTGATTCATTACGTCGGCGAGACCCTGCGCCGCCATGTCTCACCGGATGACATCCGGCGATGGCTGGACTTCGGCGCAGGCCGCGAGACCAGGCAGGTCTGGATGGTTGACCCGATTGACGGGACGAAGGGATTTCTGCGGGGAGATCAGTTTGCCATTGCGGTAGCGCTGGCGGTAGAGGGTGTCCCGGAAGTAGCGGCACTGGCCTGTCCGCTGTTTCCGCTCTACGCAGATCGTTCCAACCTGCTGGGGGTAATTGCCGTAGCCATACGGGGACAGGGGGCAACTCTGGAGCCGCTCGACGGGGGGCCGCCCCGCCGCCTGCGGGTTTCCACTCAGGCCGATATTACTCAGGCCCGCGTGCTGGAGAGCGTGGAAAGGGAACATACCAATCATTCGTTCTCGGCACAGGTACTGGACCGGGCAGGCATTGTTGTACCCCCGATTCGGATGGACAGCCAAACCAAATATGTAGCGGTCGCTGATGGACGCGCTGAGGTGTATCTCCGGAACCCCAAAGGAGAGAATTATCAGGAGCGTGTCTGGGATCATGCCGCCGGCGCGCTGATCGTCGAAGAGGCGGGGGGGCACGTCACAGACTTGGACGGCAAAGCCCTTGATTTCTCGCACGGGGAACATCTAAGCGCCAATCGCGGTATCTTGGCCACCAACGGACTGCTCCATGACGCAGTGCTCGATGCTGTTCAAAGGGTAAGCTAGCCATGCGCGGCACGCTGGATACGGCGGCAGGGATAATAGCCAGAGTCATCGCCTTGGCCTTTGCGGCCTTGTTTGTCGTGACGGCCAGCATGGCGTTGTTGTTGTTTAACCTTGAACAACAGCTCCTGAATCCCGAAGCGTACAAACGTGCCCTGATCCGGCAGGACGCCTACGAGCGGCTTCCGGCACTGATCGCCGGTGAAATCGCGGGGGCTTCCCAATCAGGCAGTTACAGCAGGCTGACTGGTCAGTTTGCCGGACAAGCCGAATTGCAGGCCACGCTGACGGCCATTTTGACGCCGGCATGGTTGCAGGCACAGACCGAAAGCGCGATTGATCAATTCAGCGCTTACCTCACCGCCAACGGCTCTCCTGTTGTCACGATCTCGCTGGCTGAACCCAGAGCCAGATTGTCCGGGCCGGATGGCGTGAACTTGATCCTGCAAGTCATCCGTTCGTGGCCCCCCTGTACTCAAAGCGAGATGGGTGACTGGACAGCATTCCTGAATGGATGGAATGCAGAAGCCGCGCCGATGTGCCGTCCGCCGGAAGACGTGCTGAACATGGCGGCCCCCCTGTTGCAGGAGGCCGCCTCCGGGATGGCCTACGCTCTCCCTGAACAGCTCACTTTGAATGCGGCACCCCCTGCCGGCCAGCCTGATCTGCGGCCTGCCATCCGCCTGATCCGGACGACAGCTTACGTGAGCCTGTGCCTGCCGGTCATCTGCCTGATCGGAACAGCGATGTTCGGCGTGCGCTCCGTCTATGATCTGCTACGCTGGTGGGGATTTCCTCTCTCAATAGGGGGGCTGACAAGCATCCTAGCGGCTGGCCTGCTCGTTTTGATCATGCGCGGGATTACAAGTGCCTACCTCATGCCCCTGCTGACTGATCTGCCGGCCAGCCTCGTTCAGATCGTGCTGGACACATTCGGCTGCGTGCTTCGCGATGCCATCTTGTGGACGGGCGGCGAGGCTCTTCTGATGGGGGCGGCGGGCTTCGCCATGGTGATGGGAGCTTTCATCTTCAGGCCGAAGCGCCCGTACCAGAGAAGACCTTCTGCCTAATGCCCCGCCGCCCCCCGCGGGGCAGGGGAAAAGAGGCTCATCTTCTTCCTGCCTTCGAGGGCCAGCATGGCCGGACGACTGCGCATCCACAACCACCCTGTCTGAGCCAGCATCGAGAGGGCAAACCCCGCCAGCCCTACGTACAACCCGATCACACGCCCCCATAGAATGCCCGCCCCCAGCACAATCAGGCTGGCCGCCAGATAGACGATCACTGCCTCCGTGATGCCCCGTGTGCGGCGGCTGTGCAGGATCATTCCCTGATACCAGCTCTGAAGGGTGCTCAGGGCAGGCAATGGCACAGCCAGCCATAGCGCCTGCTGAGCCAGCGCGGAAAGAGGCGGCTCCAATGCCGAGAGAGTGCCAAACCACAACCCCGATAGAGGGGTAGCCGCCAGCACCAAGAGGGGCAGAGTTGTGGCTATTGCCAACCCAGCCGTAAAACGGCGCAGATGCTGGACAGCCTGCGGCTCATCCAGCAGAGCGACTACGACCTCATTGTAAGCCACACCGGGACTGCGTAACAGGAAAACCAGCCCCGATATGACAGGCCATACCGCCAGCGAGTCAAGCGCATGGGGCATCCGGCTGAGGGCCGCACTGCCTATTGGCTGAACCAGAAGAGAGAGCAAGGAGGTCATAACCAGCGGGATGTAGAAAGCCATGAAGGACTTGAACGAGAGCGGCGGGTCAACCGGCACTGCCTGTTTAAGCTCGTGGTTCAACACGGGGCGTACACGCAGGCCGGCATAAACTGCCTCGCTGACAACTCCCGCCGCCACGGCGCCCGCCCCAACCACAATGCCGGGCAGAGTGCCGATCAGGCAGCCTGCTCCCAGCACCAGCAGATCGGTAGTCAGACGAACCATCGTCCCCGCCCCTACAGCCCGTGACCGGTTAAAGCGGATCAACACCCCCTGATTGAAACGCCGGTAAGCAATGGACCAAGTCCATGGGAGCATGATCATCAGCCCAACGCGGGCCGGTTCAACTATCTCGGCGGGCACACCGATCACTTTCTCCACCACGACATAATACAGCGGCGTAAAGGCGATCAGAGCATGGAGAGCCGTCAGGATGGCGCTGGTACGCATCATGAAGCGCCGTATCTTGAGGTAAGAAGCCCAATCCTTGCTGAGGGCGGTCGAGGCGGCCAGCAACATGATGATCGGCGCTTCGATCAGAAGGGAGAGCGGGGCGACAACGCCCCCATAGGCGGCGAGGTTCACGTCGGGGTTGGGAAGCCGTGCCACTACCGCACTGACGGCAGGCAGTTCCAGAGCCATCAGCAACCAGCTCGCGGCCAGCGGCCACCAAGTACGCAGGATTCGCCGTGTCGTCAGGGACGCCGGCGGAGTGTCAGTTACAGCCATGGAAGCGCCTTATCTACCTGAGTGTGTGCGGGCTATCTATGCCCTCAGAAGTGTACCGCGCGGGGCTTGGGTTTTCACATGAAGGCCGGAACGGCGCACACGTATCCATAAAGAAATGGAGTCTACAGAAAGCGGGGGTTGCTGGTCCGTGCTTTCTGTAGACTCCACGGCAGGCTATGCTGAACGGTTTCCCGACAAGATGCTTGAGGCATTTACACGTGACGTACTACCGCCACCACACGCCCCTGTATCTGGACGGTAGAAGGATCGTCTATATAGATCGGCCCCATCGTCGGATTAGCGGGTTGCAGACGAATACGGTTACCCTCGCGGTAGAAATGCTTGAGGGTTGTTTCTTCCCTGTCCGTCAGCCAGACAGCCACCAGGTCGCCGTTCTGAACGTCATGGTGCGGACGCATGATCACAATATCCCCGTCGTTGATCATGGCATCCACCATAGAGTCCCCTTTGACCTGCAGGGCAAACAAATCGTCGTGGACATCCACAATGTCCGGCGTGACCTCGATAGCCGCATCTGCGCCGAGAGCGGCCTCATCGCTGGAAGGCACATGTACCGGCTCACTGGCGACGATACGCCCGACCAAAGGCACGCGGATCACACTCCCCGACTGAAGAGGTGAACGGAGCTTTAACCCGCGTGACACCTCCCGGTCACGTACAAGCAGACCCTCACGTACCAGCTTGTTCAGATTGTAGTTGACCACTGAGGTAGATGAGATGCCGCACGCCCTGCCGATCTCACGAATGGTAGGAGGATACCCATTCTCTTTGATAAAACCCTGAATGAATTCCAGTACGACCTTCTGCCGTGCAGACAGCCCTGCTTCAGTCATGACATGACTCCTTAAGGGATAGCCGGCGACCATCCAATGTGGGGCGGTGAAAAATCCAGCGCCAACAGGGCCGGCAGAGTCCCCCATATTTCTAGCACATGGGTTCGACTTGTGATCATTATAGCGCGAACGTGCGTTCTAAGTCAAGTTGAACAGGGCAGAGACAGTGTTTAACCGAAGGCAGGCATGAAAAGAGGCATGGAGTTGTGATCGGCATTCACACACGATAGACTGAATGTACCACACAGTAGAAAGGGGCCTCATGCGCCGATCATTCGTCTCGGTGACCTGGACGCCTGGTGTTGATGCCGACAGCACCCAGATATTGATACAGACCATCGAGGATACATTGACTCTACTGCGGCGGCATTTTGGCAGGCCCGGTCAGTTCGACCCGACGCCTGTAGTGCGTCTCTTTGGGGCGTGGGTTATCCCAACAGCCCCGCACGGAGCAGTATATTCCGATGTTCAGTGGTACGTAGAGCGCTGTCTGGATGAGAGCGGCAAGTACCTTGTGGCTTCACGCTATCTGGAGACCATCCGTCTAGAGCCATGGCAGTCCAGCAGTCCCCATCTGGACTTGGCCCTCACCGAACTGCCCATCCTAGACGATGTGACCGGCCCGCATCCCCTCGTGGATGCCTTGGGGTTTGCCCGTCCAGGCTTGTTGTCACTGGTATCAACTCACCCTTTCTTAAGCATCAAGGATCGCCACCTGCGGCGGGTGGCCATGTGGCAGACCTTTGCCCATTACTTTGGCCGGCTCTTTGATGTGCCGCGCGTCAGCCGTCAGGGGAATGTGCTGGCACATCAGGGAGGGCTTTACTGTACTAACACCTGTGCCCTGCGCTTCACAGACACTCCCACGCTGGCTCTCAGCTTTGGCCAGCAGGAAGTATCAGGCGGGGTGATGTATTGCGAGGCCTGCCAGCACGATCTGGCCGCACAGATGACAGGCTTCCACTACGGGATGAACTAGTAAAAAATCAAGGGGGCGGCCTTCCGTATCCGCCCCCCGCTGTGCTAACGGGTAGTGGTCAGGCCGTCCAGCCCTTCCTCAGCCCAGACGGTCTTCCCGCCCTTAGGCCGGTGTGCTGGAATGACACACAGCCACCCCAAGATACCCTCCCCGGTGTTGATAATCTGGTGGCGGTCGTTAGGGGAGATATATACCACATCGCCCTCGCTTACCGGCACGATCTCATCCCCTAGATGAACCTCTCCACTCCCGCGCATAAACACGATACCGTGATCGTGCTCATGTTGTTCCTCGCGGGAATAGCCGCCCGGCTCAAGCTCGTAGTAACGGATGGCAAAGTTACCCGCCTGCTCGGCTTTGCCGATCAGCCATGTTTCCGTCGCTCCTTTGGATGCTCCCTCACCATAGCGCCGGAAACGCGCCCCATCCCATTTGTATAACTCCCCGAACTTACCAGTGAACTTGTGTACAACACTCATCTTGGCTCTCCATTCTCGTCTGGCGGGCGATGCCCTTACAGCAGAATGCTGGCCGGCTCTTCCAGCGCTTCACGCAGGGTAGTCGCAAACTGAGCCGCCTGTGCGCCGTCAATGACACGATGGTCAACTGATAACGTCATGGTCATGATGGGACGAGCCACCGGCTGATCATTCTCATCCGGCACAAAGCGCTTCGCGGTACGACCCACAGCTAGAATGCCAACCTGCGGCGGGTTGATGATGGCCGTGAAGTGGTCAATGCCAAACATCCCCAGATTGGATACCGTGAATGTCCCATCGGCCACATCTTCGGGCCTGAGCGCCCCAGCACGGGCACGCTGAGAGAGGTCGGCTACCTCTGCGCCGATCTGAAGCAAGCCCTTCTGGTCAGCGTTCTTGACTACCGGCACAATCAACCCATCTGGCAGAGCAACAGCCACACCCACATTGACGGCGGGTATCATGATGATCTGGTCATTCTGGAGATAACTGTTCAGGAGAGGGTAACGGCGAAGCGCCCATGCGACAGCCTTGACGATCAAGGCAGTCAGGGAAACGCCGGGATGACCTTCAGGCAGGCGCTGATTGGCCAGTTCGCGGAAGGTAATAGCCTTGGTCATGTCTACGTCCAGCGTGAAGGTAATGTGGACGGCCTGCTGATAGCTGGCCTGCAAGCGCTGGGCAATCGTGCGGCGCATCCCCTCCAACGGGACGATCACCGGCTCTCCGACTGCAAAGGCCGGCTGGGGCATGGTGAAGGCCGCCACAGGTACAGGCTGTGGGGCAACAGGCCGGGTCGCAAGCGCGGCCTGAACGTCTGAACCCTGCACACGGCCACGCGGCCCGCTCCCCTGAATCGTGCTGAGATCAAGGCCGGCTTCCTGCGCCAAGCGGCGGGCGGCAGGCGTGGCACGTACCTTGCCATCGCCCTTAGCGGCTGTAAGCTGACGCTCGACATCCTGACGGGTGATCTTCCCACCCGGGCCGCTACCGGTGACAGCAGACAGATCAACACCTTCTACCTCAGCAATGCGCCGCGCGACAGGGGTTACACTGACCGGCCCTGCTGTCACAGGGGGAGCAGTCTCAGCGGGAGCGGGCGGGGCGGCAGAGGCTTCCGCGGGGACTGGTTCATCTTCAGCCGGCACAGCCTCACCCGGCGCCAGCAAATAGCAAATGACTTTCGTGACCGGCACAACCGCGCCTTCAGGATAGCGGATACCGCCCACGATGCCGCCTACAGGAGCCTCAACCTCCATGTTGATCTTGTCGGTTGTCACTTCAGCCAGCGGATCACCCTGCTCGACCGTATCGCCTTCTTTGACCAGCCAGCGGACGATAGTTCCTTCTTCCTGTGTGAACCCAAACTTGGGCATGATTACTGCTTTGGCCAAGGGGTCTCTCCTTTATCCATGTCCATTAGGCAGGGGCGCAGGGCTAATACTCGCCCCGCGCCAGCCTGCGTGCCTCTTCAACGATGTTTTCAACCTGCGGGACGGCGTGATACTCCAGTGTCCGGTTGTAGGGGATGGGAATGTCCTTGCCCCCCAGCCGGCGGATGGGGGCCTCAAGATAGTCGAACGCTTCGCTGGCGGCAACACGGGCCACGATCTCACCGCCAAAACCGCCAGTCTGGACAGCCTCATGTACCACCAGCAATTTGCCGGTTTTGATCACAGACTCAATGATGGTCTTGTCATCAAGCGGCGAGATGGTACGCGGGTCAATGACCTCAACCTCGATCCCCTCTTTACTCAACTGCTCAGCGGCAGTCAGTGAACGGGAGACCATCACCGACGTCGCAACGATGGTCAGGTGTTTGCCCTCCCGGACGATCTGAGCCTGCCCCAGCGGAATCTGGTACATCTCCTCAGGAACGTGGCCGCCGTAGCCGCCCTTCGTCTTATACAGCAGTTTGTGTTCAAAGAACATGACGGGGTTATCGTCGTAGATAGAAGCGAGCAGTAACCCCTTGGCGTCGTAGGGGTTGGAAGGCACAACAACCTTCAGGCCCGGCACATGGGCAAACCAGCTTTCGTAACTGCCGCTGTGCTGAGCGGCGGCCCCTGTGCCAGAACCGCCAGCCAGACGCATCACAAAGGGAACTTTGGCTTTCCCGCCAAACATAAAACGCGCCTTAGCGGCCTGAAGGACAAGTTGTTCCATAGCCAGCACAACAAAATCGGAGAACTGCATTTCTCCGATTGGCCTCATGCCGGTCATAGCGGCACCAATACATGCGCCGGTGATGGCGGCTTCAGAGATAGGTGTATCGCGGATGCGTTCGGGGCCAAACAGGTCAATCAGGCCGGCGGAGACACCAAAAGCGCCGCCGTACACACCAATATCCTCACCGATCATGAAGACACGCTCATCAGTTTCCATTGCCTGCCGGATGGCCTCACGCAGGGCCTCGGCGTAGGTGAGTTCACGAGACTCAGGCATAGACACCCTCCATCACGGTAGCGGGATCAGGTTCAGGGCTAGCTTCGGCGAACTGGACAGCCTCTTCGATGAGCTGGTAGGCGCGTGCCTTTAGGGCATCGGCCTCTTCCTGCGTCAGCATGTTCGCCTCGATCAGACGAGAGACGAAGCGGGGGATGGGGTCTTTGGCCTGCCACTCCTTGACTTCTTCGCGGGTACGGTAGAGCTGACGGTCACTCTTGGAGTGCCCGCGCCAGCGGTAGGTGATCGCCTCAATGAGGGTAGGGCCTTCACCAGCACGTGCACGGCGGGCCGCCCATGACACGGCATCGTAGACAGCCAGCACATCATTGCCGTCTACGGTGACGCCTTCAATGCCGTAGGAGACAGCCCGCAGGCTGATACGCTCGATCTTGGCGGCCCGTTTAATAGGCATAGACATGCCATACTGGTTGTTTTCACACAGGTAGATGACCGGCAAATCCCAGATGGAAGCCATGTTCAGCGACTCATGGAACGCCCCCTCGTTGGAAGCCCCATCACCGAAGATAACCAGGCAAACCTGATCGGTCTTGCGCAGTTTAATGCTCAGCCCCACACCGACAGCAATGGGGATGCCGCCCCCTACGATACCGTTGGCCCCCAGATTGTTGCTCTCGACATCAGCGATGTGCATCGAGCCGCCGCGCCCGCGGCAGTAGCCGGTCTCTTTGCCCATGAACTCAGCCATCATGCGATTCACGTCGCCCCCCCATTGCAGGAAATGGCCGTGGCCGCGATGGTGGTTGAGCAAGTAATCGTAGCCGCGCCGCACGGCGTTAGAGGCACCAGCGGCAGTTGCTTCCTGACCAATGGAGAGATGCATCGTGCCATGTACTTTGCCCAGCCCATACAACTCTTCGGCTTTTTCCTCAAAGGCACGAGTCAGGTACATGGTTTCGAGCATGTGTCGGGCCTTGTCAGGCCCTATCTCGGCCAGCACTTCAGAGGCTCGTTCGGGTGTGATTGCCGGTATGGAAACACCGGACTTGATCGTATCTGTCATGACCTCTCCTTATAGATGAAACTGGTTGTTCAACTTGATAATTTCTCGAGCGGTAAGATCATCTGTCACGAGGGTATTGATCAGGCCTGAGCGCAGCGCCCCCAGGATGGCAGGGGCCTTGATCTCCCCGCCTGCAATACCCAGAACCGTTGGTATCCGGCGGAGTTTCTCAGCCTCGATGCCCACCGTGCGCCGCCCAATTGGCAGGTCAAGTATCCTGCCGCGAATGTCAAAATGAATAGCGCAGACATCGCCTACAGCGCCTTGGGCCGCCATCTCGTTGCTTTCTTCGGCAGTCAGGTAACCCGCTCGAACAGTGCTGGACATAGCCGGGTCTGTTGTGCCGATCCCCACAACAGCTATGTCGGCCTGTTCGGCCAGCGTGAGTATCTCACGGATACGGCGGTCGTTCATCAGCCCGTTGCGGACAGCCTCACTTTCCACAATCAGGGGGGCGGGAAGGGTCTGGTAGCGTCCGCCATACAGACGTGCAAACCAGCGGGCCAGCTCAGGCCCGTCAATCAGGGGATCGGCAGTGCCAAGCGCCCCGATCATCTGGACGACCTGCACACCAGGGTAGTGAGGCGGGTGGAGCGTATTAGCTACTTCATACACACCTGTCCCCCACGAGACGCCGAGTATTGAGTCCTCGTGGACGACCTGCTCCACAATGTGAGCGGCCAGCGCCCCCAGCCGGTGCAGCATCGCCGAGTAGGCGAGCGCTCCCCGCACCAGCACCCTCACTTCTTTCAGCTTGAATTCCTCTTGTAGCTGTTGTTCCAGTGGAGCGCTTCGCGTGAGCGGATGGTGGATGTTGATCTCAACAATGCCCAGCTCACGGGCCTCACTCAGAAAGCGTGAGATGGCTGACCGAGAATATCCCAGCCGGGCAGAGATAGTCTGCTGAGTCAACCCCTCCTCATAGTACATGCTGGCAACACGTGCCAGGAAATCCAGCCGGTCATCATCTCGCGTCAGGTGAATGTTGTTCGTGTTGGCCATCACGCTCTCGCACCGTCCAGTCTGGATAGCATCAGGACCAAGCGAGGACAATCTCCCGCACGGAGCGCCATCTGCCTCAATCATAACGCAAAAAAAGTGTTTTTGCACGTTTGATTATACCTTTCACATTTGTGAACAACAAGGAGGCCGTCCTTTCTGTAACTTGCCTAAATTACTGCGATCACTATGCTATTGCCGTAGAGGGACCGCTTCATTAGTGATGTATAGACAGTAATGTATAGACAAGGAGAAGATTATGCTGAAAGGGAATAAATGGGCTTTTGTTGGAATCTCTGTTCTGCTACTCGCCGCTCTGGCCTGTAACATACCCGGCATTGGAGGAGGAGGGGCTTCAGCCGAAGGGAAGCCAACCGTTACAATCACCTCTCCCCCCAACAACGCATCGGCTGTGCTGGGGCAGGAAATGCTGATTCAGAGCACGGCTACCGATACGGTCGGGGTGGTGAGAGTTGATTTACTGGTTGATGAAACCCTTGTCCGCAGTGACACTGCCCCCAATCCCGAAGGACAGACTTCTTTTTCCCTGCTGCAGGGCTGGACGCCAACTACAGCCGGCCAGCATACGATTAAGGTCATCGCTTACCGCGCTGACGGCACAGCCAGCGACCCGGCCATCATCACGGTGACGGTAACAGAGGAAAGCGCAGGCACAACAGCCACCCCGACATCGTCAGCCTGCACGGCCCGCACCAACACGGACCTTAACGTCCGTACCGGCCCTGGCACGGCCTATCCGATACTGGGTGTTCTGGGAGTGGGGCAGACCACAACGGTGACCGGACGTGACGGTACCAATACGTGGTGGCAGATCGCCTACCCGGCTGGCCCCGGCGGGTCAGGATGGGTCTCAGGGGCTTATGTCACCCTGAGCGGTGATTGCAGTGCCGTACCCATTGGCTCCTATGGGGCACCGCCGCCGACTGCCACACCTACCATCACCAATACACCAGAGCCCGGCGTGACCAATACTCCTCAGCCGCCCGACCTGGTGGTCAGCTCGATTGATATGCCTGCCAGCATCACTATCATCCCAGCGGGATCAGGCACGACGGTAACCATCAAGGTAACTGTCACCAATATCGGCGGGCAGACAGCCACCTCCTTCCAGACGATAGTCTTCCCGACTGGACGCGGGGGAGCAGGCGGACAGCTCAATCTGGGGACAGTTGCCTCCCTGCCGGCTGGCAGTTCTGTCACTTTGCAGGCTGATTACACTTACACCGTCGTAGGGTCATATCTTGTTGAGGCTGAGGTGGACTCCGGCAAGACGGTCGCTGAAGGGGACGAAGGCAATAACATCCGCACCCTGTCAGTGCAGGCTTCCCTGTTTATACCGGCCCTGACTCTGCCGCCCATCGTCACATTGGCGCCTTCCCCAACCCCGACGCTGTTCCTACCTCCTATATTTACCCTGCCGCCTATCATCATCACCCTGCCGTCGCCTTAGGAGGGGATGGACGACTCTCGTAAATATGCTTGGCTGAACTAGCTTGGATCAGGGGCCGCAACAACTGCGGCCCTTTTTTCAGCAACTGACAGCCGTGCTCTGCTCAGCATCCGTATGTTTGCAGGTGAACAGGATTTCGGGTAAAAGTAGCGCAATACGACACAGCCGGAGGCGGTGACTTTTGATGATACTCAGTCAACTATCCGAGTCCCTCATTGCAACTGAATCCACGCCAGAGGGCTTTGGGGCGGCGGCGATTGTGTTGATCGGGGCGATAGCCGCTCTCGTTTATACTCTGGCCGCATTGATCCGCAGTGTAGGGGGGAATCCGCCCCGCCCGCGTCCCGCGTGGCTGGAGTGGGCTACCCCTGTGCTGGCCGTGATGGGGATGGGGGTAGCCGGCTATTTGACATACGGCGAGGTTCAGTCAGCCTCCCTTGTCTGCGGACCAATTGGTAACTGCAACCTCGTCCAGAGCAGTTCCTATGCCAAGTTGTTTGGCTTCCTGCCGACGGGTTTGCTGGGGATGATCGGCTATGCGGCTATTCTGCTGGCATGGGGTCTGGGGCGGACCCGTTCAGCATGGCTGGCAAAGTATGCCCCGCTGGCTGTGCTCGGCATGACTGTGTTTGGCACAATCTTCTCGATCTATCTGACCTATGTGGAGCTGTTTGTTATTCTGGCTGTCTGTATGTGGTGCCTGACCTCGGCGGTCTTGATGTCTATTCTAATGGTACTGAGCCTCCAGCCAGCCCTGAAGGCGCTGACAGAGCACTCGGAAGATTGAAAACCGTTCACTGCTGTGAGGACTTGGGCGCCGCCCTATGACATCTTCCCTACGGCCTGACCTGCAAGACGTATGCCGTGCGCTGGCACTGACCGACTTCGATGCAGAAACTGCCCGCGCACGGATGATCCCCCGCCAGCGTGACATGCGCCGCCCCCCGCATCTAGAAGGCCGGCCTAAGCTGGCCGCCGTCCTGATCCTGCTTTACCCGACTGAGGAGGGCCTGACCTTCCCGCTGACGCGCCGCACCGAATGGGTAGCCTCCCATAAGGGGCAGATTTCGCTCCCCGGAGGCGCTCAGGAGCCGGGCGAGCACTCACTGATTGAGGTCGCCATACGAGAGACCTGCGAGGAGATCGGTGTATGCCGGGGGGAGTTTGAGATCATTGGCAGGCTGGACGCCCTCTATGTACCCGCCAGCGATTTTGAGATTCATCCGTTTGTGGGCTACCAGCCTTCCCGCCCTCAATTCCGCGCCGATCCAGTGGAAGTAGCCGAGATACTTGAGATGCCCCTCCCCTTGTTGCTGGATGACAGCATCAAGTCGCTTGAACACTGGAGCTACCCAGACTTTGATATGGATGTCCCTTTCTACCGGTTACACGGGCAGATCGTATGGGGTGCAACAGCCATCATCTTAAGTGAACTGGAGGGGCGCTTACGTCAGGCGATGGGCTAGGTATCTGCGCCGCGCAGGACACAGCAAACGACATTCAGAGGGATAAACCGCCGGCGCAGGCGTAGTATTCTCAATAAAAATGCGACTCCGTGATAAAGTTGTAGAGACAAAACCAACAACAGAATCACGGAGCGCTGATGGACAGTATAACACGGATTCGAGTGGCGTACGCATTGAGAAAGCAAGGGATTGCCGTCGAGGCGATTGCCGGCGGGGTGGGACGGGATCGAGCGACAGTGTATCGGCGGCTGAAAGGCATCAAGCAGAGGGGGATCGAGGGGTACATCAGGCACTATCGGGCGGCGAAGAAAGGCCGCAGGCGGCGCAAGGTGCACGGTTATATCGTTCAGCGCGTGCTGAGCATTCGTCGAGCGTATCGGGACTGTTACGGGCAGAAGATCGTGTATCTGCTGGGTGAGGAAGGCATCAAGTTGAACCTGAGCACAGCCTGCCGCCTGCTCAGACAACACAGGCAGTTGCGCAGGCACACGCGCACGGCCAAAGGACAACCCGCCCGGCGGGGTCAGGCGCCCCGCGAGGTCGTGCAGATGGACACAGTCGAACTGGGCGGGGTCTTTGCCTTCACGGCCATTGATACTTACACCCGCGAGGCCTTCATCCTCATGCGCCCCGGCCTGACTTCCGCCGACGGCAAGGCAGCCCTTGAGGAACTGGCCAGACGCTTCGGGCCTATTCAGACCCTGCAAACCGACGGCGGCTCCGAATTCGAGGGCCAGTTCTTGGAGGTCGTTAACCAGTGCGCCAGACAGCATGTCATCGCCCGCCCTTACCGCAAGAACGACCGGGTGTTTATCGAGTGCTTGAACGGCACGTTGCGCCGGGGGTCCGAGCACACTCCCTTCAAGAACAGTAACCCAGCTAGCCCAACGCCGTGCCGATGACTATCCCGCCTATTATCACCACCAGCGCCCTCACTTGGCGCTGGGCATGCGCACCCCTGCTCAGGCCTTCGCGGAGTCGCATTTGATATGACACATTGCGGCATCTTTCGTGATCGCCCGCCGTTTGTTACAATCGCCTGCATGAGCACGCTTCCATCGCCGTCTCTGACCATTCGTTCGGCTATGCCCAGTGATTATGAGGCTTGCTTGACCCTCGATCACTCGTGTAGCACCGAATTCGTATGGCAAGTCTCATTGGATGAAAGCGAAGGTGCTCTCCAGGTCGCATTTCGTCCGGCCCGCCTGCCCCGCTCAATGAAGGTACTCTATCCGCGCAATGGTGAAGCTCTCATTCAATCCTGGCAACTTCACGCTTGTTTTCTGGTGGCGGTAAGGGAGGAGCAGGTCCTCGGCTATGTCAACGTACGGGAGGAAACCTCTCAGGAAACTGCATGGGTGGCTGACCTGACCGTTGACCGGCCTTACCGGCTACAGGGGATCGGCACGGCACTGTTACGGGCGGCCAGACAATGGGCTATTGAGCGCCATCTGCGCCGTCTGATCGTCGAGACGCAAACCAAAAACTACCCTGCTATCCGCTTCTTGCAGAAGCGCGGATTGGTGTTTTGCGGTTACAATGACCTATACTATCCCAATCAGGATATAGCTATCTTCTTCGGACAGACCCTGCGTTAGAATCAGTCTTGGTATGTTAAGATCGTTGCTCATTTCGCTTGGCCCGTTAATAAGCCAGAGTCTCAGCGCCGCAATCGCGATCATTGTTGCTTCTTTTTTCCTGTATTACCTCGTTAAAGACATCCGCAACCGCGTCGCGCGTGCTTTCAGTGCTTTGCTTTTCTTTGTCCTCGTCACCTATATTGGTGACCTCAGTGTCGGCTACAGCGACAGCCTCGCCGCCGCCGAGCCATGGTTGCGCTTCCAGTGGCTAGGGATTTCTTTCGCGCCAGCCGCCTATGTTCATCTCTCGGACGCCATCTTGGCTATGACAGGACTGCCTTCGCGCGGGCGGCGGCGTATGGTCGTCATCCTGCTCTATGTGATAGCGGCGCTGTTCCTCGTGCTGGTTGTATTCACTGACTGGATCGTCCGTGACCCCTTGTGGACGCCCGCACCTCACTTCCGACCGGGCCCGGCTTTCGGTGTATTCTTTGCCTACTTTATCGGCTCAGTGGCGCTGAGTTTGGGTTTTGTGATCCGGGCGCGCCGCCGCACATTGACCGAGGCCACCCGCCGCCGGATGACCTATTTGCTCCTTCCCTATGCCGCTCCTGCACTGGCGGTCTTTCCCTTCCTGTTGATCTCAGGACGCACTTATTTTTCCCCTGCCGTCTTCTACGGTCTGCTGATCATTGTAGACATTGCACTGGTGATCATGCTGACCTTCATGGCCTACCCGCTGGCCTTCTTTGGGGCCTATCTGCCTGATCGGCTGATTAAAGCTCAGATGCTCCAATTCTTCCTGCGAGGCCCTGTGGTTGCTATAGCCGCACTGGGTGTGGTGATCTGGGTTCCCCGTGCCAGCGCTGTGCTGGGGCTGCCTGGCGATGAGGTAATGCCTGTACTGGTCGTGGCAGTGATTCTCTCCCTACAATGGGCTATCACGCTGATCCGCCCGCACCTCGAACGCTGGTTGATCTACGTCGGCGATCAGGCTCAGATACGACAGATACAAGAACTCGAACAACGCCTACTGACTGGTACGGACTTCCAGCAATTGCTGGACATGATCTTGGCCGCCGCATGCGATTACCTGCGTGTCAGGACAGCCTTTGTGGCCTCACTGTCGGAGAACGGCCCCCATCTAGAGCGTGCACTAGGGCTGGAAGACGGTTTCGACATGGAACTAGCAAGAGCGGGAGAGCTTTCGAACGGCGACCTCAACGGCTATCTGCCCCGCCCTGAGGACATCAATACGAGCGGAGATGTGTTCGCCTGGCACGGCTTCTGGCTGATCCCGTTGCATTTCCAATCCGCCCCAGATGTTCCCCCCCGTCTGACAGGGCTGATGGGGGTCGCCGCCCCGCAGGAGACGCCGCGGCAAGAACAGTGGAGAGTCCTCATGGCACTGGCTACCCGTGCGGCTGAGGTATTGGAAGACCGCCGTCTGCAATCTAAGGTGTTCACCGAGCTGGAAGGGCTTCTGCCGGAGATCGTAGCGGTCCAACAAGTAAGGGGAACTGCTCAGTATGGCAACCTGGAAACCCTGACATCCCCCGACAAGGGGGAAAGATTCCCTGTACCTGACTTCTCCCGCAAGATTAAAGAGGCACTGGCCCACTACTGGGGCGGCCCTAACCTGACAGAATCCTCGCTGATGAGCCTCTCGGTTGTCCAGCAGGCTCTCAGTGAGCATGGCGGCAACCCCCAGCGGGCAATGCGATCTGTTCTACAGAAGGCCATAGAGCGCCTGCGCCCAGAGGGACAGCGCAGTATGACCACTGCTGACTGGATTCTCTACAACATTTTGGAGATGCGCTTTATACAGGGGCGTAAGGTGCGCGATGTAGCCATGCGTCTGGCCATGAGCGAATCAGACCTGTACCGCAAACAGAGAGTGGCCATTGAGGCAGTAGCGGCAATCATTGCTGACATGGAAAGCACAGGCAAAGAAGAGCAGGGCAGACCATCTACCGTCACTCAGGGAGAAGGACAAAACATATAGAGGCTACACCCAATCAGGCTATTTACAAAAGAGGTCATAATACTCTATTATGACCTTTGTCCTAGCCCGTAGTGCCTTCAGTCACTAGGGAAGAGACTTCTTTTTGGGTACTATAGGCATGGTCGCAAGGCTTGGTTTTTGAGGGAAGAAGAACAGCTAACAGAATACGAACGAACACCCTTTGATCAACTCATCTTGTTGGAGAAGTGCTTTCGATGTCCTCACCAGCTCTGATTCTCCTCCATGCCCCCAGTGTGTATGATTTTCGCAAAGAAACCATCCTGCGCGGGCCGGTCAGCGATTTAGTACCCTCATCCTCTATCTTCGAGATGTACCCTATCGGGTTCACTACCCTCACTGCCCATCTAGAGGATCACGGCTATCCGGTACGTATCGTCAATCTGGCGGCACGCATGCTCCAGGACCCGAACTTCGACGTAGAGACCTTCATTGCAGATTTGCCGGAGCCTCTTGCCTTTGGCATTGATCTTCACTGGCTGCCCCACGCGCACGGTTCACTGGCGGTCGCTGAGATTGTCAAACGTCTGCACCCGCGGACGCCCATTCTGTTTGGGGGATTTTCATCCACTTACTTCCACCGTGAGCTACTTGAGTATCCGCAAGTTGATCTGGTGATGCGCGGCGACTCAACCGAAGAGCCGGTCAGGATGCTGGTCGAGGCTCTAGAGACTGGCAAGCCGCTTGAGACAATCCCTAACCTCTCGTGGCGCGACAGTCAAGGCCAGATTCACATCAACGAGATGAGTTACAGCCCTCCCGACCTGGGACTGATCAAGCTAGATTACCGCCGGATCATGATCTCGGCGGCCCGCGACATGGACCTGCCCAGCTATCTGCCCTTCATGAGCTGGTTACGTTACCCCATTATGCCGGTGCTCAGTTGTCGAGGATGCATCATGAATTGTGCCGGCTGTGGCGGCTCTGCCTTTGCCTTCCGCCACATGCACGGGCGGAGCAGGCCGGCCTTCCGCTCACCAGAGCAGATGGCTGATGACCTGCGCCAGATTGCCTCTGTGAGCAACGGCCCGATCTTTGTGCTGGGAGACATTCGGCAGGCTGGTATGGAATATGCTCAACGCTTTCTGGACAAGGTACGGGGTGTCACCGAGCCGGTAATCATTGAGCTGTTCTGGCCTGCCAGCCGCGAATTCCTCGCTTTGGTGGCTGAGTCACTGCCCAACTTTGCGCTGGAGATCTCAATCGAAAGCCATGATCCTGAAGTCCGCCGCGCCTTTGGCAAGCCCTATGGGAATGAGCAGATCGAAGAAACAATGCGCTCTGCTCTGGACTTGGGGGCGCAAAGACTGGATGTTTTCTTCATGGTCGGCCTGCCCAAGCAAACCTATCAGTCGGTGTTGGACACAGCGGATTATGCCCAGAAGCTTCTGGCAGAGTTTGGCACTGACCGGAGACTGCGCCCATTCATCGGGCCGATGGCACCTTTTGTTGATCCCGGCAGCCGCGCCTTCGAGCAACCAGAGGCGCATGGCTATCGTATCTTCTATCGCACTTTGGAAGAGCATCGCCGCGCGCTTGTCGAGCCAAGCTGGCAGTTCACCTTAAACTACGAAACTGACTGGATGTCGCGCCGTGAGATTGTCATGGCCACCTATGATGTGGGGATGCGCTTCAACCAGCTAAAGGTCAAATACGGGCTGGTGGAACCTTCCGAGGCCGAGCGTGTTCACCAAGCGCTGGAAGAAGGACGCCGCCTAGCCGCCGAGATCGAGCAACTGCGGGCCAGAGGCGATTTAGCCGCTATACGGGCGCTCCGTCCACAAATTGAGATCATCAACAACACGCGTGTTCTGGAAGAGCAATCGGAGCTAAACCTGCCCGTAGGACATCCCTTCAAGGTTCTGCGTCTGCTTAGCTTGGTGATCGAAGCATGGGTGCGAAGCCTGCGTTTGAGAAGCTGGCAACCTCCTAAAGAGCAGACTACAACAGCCTATCAGGCTTCCGAGTCTGCCCCCTTGTGATGGGTATTTGTTCCCTCGTTCAAGACGGCAATTGGCTATCAAACCAGATAACTAGGGCGGCCCATGCAGGCCGCCCTAGAGGATACATTACACCGGCGGTTGTTTTGAACTTCTTCCCCTGAGCTGGAGTACCAACCCAACTACTGCCACTGGAATGACCAGGCACAGGCATACCGCGCACAGCCCCAGGGCTGTATAGTTGATCAACTGCTGGGTTGTAGCGAGGCCGCCAATAAGCGGAGCTTCAGTCGGCGGGGCAACCACGGGGGTTGGTTGCAACACCGCTGGCGGGGTAACAACCTGTGGAGAAGACCGCGAAGCTTCGATCAAGGAACGTACCAGCGCCAAAGTATCCTCAGCAGAATGATCACCATCTACCACAATGAACAATCCATTCAGGATCAACGTGTCGCTATACCAGATGTCTGAACCCATACTCAGGTCTTCAAGGAGCACTTCTACGCCGTCTATGCTCCGGATTTCCCCCGGCGTATCGTAGTCTATATCCTCCAGCCACTCCCGAATGGTAGCATAAGGGCTGGGTGTCTCCGAAATGCTCAACCAGTTTCCATTTTCATCTAGATAATCAAAGTTAGCCGAAACCTCCCCGCCGGGCACGTAATATGGGGCGCTCTGCCCAAAGTCTTCAGGGGTCATCACGTAGGCGTAATCAAACGTGTATCCGGGCGGCAATGTAGTTGGAATAAGCGTCTGGAATGGAACATCCAGGCCGGCTGGCGTATCGGCAAATACACCGCTAGCATAGGGTGCGTCCCCCGGCGGCTGGTAGCTGGAGGAGTTGCTGTCGCTATGACCTCCCACGCTGGAGCCGGGCAACTCAAAATGATGGGCGGGCCAGGCCGCTTCGACCTCAGAGGGAGCACCCGACGCAGGAGTAACGGTCAGGCTATAATTGGTGAACTGGCAACGGGCCTCGTTGCTGGTTGGTTCGTCATTGTGGATGACCACGAATACAGCTCGGTAGGTGTCGAGATTGACTGTCAGGGAGCCGCTGTTCGCGGCAATGACATCCGCCTGAGGGTTGTTGACCTGCACGCCCACTGCCCGCATGAACAGATACCCGCTTGAATCACTCAGCGTGATGGTCACACTACCGCTCCCTGACACCCGAACGTAGTCAGCCCCAAGGCCTTGTACTCCGTCCGATGGGCTAAACACGCCCAACCCTGCTTCTCCTTCCAAACGCACCGCAGGGTAAGTATTTCCCTCCTCGTAAGCACGGAGCAGATTTGCGACCGCAAAGTCACGCGACTCGTCTACCAGCGAGCTACCCAGAGGCGCCAGCGCGGCATTGATCGAGGCAAAACCATCCAGATCACGGGAATAAGCCCAGATCGAAGGGACGATGCCGCTCCCATACCGCTCCGACATCAGCCGCAACAACAACCATTCCCCATACCAGTGCTCATCGTTACCTCTGGCTGTCTCGGCTACCAGGCAGATGTCTGGGTTATCAAAGACAGCATCTATGTAATAGAGCGTGTCATTGACATCATCATAGACCTCATCTTCCACCCACGAAGCGGTTGCCTCATACAGCCATAAGTGAGGGTCCATATCATCATAGCCCCCCTGGATCAGGTGGTTGAATTCATGGGCCGCGCTGGCCTGCATAAGCTGGAGGGGGGTCTCTGTTGGGTTGGGGTCGTCCAACACCTCTACGTAATCGTTATCCAACACCATGAAGCCATAAGTGGCGTTACGCTCACCTTCCACCGTAAGGGGGTTGTCGCCAATGTGTCCGCCGCTGCTCTCCACGTAACCAGCGTATCCTTCGCTCAGGATGTTATCGAGATAAACGTCTAGGCGCGTATCCCCTCCTTCGCCCCGATCAGGCGGAGGGGGCGCCCAGCCCATCATCTCAACCTCGACCTGCCAGACATGTTCCATGGTGTCCGCAACGGTTTCGACATAGTCAGAGATGCCATTCCCATTTGTATCAGCGGGGTCAACCCCCTGATGGCCTACGAGGGTGTAATGGATCACAAAATGTTCAGTGCCGAAAGTCTGCTCATTTGGCAACACCGGGCGGCCATTCAATCCGGAAACTGCTTGGGCGGCGGCAGGGGAAGCAGACAGCCCCGTCATGACCAGCACTACTACCAGACCACACAACCATATCCACTTCCGACTCATGTAACCGGCTTCCTCCTCATTACTACTATTCACATGCAAAGTTACTCCCATTCCACGCCCCTGATTATAGCCCTGCTTTGCGGGAGGGAAATACCGCCCCCAAACTGGCATCATTCACAATTTTGCCAGTGCATTCCCATTGTGTCACAATGCTGGTGTCACTTACATTCAGCTAGCAGGAGGTAAAAAATTAGTGCCTGATCTCCGTCTGATGATCCCCGGCCCTGTTGACGTGGATGATGAGGTCCTGGCGGCCATCGCAGAACCAACACTCCCCCATTATGGGGCCAAATGGATGCCTCTTTTTGAGGCCACAACCGATCTGCTGAAGCGGCTGTTTGAGACAGAAGGGGACGTGCTGATGATCCCCGGCCCCGGTAGCGGCGCTCTGGAGGCTGGTATAGCCAGCCTAGTGCCTGCCGGTGAGGGCATTTGTATACCCGAAAATGGCTTCTTTGGCTTCCGAACGATCCAGATAGCCGAAGCTTGCGGCATACACCCGTGGACGCTCACCTTCCCCGTCGGTGAGTTCATTGATCCAGCCCGCCTGAGGGCCTTCCTCAAAGAGACATTGCCTTTAGCAAACGCGGAAGGTCATCCTGTCCGCGCCATAGCACTTGTTCACCATGAGACCAGCACCGGAATACTTAACCCCTTGCGCGAGATCGCAGAGGTAGCCCATGAGTTCAACTTGCTGCTCATCGTAGATGCTGTTGCCTCGTTTGGCGGCGTGCCGATCCGTGTTGACGCATGGGGGATTGATATATGCATCAGTGTGCCGAATAAATGCCTAGGTGCCCCTCCCGGTGTGGCTTTGATGTCGGTCAGCAAACGAGCGTGGGAGACAGCAGAGAACAATCCCTGTGCCCATGGCTGGTATCTAGACCTGCGCACCTGGGCATGGTATCGTACCAACTGGAAGGACTGGCATCCTTACCCAACCACCTTGCCAACCAATAACATAGTTGCGCTTCACAGGGCGCTGGAAGGTATCTTCTCAAAAGGGGTTGAGGCACATTTTGCCAGCTTTGCCAAAGCTTCTCAGGTTACACGTGAAGGCCTGGCTGAGATGGGTTTCTCCCTGTTCACCAATCCAGCCTATGCCGCGCCAATGATCAGTGCCATTAACACCCGCCCTGATGTGAATGTCAGTGAGCTACAACGTTTCCTTTTGGATGAACACAACATCATGATTTCCGGCGGGTTAGGCGACCTGCATGGCAAGATTTTTCGCATTGGTCACATGGGGCGCGCAAAAGATGCGGGTTATACATCCCAGCTATTGGACGCTATTCGGGCCTTCCTGAAGGCTAAAGGATTACCCCTTCACCCTGCCTGAGGGGGCTGATCATTCCCGATCCCCATACACCATCAACGGGGCGCAGAACCTGTGCCCCGTTGATGGTGTTCTCCCTATTTATCCGAAGTCGAAACTACGATTGCCGGTTGGGGAGAATGGTGCGGCGTGCGGCAAGAGCTTTGGCTTTCAGATCAGCCACACTTGCAAAGGGGCCGTCCTGTGCCTTTACCTGCCCCACCCACAGTCCCAATCTTTCATCTGCCCCTTCTGCCATCGATTCATGTTGAGCGTTGGGGTAGAAATACTCCAGTGAGCCGCCAACACGTTCCGCTATCAGGCCTTCCAGTGCGTCCATGTCTTCGGCTGGTAAGAACACAAAGAGTGTATGCTCATTCAGATGGCCACAAAAGATGTTCTCCCCAGCGACTTCACTGGCAATCCTGTAGATCATGAGGCTGGTAGTGCGCAGAACATCATCGCTGGCAATGAAGCCATACATCTCCCGGAAGGTCTTTAGTCCGCTCAGTGTGATGGCCATTACCCCCCACCCATCTGAGGGAGCATCAACAACATTCTGCAAGAATTCATCAACAGCCCGCCCTTCCGGAAAGCCGGTGACGGCGTTCATAGCACTCAGATCACCAGCCCGCCGCAGGAGGTTGCGCACCCGTAGCCGCAATTCCCGGATATCGAAGGGCTTGGTGATGTAATCCACTGCCCCCAGTTCCAGCCCCTGTAGTTTATCCAGGCGGGCACGCCGCTCAGTCAGAAAGATGATGGGAATACCGCGCGTTTTATGGCTTTCACGCAGACGGCGGCAGACTTCATAGCCGTCAATATCGGGTAAACGGACATCCAGCAGGACAAGGTCGGGAAGCACCTCGGCGGCCAGCGAAACTGCCTTCTCACCCCAAGCGGCACTAACAACCCGATACCCCTGTGTATCGAAGTAGGCAGTCAGCATCTCCGCTAAATCAAGATCATCCTCAACGACGAGGATGGTCTGCCGAAGATTCGAAGGCATAATCTTCTCACTTGTCTGCCTACTTGCGCCGCCCCGTCAAATATAACAAGCAGGCACTATACAGTCTATGTATGTTATGGCGGCACACCGAACCTCACGCTCATATCAGGCAAGTTGACTCAGACAAGTTTTGCCAGGTCCGCGACAGCGCGCCCCATATCCAGAAAGACAAGGCCCAGCTTCGCATCTTTGCGGGCTAGGACAGTCAAAACAGCTTCCTCGCCGACCGCCATCAAGATCACATACCCATTCTCGCCCTTGATGTAAACTTGTTCGAGCGTTCCACGCCCCAGCTCGCCGGCAATACGCTCACCCAAAGACAACATCGCAGCCGACATGGCGGCCACGCGATCTTCCTCAACGTTGGCAGGCATTGAGGAGGCCATGCTCAAGCCATCTACACTGACAACCGCAGCAGCCTCCACAGCCGGTGAGCTGACTTGTAAATCGCGTAGCCGCTCGATCATTTGTTCAGTGCGGGACTTGGTCAATTTCAAACTCCTAGCTGTCCAAGATGATCAGGAAGGTTAGTACAAAGCCACACTACCATATACAGGCGGAGTCAACACCGCCGCGATGGCATGCCGATAATTGGTTACTCGACAGGCACCTTTTCGATCTTGATGACGCAATTCTTGTCGCCCTTAGCCTTGCACTCAGTTTCTAGGATACGGAACTTTTTGCCGTCACTGACCCAAGCAAAGGCGGCTTGCAGGACACCAATAGCAAGATGGCATACTGGCTCATCTGACTTGCGCCCCCAGCAAACCGGGCAACGGGTGATCGTCCATATCCAATATTTATCGTCCTCGCTGATTTCGACCACCTGGTCGCTGACTGTGTTGAAGAACTTAGAGAAGAACTCCAGCCCGATCTTAACTTTGGCTTCTAGGTTAGCGACTTTCATTGCTACGCTGGCGGCGGCGGCCACACTCTTGAATTGGGCCAGCCCATCTTTGAAGGACTGCTCACCAGCACGAGTTGCAAAGACCCGCGCCCCCCGACTGCCATACATGTCCCAGATAGCCTGCTGAAGCCGCCCTACCTCCTCGAAGGAGAACTCTTTCTTCATGTTGTCAGGCGGGTAGTTGCCAATGTAATGGGACATCTTAGCCATGTTAAGCATAGCTGTGACGCCCTGAACACCCATCACTTCTTCGGCTGAGGTCAGGATCACGCGAGCCCACTTATTGGGGTAGAAGTACTTTTTCTCCCCCTCTTCTGCTTTTTTCTCCGGCTCTTTCTCTTCAGCTACCGGCTTTTCAGCTTCTTTCTTCTCAGCCTCTGGCGGCTTCCCAGCCTCCGGCTTGGGGGCCTCTGGCTTCCCGGCCTCTGGCTTCTCTGGCTCCTTCTTTTCGGTCTCTTTCTCTTTGGTCTGATCCTCTGAGCTCATCTGTTCCCCCGGTCTTTAGAAGGTAAGCGATGTCCGGCACCCGGCTATGCTGGCAACAGAAAAGTGCTTTCCTGCCCTGACAAGGCAGGTTGCCAGACCAGCCTCAGTTGGTAGGATGTTACACCCAAGTGCGAACAGAATCAAATCAGCACAATTGCTCAGAAGGATAGTCTTTCCCTGTTTTCTGTGCAAGTGCTGGACGCAAACATCATTAACCCACAGGTACATGGCTGTCCAGACTCTACCAACTCCATGTCAAAGTAGAGCGTCTTG
>DAOTYH010000083.1:0-24395 GCA_034435015.1 Anaerolineae bacterium | reverse complement strand
CCATTCGGCGGAATGATGGCCTGTGGTATACTACTTCGGGTAGCTGTACTTCTTTCATCAACCTCAGAAGGCTTTACGGATCGCCTCCATATGATCACCGTCATTTTGCCTGCTTACAATGAGGAAGTTGCCCTTCCTCCCTTGCTAGATGCGCTTGCCGAAGTCCGGGCCATGAGCCTGCCTGACCTGCGTACCATCGTAGTAGATGATGGCAGTACTGACCGGACAGCCGAGGTGGCACGGCAATATGCCGCCGATGCCCCCTGGGTTATCCTTGTTCAGCATGAGGGCAATCAGGGCCTGAGTCAGGCCATCCAGACCGGCTTCCGGGTTGCCTTGCAGGATGCCCGAAGCGATGATGTGATTGTCACGCTGGATGCTGACAACACCCAACCCCCTGACCGCATTCCCCTCATGGTACAGCGCGTTCGAGAAGGATACGATGTCGTCATCGCCTCGCGCTTCAGGAGGGGGGCACGGGTTTATGGAGTGCCTCCCCTACGTCGTCTTTACAGTCCCGTTATGAGCCTGTTATTCCAAGTTGCTTTTGGCATCCCCGGCGTGCGGGACTATTCATGTGGCTTCCGTGCGTATCGTGCAGGCGTGTTGCAACGTGCCTATGAGCATTATGGCGACCGCTTCATCACCGAGCGCGGCTTTGCCTGCATGGTCGAGATTTTGCTTCAGCTTTCGCACCTGAAGCCAATTCGCTTTGGTGAGGTGCCTTTTACCCTGCGCTATGATCTGAAGCCCACACCCACCAAAATGAGGGTTGGCCGTACTATCGCCGATACATTGAGGCTGGCGGTGCGCCATCGCTTTGGCACACACAGATAGGGGGATAAGCACATGTCGCAACCGGTGGAGGCCGTCCTGATCGGGGCCGGCAATCGTGGTGCAGAGGCCTATGGAGGGTGGGCGCTTGCTCACCCTGATCGGCTTGTGATCACTGCTGTCGCTGAGCCGCGGGATGCACGTCGGGAGCAGGTTGCCCGTTCCCATCATATTCCGCCGGAACGTCAATTCCATACATGGGAGGATTTACTCTCACGCCCTCAGATGGCCCGTGCGGCTATTATCACCACACAAGATCAGATGCACACAGGCCCTGCGCTGGCCGCCCTTGCGGCAGGGTATGATGTGTTGCTTGAAAAGCCAATGGCACACAGGCTGGACGAATGTGTAGCCCTTGTCCGTGCCGCTGAGCAAAGCGGGCGTGTATTACAGATATGCCACGTGATGCGTTATACCGATTTTGCCCGGCAGGTCTACCAGATCGTCCAGTCCGGCCAGTTGGGGCAGATTATCACAGTCTCTCATCGGGAGAATGTTTCGGCGTGGCATATGGCGCATAGTTACGTGCGCGGCAACTGGCGGCAGGCCGCTGAGTCCAGCCCGATGATCCTTGCCAAATGTTGTCACGACATGGATTTCCTCCACTGGATACTGGGGCGAAAGGTCAAGCGGCTCAGCTCAATTGGCGCTCTGACGCACTTTCGCGAGGAGAATGCCCCGCCCGGGGCACCGGCTCGTTGTACAGATGGCTGTCCGGTTGAGGAGACCTGCCCCTTCTATGCTCCAGCGCTGTATCTCGATCTCACACCCATTCATTACGGCCTCAGTCAGGCACGAAATCCGGTCTATCGCTGGGCGGGATGGATGGCGCTCCATACTCCCTGCCTTCTTAAAGGGCTGGCGGCTATTGTCCCGCCTTTGCGACGGCTGACAGCATATGACGGCTGGCCGCGTTCCATCATTTGCGATCATCCGGCAGACCTGGTCAGCCTGCGGCGCGCCTTGGAAACCGGCCCCTATGGGCGGTGCGTCTATCGCTGTGATAACGACGTGGTGGATCACCAGATCGTGACAATGGAGTTTGAAGATGACATTTCAGTCTCTTTGACCATGCACGGTCACTCCTTTGAGGAGGGACGCACCATTCGCATAGATGGCTCACAGGCTACGCTGTTGGGCAAGTTCAGCTTCAACCGGACATTCATTGAGTTGTATGATCATCGCCATACACGGGTTGAACGGAGGGAGTTCCCCAATCAGTTAGAGGCCGGCGGGCACGGCGGCGGTGATGACGGGCTGATGAATGCCTTTGTAGAAGCGTTACGTGATGGTCGGCAGGCGCCGTTGACTTCGGCCCGTGCTTCGCTGGAAAGCCATTTGATGGCCTTTGCCGCCGAGCAGGCTCGTGTAGAAGGAACAGTAATAGATATGGCAGACTTCAGAGCTAAGGCGGAAGAGATGGGGAAGCGGATCGTTGCAGGATGAAGATACTAATCGCCACCCGCAATCGTGGGAAGCTCCGTGAATATGCCGCCCTGCTGGCCGGCCTGCCGGTCGAGTGGGTCACACTGGATGATGCGGGGGTCAGCACAGAAGTGGAGGAGACAGGTTCAACTTTTGAGCAGAACGCCCTTCTCAAGGCAGAGGCCTGCGCGCGGTTGAGCGGCCTGCCCGCTCTGGCTGATGATTCGGGGCTGGAAGTGGATGCTCTAGGCGGGGCGCCGGGGGTCCAGTCAGCACGATATGCCGGCCCCAACGCCAGCGACGCTGACCGCTACCGTTTGCTGCTTGAGAGGATGAAGAACATACCGGATGCTCAGCGCAGTGCACGTTTCCGCTGTGTGGTAGCATTGTATATGCCCAGCGGTGAGGTTTACACGGCTGAAGGAGTCTGCGAGGGCCGCATCACCCATGCGCCGCGCGGCACTCATGGTTTTGGCTATGATCCCGTCTTTTTTGTGAACGAGTGCGGCATGACAATGGCAGAGCTAGCGCCGGAAGTCAAAAACCGTGTCAGCCACCGTGCCCGTGCTGTACAGGCACTTAGACCGCAACTGGCAAAGCTGATCACGCCCTATGACGAGGATCAGGCTGAGAGCGCAGAAGTATAGTTCTGTGGGCGGCTAGCAGACACGATCTCTGAGCCAGACTAAGCGAGCCAACACCCCCCTCCCGCAGGGGGCAGGAATGCCTGTTTCAGAGAGTTCATGTGCCAAAACGTTGAAGCACTTTGTAAAGGACGTCCGTCCCAAACTCCACGCCGCCGACTGGGATGCGCTCATTAGCGCTGTGGATGGTGCTCAAAAGGTCAACCCCCGCCGGCAGGGAAACTGGCAGGAAGCCGTATGTCTGAATGCCGAGCTTGGCGAAATAGCGTCCATCTGTGACACCGCTGAGCAGGTAAGGCATCGGAATAGCGGCAGGGTCGCATTCTCGGAGCGTATCGGCCAGCCTGTCATACAATCCCATATCTGGCTCTCCCGGCCCCGGATCGTAGCGGGTTACCTCCAGCTCCACATCATCGCCCAGCAACTGACGCAATTCACGCAGCATATCATCCGGTTTGAAGCCGGGCAGAAGCCGGCCATCCAGCTCAAGGCTTATCTCGCTGGGAATGACGTTGATCTTGTGTCCGCCCCGCACAATGGTTGCGCTGACCGTGTTATGCAGGGCGGGGTTCAGCAGGCGGCCCTGCTCGCCCATTGAGTCGAGTATCATGTCGGTCAGCGCAGGGTTCAGCAGGAGTCGTAATCCCTGCCGAGCGGGGAATGGCAATGCCTGCGCCATTGTCTCGATCATCTGGCGTGCCACTGGAGTAATGTGCACTGGAAGGTGATAGCGCTCAAGTTTCTGGATTAGGCGGGCCAGTTTTGACATGGCTCCGTTACGCAGGGGGACCGATCCATGCCCGCCGGGGCCGCGCACAATCGCCTGCACTGAACAGACTTGCTTCTCACACACCATGATCGGGTACAGTTTGTGCCCCGCCAGATAGACCGAGAATCCCCCTCCCTCACCAATCGCGTAGCGGATGCCTTTGAACAGCTCCGCATGCTGATCTGCTAGGTAGCCAGCGCCGTACTCGCCGTCCACCTCCTCGTCGCTCAAGACGGCTAGGATGACATCCCCCGGCAAGGATACTTCCTCTACTTTGGCCCTTAACATGGCGGACACCATCATGGCGATACCGCTTTTCATATCCAATGCCCCCCTGCCCCAGATGTATCCCTCAGCAATCTCACCTGAGAAAGGGGGGTACAGCCAGCTCTGATCGAGGGTGGTCACTACGTCCACGTGTCCGTACATCATTAGGGGAGGAACATTCCCCTGCCCCGGCAGGCGGGCGATCAGGTTGAGGCGGCGTGGATCACGAGCCCGAATCGTGGTCTCGATACCTGCCGCTTGCAGAAGCTCGTTCAAATAGATGACACACTCTGCCTCGTTGCCCGGCGGGTTGGTGGTATCGAAGCGGATCAACGTCTGGAGCAATTCCGCCGGCTGGGGTAGGTTAAAAGATTGGCCTGACATGTATACTGGCTCCGATTGAGTTTTAGGGTAGTACGATATTGGGGAGTCTGCTCCCATCTTTCAACCTTGGGTAGGACTAAGGGCCGGTATCCATAGCCTGCACAGTTTACTGGTCAGATAAGGCTGGCGCACTCTCTGATGGACGGTGCTTGCAGTTGCCGCTGATCACCAAAGCCTGAGGCCATCGTTGTAAAGCAGTAGGCAACAGCGAAGAGCGCACTACCACACAGGCCACCTTGTAGCGTTGCTCGTCAATCAGGCGCAGGCCTTCTGTCAGCCCCTGATGGCGCAGGAACTCAAGCGGCCCTAACTCGTCAATGATCAATAGGTCACCGCCTGAGCTGTCGCGCAGAATATGATCGCCCCATGCCATCACGGTCGGATCAAATTGCCATTGTGTGGTAGCTAACTCTGCCGGCCCGCCTTCCCGTAGTTTGGCCAGCCTGCGGCGCTCGCCGTTCTGTAGGTTGACCATATCAATCCCCGTTTTGCGTCCGTCTTCAAACACAGCAGGAGACAGGACCCCTTCAACTTTGAGGCCCCGTTTCTGTGCTAACTCAACCAGCCGGGAGCACCAGGTGGTCTTTCCTGCGCCGCTTAGGCCGGTTACCAGAATGAGTTGCGGTGTATGCTCGCTTTCCTTGAAAACCTCGCTGAGGAGGGTCCCCGGCTTCTCCAGCGAGTCGGGGGTTAGCACTGCAGGGCGTTGGGCTACAACAGCACGTGGCCGGCTTGAACCGTTTTCGCAGTCGTAGATCACTTCCGTTCTAATGCCGTATGCGGAAGAGAGCATCGTCTCAGTCAATGTCTCCTGTGGTGTGCCGTATGCCATAACCGTTCCATTCTTCAGCAACATCACCCGATCAGCGTAGATCAGAGCGTCGTTAGGGGCATGTGAAGAGATGACAAATGACGGCCCCTGTTTGCTCAGTTGGTTGATCATTTCCAGCACCCGCTGTTGGTTGCTCAGATCAAGATGGGCGGTAGGTTCATCCATCAGCAGGATGTTACATCTCTGGGCCAACCCTCTTGCAATCAGAACTAGTTGCCTTTCACCTCCACTGATCTCGGTATAGGGGCGGCTTCGCAACTCAGACAGGCCGACCTGCTCTAGGGCTTCATCGGCCATCATATAGTCGGCCCGTGAGGGGGAGCCAAGCCAGCCCAGATGCGGCGCACGCCCCATCAGCACCATTTCGCGGACGGTGTACGCAAAGGCGGGAGTGTGCATCTGGGGGATCAACCCAATCAGACGGGCGCGAACGGCTGGCGCGTAGCTGTGAATGTCCTTTCCATCCAGCAGTACCCGTCCAGCAGTGGGACGTATCAGCCCCGCCAAACATGAAAGCAGTGTCGTCTTTCCACCGCCGTTGCGTCCCAATATATAGAGGGTCTCTCCGGCTTCTAATTGCAGTGACACGTCGCGCAGGACGGGCTGACCGGGAATATAGGCGTAACCTACCTGCTGAGCTTCCAGACGCATTGTTACCATCCTGTGCGGTTGCGGCGCAGTAACACGATCAGTATAGGGACGCCGATCAAGCCAGTTAAGACGCCCAGCGGGATTTCACCGGGGAGCAAAGTGCGTGCGATGGTATCAATCAGTAGCAGGAAGGATGCCCCCAGACTCAGCGTGGCCGGCAGCAGACGCTTGTGATCAGGACCGACAAGTATCCGCCCCGCATGAGGCATGACCAGCCCTACCCAGCCGATCACCCCGCTTATCGATACTGCGGCCGCAGTCATCAGGGTAGCGCACGCGATGATTAAGATTTTCATCCGTGTGGGGTCAACCCCTAGTGCTTTAGCTTCCTCATCGCCTAGTGAGAGGATGTTCAGCCGCCAGCGCACCAGCCACAGAAATAGTGCGCCTCCCATGGTGATGATGACCAGGCCTGTCATGTTCTGCCAACTGATACTGGTCAGGCTGCCCAACAGCCAGAAAGTGATAGCAGGTAATGTATCAAGCGGGTCAGCGACGTACTTCAATAGGGAGGTGAGTGAGCCGAAGAGCGACCCTATCAGAATGCCCATCAGTGTCAGGACCAGAAGGGGTGTGGTCTTGTACAGGCGACTACCAAAGAAGGCCAGCATGACAGCCAGCAGGCCAAAGGCAAAGGCTGAAAGTTGTACCTGCCATGGTCTACCCATTAGTAAAAGGGCCAGCGCCGCACCAAACCCAGCACCTGAAGTAACTCCAAGGATGTTTGAGTCAACGAGGGGGTTCTTAAAGATAGCCTGAAACGCTGTGCCTGTGCCGCCAAGACTAGCACCAATCAGCAATGCGGCTAGGGCGCGCGGCAGACGGACACGGAGGACTAACTGTTGTGCTGTCTCTGGAATACCTGCGGCCAGAGAGGGGGACAGCGGAGAGAGCAAAATACGCCCTACGTCCGCTATCCCGATCTCATAGCGTCCCAACGCCAACGTCAGAAAGAATAGGATAATTGGCAGGGCAAAGAGGAGTCCATTCGCTGCCTGCTGACGGACAACCAGCCCTGCCAGCCATTTATCACTGAACTGTGCAGAGCGCTGTAACTTCTTCGTCTGTGATAGCATAGCGGTAGAAGGTATTGTAAAAGTAGCGGGCCTGCTCTGCACAATCCAGCTCAACCGTTTCCGGGTAGAGGAGTTGTGCCATCCAGATGATGCCCAGCACCGAGTCGGGAGCCGGGGTGTCCCACGGCACAACCAGCTTGGGCATCCGATAGACACGCCCAGCCTGCACCGCCTCCAGAATTTGCCATTCGGGGCTTTCAGTGATGGCCTCTACGCTGGCGCCGCCGTAAGGCGGTACAATGATCACGTCCGGATTCCAGGTTGCGATCTGCTCTAGATTGACATCGTTCCAATAACCTGTTAGCTCAGCGCTTACCGATACGCCGCCGGCCAACTCAATGATAGAGGTCTGGTACATCTCGCCGCTGGCCACTCGGAGCGGCTCAGTGCCAGTGAAGAGGACGCGCACACGTTCCCCATCGGAGAGTGGGGCTGTATGTTCAGCTATTGCCTCAATCACGGATTCATAATAAGCGACCCAAGCCTCGGCCTGTGCAGTGGTGTTAGGCCCGAATATCTGACCTGCAAGCAGCATGGCTTCTTTCAGGAGATCGGGTGTTTCTGCTTGGAACAGGAAGACAGGAATATCCAGTTCAGCCGCAACATCAAGCCACTGCGTTCGGGCACTGGTCGTGATCAGATCGGGGTTACGGAGAGCGGCTTCCTCGACATTAAAGTTCTGTTGTGAGAACAGATCGTCTGCCGCCAGCTCCGGAAAGCGTGGATCAATCCGCTCCATAGCCGCCGCCCCTGCCGGATCACGTGCGCCAAGGTAAGAGGCCGCCACCAGCCGATCCTGTGCCCCTACACCATAGATGAGTGCGGTCGTCGGGCCATGCGAGCTGATCACACGGCGCACAGGCTGAGCCAGTTCGACGGTATTGCCCGCCTGATCGGTCAGCGTAATGACATCGGGAAGAGCACCTGCCTCAATCAGCACTTGCTGGCCGTCCGCCGAAACGGCAAAGGCGATAAAATCGAGTACATCTGCCGAGTCGGTTGCGGCGATCAGGGCGGCGCCCGGCAGAAAGACAGCCTGTGTGCTTGAGGGGACAAACGTCTCTCCCTCGACGGCGGCGGCTATCAGATCAGCGTTTGAGTCGACGAATACCGGTTGCTCGTCCCCATAGAGTGCCGCATAGAGGGCGGACAGGGGGGGCTGAAAGCTGGCATCAGCCTGGATCGTGAAGCGCGGGACAGTGGTTGGAACAGGGGTGTTCGTAGAGATGGCTTCCGTCTCTACGGGGGAAATGCTTTCAGCCGTCGGCGTGGTTACCTCTGCCGGTGTGGGAGCGGAGCAACCCAACACCAGCATACTTGCTCCTATCATGATGAAAGCTGACCATGTACGCTCAGGTCTCATGGAATGCTGATCCTTCCTAGTTTTTCTCAGAGAGATGCATGTCCGAGTTTGGAGTCACAGCCGGATGGCTGTGGGATGTGGGAAAGTTAGCTTTTACTGACTGATGGCAGACCCTCCTTACAGCGCTCCAGCCAGACCAGCGCCGCTTCCAATTGCCCTAGTACAAGGTCTAATGTGAGTGCTTCGACCTCGGAGGCGGCTTGCTGGCGATCTTTGAGCAGTCGCTCGCGTTGTTCCAAGCAGATTGATTTCTGACGCTCGACAATGCTGGCCGGCGGGATGTCCAGAAGGCTGGCCACGTACAATCTGCTCAGAAACTCCACCCGGATACGGCGAATGCTGGAAGAGGGCCGCGGCTCATTCAGCCAGACGTGCAAGCGTTGCAAGCCGGCTTCTGTCACTGCGTATTCAGTTCGGGGCGGAGCATCGGGCGATTGGAGTTGTTGCCCCTCAATCAGTCCTTCGCGTTCCAGCCGCTTCAGCACGGCGTAGAGCTGACTGGTACTCATTGTCCAGATGCGGCCCAGATGGGCACGTGAACGAAATCGCTCTAACAGTTCGTAGCCATGCTGGGGTTGAGCCGCCAGGAGGCCTAGGATCACTTCATCAGGCACCGGTGCATTCATGATCCTATTCTATCGTGGAATAGGTGGGCTTGCAAAAAGAAGTTCGTTTAGACGAAGACAAGGCTGTCTTCCAGATTTTGCGTGAACCGAACCGCTACCGTACAATCGCCTTGCCTGTGTTCCGGCATCACCTGAAGGAGGCAGCCCTTAATGGAAGGTGTGTTTGTTTCCTCGCACCCATTGGTCCGGCATAAGCTCACCCTCTTGCGTGATAAAGACACAAACTCCACCTTATTCCGTCAATTGGTAAGAGAACTGGCCATCCTGTTATGCTATGAGGCGACACAGGATTTGGCTTTGTTGCCCCGCCATGTCCAGACGCCGATGGGCGAAGCCAATGGTTGGCAACTGGCAGAGACCATCGGTCTTGTCCCAATCTTGAGGGCCGGGCTGGGCATGGTTGATGGAGTGTGGGAGATGATGCCGGGAGCTGAGGTGTGGCACATTGGCCTGTACCGTGATGAGCGTACCCTCCGCCCTGTTGAATATTACAACAAACTGCCGGTTGAACCTCGTGTGCAGGTCTGTCTGATCCTTGATCCCATGCTTGCTACAGGAGGCTCTGCTGTAGCAACCGCACGTTTGCTCAAGGAATGGGGGGCAGGGCGGATTAAATTTGTGGGACTGATCGCCGCCCCGGAGGGGATCAGGGCCATGCGGGAGGCACATCCTGATGTGCCCATTCATGTTGCCGCTATTGACGAGCGGCTCAACGGAATTGGCTTCATAGTGCCGGGTCTAGGTGACGCAGGAGATCGCCAGTTTGGAACAGGCTAATGGGGGGGCACCGCCCTTTCTCGCCTTTGGGCTGATCTTCGCGCTGGCCTTTGTGCTCTCGCTGGGTCTTGCTCCTCTATCCCGCTGGCTGGGCGAACGGTTGCATCTGGTGGCTGTGCCGGGGGGGCGGCGCAGACACAGCCGTCCTGTCTCACGTATTGGCGGTCTGCCTATCTATGTGGCCTTCTGTAGCGCTGTGATCGCGGCTCAGTTTTTTGTCTCGGATTGGCCGCATCCTCTCAGCGCTGTTCCTGCGGCTCTCCAGATCGTCCGATTTGACCCCAAAGAAATTGTCCGGCTGGCGGGACTGTTGCTTGGCGGGACATTCATCTTTCTGGTCGGGTTGTATGATGACTGGCGTGAATTGCCTCCCCTGCCACAGTACATCGCTCAACTGGTGGCCGCGGCAATAGCTGTTCTCTTCTTGATCCTGATTGAATATGTCAATAACCCTTTCACGGGCAGGCAGACCCCTGATTTCCCCTATGTTGTCACGGTAACGATCAGCCTCTTCTGGCTGGTGCTGATGATGAACACTGTCAATTGGCTGGACGGGCTGGATGGACTGGCGGCTGGTGTGGTAGCGATTGCGTGCATGGTGCTGTTTCTCAACGCCGTCTTCCGCCTTGATCCACCCCAATACAGCGTGGCAGTACTGCCGGCGGCGCTGCTGGGTGCTACCCTAGGCTTCCTGCCATTCAATTTTTCACCTGCCCGTATCTTTCTGGGGTCATCGGGGGCATTTTTCTTGGGCTTCACGTTGGGAGTATTAAGTATCATTGGCGGGGCAAAGATGGCCTCGATACTGCTGGCCATGGGTCTGCCGCTCCTTGATGTAGCATGGCAGATCACCAGCCGGTTACTCCGCGGACAGAATCCGGCCCTTGGCGACCGCGGACATCTGCACTTCCGTTTGGCAGATATGGGGCTGTCACAGCGGCAGATCGTGGTTGGGTACTATCTGTTCTGTGCCCTCTTTGGCGGCCTGACTCTGCTGATCTCCTCTAGGCTGTATAAGTTCATAGCCCTGCTGGTGATGATCTTGATCTGTGTAGCCGCGTTTGTCTGGTTGGCCCGGCGCAGACCATACGACAGCTCTTAGAGGTAGGGCATCTCAAGCAACATCACCTCCAAGGCCAGACGGGCATTCACATTCTGAGACAACATCTTCAGTGTATCGTGCAGGGCTTGCAGAGCGCGGCGTGCTCCCTCTCCTCCGGCTTGAACTGCCAGTTGCCGCAGATCATCCAGACGGTCTATGTTGACTGGCTCAACATGGCTTCCTTCTGCCAGCAAGAGGACATCCCGCCACCAGGCCTGCCAGTGATAGAGAACTTGGGAAGGATCATCCATACGGGCCAGCTCCTCTGCGTGGGCAAAGCGGCGTGTTCGGTTGCCTCTCAATGTTTCAAGCATCTTGTCCAGCAAGGCGGTACGCTCTGCCAGCACCTCATCAGGGCGCTGTGCGGCTGTCAGTGCCCAGCCGGGCCGTCCGCCTGCTAGGCGTGCTATCAGAGTGATTTGATCGGCTGGCAGGTTTGGGAACAGGTGGGCGAGTGCCTGCTCGATCTGGTGGGCCGGGACGGGGCGCAGAGGGATCACCTGACAGCGTGAGATGATGGTTGGAGGCAGTGCTTGGGCTGACTCAGCTACCAGCATCAAGCAAGTAGACAGAGGAGGCTCTTCTAGCGTTTTCAATAACGCATCGTTGGCGGCAGGCGTAGCCCGCTCTGCCTGAAGGATCATGGCTATACGGTAGCGGGTCTCAACCGGGCTAAGGGCTAATACTCCTTGCAGATCACGAATAGCTTCGATCTTTATCGAGGCCCCCTCCGGGGCGATCAGGTGCATGTCAGGATGAATGCCCTGACCGATCAGGGAGCAGGCCCGGCATTCTCCGCAGGGACGTATTTCGGCAGTGCAGTTGATTGCCTGACTCAGGCGGATCGCGAGGGTGGTCTTGCCAAGACTTGCAAGCCCGATGAATAGATAGGCATGGCCGATCCGCCCCGCCCTGAGTTGATTGGACAGCAGGGCCACAGCCCACTCGTGGCCGATCAGTCCCCAATTGTTGGAGAGATTCGCGCTCTGCACAGCCTGTCATCCAGCAGTTGGAGCGACTATTTCAGCAAGCGGACGATCCTTCGTTTCCTGCCCCAGCAGGAAGACACCTATCCCGCCGAGAATGAAGGCCGCCGCATAGACTGTCAGGGCGATCACCAGAGAGAGAGGTAGCAGCAGGCCGCCTAGTGTGGGTGCTATAGCACCCGCAATGCGGGTCATTCCGCTGGCGGCGCCCATACCTGTCGCACGGATCTCGGTTGGGTAAGACTCAGGCGTATAAGCGTATAAGACGCCCCATGCCCCCAATGTGAAGAATGACATCCAGACCGCCGCGACGATGATCGCCGGCAAGCCGCTCACAATGGCAAACAAATAGGTAAACACACCGCTTAGTATCAGGTAGGCGGCCAGCGTGATCCGTCGTCCCCATCGCTCGACAAGGTAGGCGGCAGAGAAGTAACCCGGTAACTGAGCCAGCGCCATGATAAACACGTACTGGTAGGTTTTGACGAAGTCAAAGCCGCGCTGGTATAGGATGTTGGGAAGCCATGTAAACGTCCCATAGTAACCGATCGAGATGCAGAACCATGCGATCCACAACATGAACGTGGTGCGGATAAAAGGCCTTCGCCACAGGGCAACTGCTGTGGCCTGTTTTGTGCGTGCCTGGACTTGCAGACGCTCGATCTCAAGCGAGACACCGTTCTCACGGGCCACCTGAAGCAGGATATGACGGGCTTCTTCCTCGCGCCCCTCCAACAGCAGGTAGCGCGGCGACTCAGGCACATAGCGGCGGATGAAGTAGATGATCAAGCCCGGCACTGCCGAGACGGCCAATAGTACGCGCCAGCCTACGCGGGGGACAATCAGCCAAGCAAGCGCGGCGGCGACAATCGTTCCCAGCGCCCAGAAACTCTCCAGCAATACCAGGTAGCGCCCCCGATTCTGGCGGGGTAAGTATTCGGAAAAGATTGAATAGTCAACCGGAAGTGTTCCCCCTACCCCAAAGCCTGTGACTGCTCGCAGTACCAACAGCCAGATATAACTTGGCGACAGGGCGGAAAGAAATCCAAACACGGAGTCTACCAGCACAGTCAGCACAAAGCCCGGTTTACGGCCAATTCGGTCGGTGATGGCTCCCCAGAACCACGCACCGATCAGCATCCCAACAAAAATGGCCGTTCCGATCAGGCCGGCTTGAGTGGTAGTCAGTGACCACTCCCGTATGACAGCCGGGATCACAAAGGCAATGATCACTACTTCCATGGCGTCGGCGGCCCAGCCTGCCCCACAAATGACAAGCAGCTTTCGCTGAAACCGGCCCACCCCGATCCGCTCAATGGCCTCCTCAATACCCATGACTCGATTCGCCATACCCCTACCCCTTTCGTGCCTGAGCCTTTTGACTAGTCCAGTTCCTTATTGTATACCCGATGCCGCTTATAGATGTTCATCGGGATTGCCTCTGCCAGATCGGAGAGCATGCGGCTGTTAGTCTCCTGTATCTGTACTATGTCGCAATAGTTATATTGCTTGTTATCCATCAAAGATTTGATCATCTCATCGTACAGCACAGCGTTAGCACCCAGCCCCTGATACTGGGGGAGGATGGCGTTGCCGTTAATGTTGAGCCATTGGGTGCGCCGCTTTTCCAGTAGCAGATCGATCCAGCCGAAAGGCCACATCTCTCCTTTCGTACGCTGGAGGGCGGCAGAGATGTCCGGGTAACAAAACTGGAAACCAATGATCTCTTCACCTTTAAAGATCAGCTTCATCAGCGGCGGATCGGCGATCAGCAACAATCGGCTGACGATGGCATCAAGCTCCTCATCAGGGATTGGTGTATATGCCCATACCGTTGCAAAGGCGCTGTTGTAGGCTCTTTTGAGCTTCTCGGCGTAGGCACGCAGTTCGGCTTTGGTCTTGAAAACCGGCACCCGGAATCCCTTCCGTTCCTTGACCTTCTCGGCGATCTGGTGAATGCGTTCTGGAGTTGGAAAACCTTCCCGTTGCACAAAGGCAGACAGGTAATCTACCTCTTTCATCATGCCCCCAATCTCTTCCCACTGACGGCGGTAGTAAGGCGGGTTATAGGGGATACCCATAGCGGGGCGGTGTTCGAAACCCTCAATCAACAGGCCCAGCCCGTCGCCTGTCATGAAACCCTTGGGGCCGATCAGCCGGTTGAGGCCGCGTCCTCTGGCCCATTTTTCAGCCGCTTGAAACAGCAGGCGGGCGGCTTCATCGTCATCTATTGCCTCGTACAGGTACAGCAAAGCATCTTTGCGTTTGCGGTATTCGTTGTGAGGACGATGCTCTAGGACAGCGAGACGCCCAACTGCCCGGCCACTGTCATCCCTTATCAAATAAAATACGGCCTCAGAATGCTTGTAGAAGGCAAAGGAGGGCTTGAACCGTGCCCTCTCTCCCGGCATTAAAGGCGGGACCCACTGAGGGATGTTCTGGTAGATATGGAAGGGAAGTTTCAGGAAGTCATGTACATCGCGGCGGTTCTGCCGGTCAACTTGGATGAGTTGCATAGCTTGCCCTTAAGGTGCTAAAGGAGTTTAATCTGAAACCTGCTCCTCGCTTGGGAGGAACAGATAATTCTCGATCAAGCTCAGATAAGATGTTTATTCCGATTCAAGGCTGTTTCAGATGCCAGTCAGGAGGGTGATTACGCGCCCGCCAGATCAACCCTGCCGGGTAGCCGGCCATCTTGGCAATGTCGCCTCCTACGCGAATGATGGGGACCCAGAGGGCGGCGATTATCTTTTCTCTTCTGCTCAGTTTACCCCACTGGGTGAATAGCCGCCTGTATGGCACAGCGATCATATAGAGTCCGCCTGCGATAAGCGTCAACAGCCACCATGGGTTGACAAACATCCCTGCCAGAATGATTGCCGGCAGTGCTAGCCCGTAAGTGAGGTAGCGGATCAGATGGCGGCGAAAGAACAAGTTAGCCTTGCCGTCACCACGGGCATACTGATAATACTGCCGGAGGAAAGCTCTCATGTTTTGGCGGGGCCGGAAGTAGGCAATGGCCTGAGGTGCAAATGCGAAGGGGCCGTAGAGGGCCGCCAAGCGGAAATCTAGTATCAGGTCCTCGCAGAAATCAAGCCACTCAGGGTAGCCTCCAACTTCTTCCCATGCGGCACGTCTGAAAGCCACTGACCGGCTGGAAGGCATGAATGTTGCTGGTTTGATGTCCTGGAGGGCCGGCAGGACGGTTGCACCCATCGCTGTCTCAAACGGCGTCTGCGGATCAGGCAGGAAAAAGCCAGAGACAACCTGCACGTGCGGGTCAGCCTCCAGCGGGGCGGTCAGGTGTTCAAGCCAGTACGGGTCAAGCCGCACGCCGGCGTCAGTGACAGCGATCACATCGTATCTCGCGGCCCGGATAGCTGTATTCCGTCCACAGGAGATGTTCGCACCCGGACGCTGGATCACAGTCAGGGGGAGGCGGTTGGCATACTCGGCGAGTATGGCCACTGTGTCGTCCCGCGAACCGCCGTCACAGATGATGATTTCATCTGGGGGGCGGGATTGGGCTGTAATTGAATCCAGCAGGGTGCGGATAGTGTCGCCTTCATTCAGCACGGTGATAATCAGGGAGACAGGCATGGCACGATTATATACAGGCACTGCCTCGGCTGGCGAACAAAGGGTCAAGGAATATAATGAGGCTAAAAGAGGAGTCCCCTCTTGGAGAGTGCGTTGGACAACACATTCGTTCTCACTCCTGATAGAATGGCCCACGGAGGCCTAGCTCTAGGCAGATATGAGGGGCGCATTGTCTTTGTGCCTTATGTGCTGCCTGGCGAGACAGTCCGTGCCCGTGTGACGGAAGAGAGAGGCAAATTCGCTTTTGCTGAGGCAGTTGAAATACTTAAGCCCTCGCCTGATCGCGTTCAGCCCCCTTGTCCATACTTCGGGCCGGGACAATGTGGCGGTTGTCAGTGGCAGTATATCGCTTATCCGAAGCAATTGGAGTTCAAGCGGGCGGTCGTTCTGGACCAGCTCCAGCGTATTGGCAAAATCGAGTCCCCGATTGTCCATCCGACGCGGCCCAGCCCTAGCCCGTGGAACTATCGGGCCTATATGACCTTCACGACGGCCGCAGAAGGGATGCTGGGCTTCTGGAGCGATGACAACAGCCGAGTTGTGCCAGTCGAGAAATGTGCCATCCTGCACCCAGCCCTAAACGAGGTTTATGAGCAACTGGAGATTGATGCACCAAACATTGAAAGGGTACGCTTTCAGATTGGCACTGATCCTGCCGACTGCATGGTCATTCTCGAAACGGCAGATGACCTCGCACCGGAGCTTGAAACTGACCTGCCCATCTCCATTAACCTGTTGCTGAGTGACAACGAACCTGTCAATTTGATCGGCAGTCCGTTTGTCACCTACCATATTCTAGGGCGCGATTTCCGTGTCACGGCGGGGAGTTTCTTCCAGTCCAACCCGCCGGTTGCAGAGGGGCTGGTAGAGGAGGTCTTGAGACGCTTAAGTCTGCGGGAGGATGAGGTTATACTGGATTTGTTTAGCGGAGTCGGGCTGTTCACTGCGTTCATTGCTGAGCGGGCCGCTTTTGTTCTGAGTGTGGAGAGTTATCCTCCTGCTGTGACAGATGCGGAAGAGAATCTGGCTGATCTGGAGAATGCCGAACTGGTAGAGGGAACTGTCGAGGCCGTGCTGGATGATCTCGACCAATCTTTTGATAAAGTGGTGGTGGACCCGCCGCGTACTGGCCTGAGTCAGGGATGTATTGAGGGGCTGAGCCGGCTGGCTCCTTCGTTGATCGTCTACGTGAGCTGTGATCCGGCCACGCTGGCCCGTGATGTCAGGCTCTTTGCAAAGCATGGATACCAGCTTGTGGATGTCCAGCCTTTTGATATGTTCCCCCAGACGTTTCACGTAGAGTGTGTTGCCTCAATTCAGAGAGTGTGATACCCTGCGGGAAGTGACTGTTCTGTTGCGTGAGTCTGTTCAATAGTAGAAAAGGAGTTGTCCTAGATGAAATATCGTATTACAGGCACTTCAATGCAAGCTCTGGATGTGTTGTTAACACGCGGTGAGGCCATGGTTACCGAAGCGGGAGGCATGTCCTGGATGCGGGGTCAGGTGGACATGAAGACCAATATGCCGGGAGGGTTGCTGGGTGGTCTTAGCCGCGCTGTGGCAGGGGAGTCGGTTTTCCTGACGACTTATACCTGTATGGGCGATCAGGCTGTTATTACCTTTACTCCGGAAGCCCCCGGCTCAATTATCCCGATTGAGCTGGCCGCCGGCCAAAGTGTCATTGCTCAGCGTGATGCCTTTATGTGTGCATCAGCTGGGGTCACACTGGAGATCCATCTCAGGCAACGGCTTGGTGTAGGCTTGTTCGGTGGTGAAGGGTTTATCCTGCAAAAGATCACCGGGCCGGGGACGGCATTCTTTGAGATAGATGGCGAGGTAGTCGAAGTGGATTTGGCGGCAGGGGAAACAATGCGCGTTGACCCCGGCCATATTGCCCTATTCGAACCGACCGTGACCAACCGGATCGAGATGGTCAAGGGAGTCACGAATGTTCTGTTTGGCGGGGAGGGGTTGTTCCTGGCAACGGTCACCGGACCCGGCAAGGTATGGCTCCAGACTATGCCGCTGAATAACCTGATCTCCAAGATCATTGCTAGACTTCCAAAGAGTAGTTAGTCAAACCTTAATGCTGTGAAGCAGGCACACCGGGCTTCTTCCTCAAAGCGGGATGACAAGCCCGGTGTTTTGGTTTTAGGTTGCTCTGTGGATGGGGTAAAGGTATGATTTGGGTCAATCGGCGTGACCCGATGCCCCATCAGGAGTAGGACAATGAAAATCCGGCATCTATGGATTGTTCTAGGGGTAATAGTGATTGTACTAGCCAGCGTGACGACTGTACTAGCCCAAGAGCGCACTCACACCGTCCAGCCGGGAGAGACGTTGTACAGTATCGCTCGCTACTACGGTGTGACCCCTGAACAATTAGCCTTTGTCAATGGCATCACCAACCCGGATCTGATCTACGTAGGGCAGGTCCTGTTGATCCCAGAAGGAAGCGGAGGGGAGGGTACAGCCACTATTCGTTATACCGTTGTAGCTGGTGATACACTCTTTGGTATCGCCAGACGCTTCGGTACTACCGTGCAGGCAATCGTATCCCTCAACCGATTACCTAATGCTAATGTGATCTATGTAGGGCAGGTCCTGTTGATCCCTGCCCCGCAGGGGCAACCGACTGCCGCACCGACTGTTCAGCCGACCAGCACACAGGGGCCGCAACAGGATGTTGTGCATGTGGTACAACGCGGTGAGACGTTAAGCCAGATTGCACTGCGCTATGGGACGACCTATCAGCAGATCGCCCTTTTGAACAACCTGACTAATCCTAACCTGATCTACGCAGGCCAGCGGCTGATCATTCGGCGGGGGAGTGCGCCAACAGTTACCCCCACTCAGCCGACAGCTACTTCTACGGCGGCAATAACGGCATCCCCGACCGGCACGGCAGGGGCATCTGCTACACCTACAACCTCGCCGACCGGCACACAGCGTCCGACGAATACGCCGACTCCAACTTTCACACCATCCCCTGCTCAGACGGTCACTCTTACAGTTGGGGCTACCCCCACTCTGACGCCGACCGCCTCCCCGACCGAGTGGCCTACTCCCACGCCGCTTGTACCGGATGTGAATATACCAGCTAACGCACCCAATCTGTTTGCTAACCCCGGTTTTGAGGGAGTCAGCCGCGCGGTAGGCGATGATACTGTGAACGTCCTTGAAGGGTGGGAGCCTTTCTACTGCGATCGGCCTTATACGGTTGAGAGATGCCCCGCTCTCCGACAGGGGACAGGCAATCCGGCTGGTCTCATGATGGGCCGCCCGATCTTTGAAGCAACTCAGACTGAAGGCCGCGTACACGGAGGGCAGTCTGCCCAACGGTGGTCTTGCAACTGGTTGACCTGCCGGGGCGGCGTATTTCAGACGGTCAGGACAACACCGGGGGCAACCTGTGTGGCAGGGGCTTATGTTCAATCATGGAGCACCAATGCGGCAGAGCCATTCTCTGACCTTCTGACACGCGATCAACGGGACAATTCGTTATGGATCATCCGTGTTGATCTCGCCGGAGGCACTGCCGCTTTTGATGAGAGTCCGTCTATGCTGATCAGCCGGGGTTTTGGCTACGAGGATAATATCTACGACCAATACACTGAGATCAGCTATGTCTTTGTAGCTACCGGCCAGCTTACCACCGTCTTCTTTGAGAATCTTCGGCTATGGCCGCTTACCAATAACAGCAACTATCTGGATGATGCCTATCTGCGCTGTACCCAGTAGGCGTCCCGATGGAGGCAAGAGCGGCTGTTGATGCGGGTATCTACAACCGCTCTTGCGGTCTTTGGCAAGATCAGTGCCGCAGGGCGCGCAACAGGGCCAGCACACCGATCACGATCAGGCCGGCAGGCCACAGGATTGAGGTGGGGACACCGAAAATGGCGCTTGCGCCTAGTCCCATCAGCACAAGGCCTGCAATCACCCAGAAGGTTTCAGGGCCGGCGCTGTCAGGGGAGATGGCCCGGACAAGTTGTTGGATCAGCAGTAGGCCGCCGGCGTTTAGCATGATCCAATCCCACGCGTCGGCCCCGCCCAGCGTGGGCAACAGGCCCATGTTGTCGGCTAGAAGCACGAGGCCGGCCATGACCAGAATAGCCGCCCAGAAGAGAGGCCCCAGCAGGTCGCGCCGATGAGCACGCCAATCGTGATCCTCTACTTGTACCGACTGATAGGAAACCAGCGGTGGAGGCGGTGAGGCTGGCTGGGGACGCTCATTGGGCGGTAGCTCGCCGGAAGGTGTCTCATTCATAGCTATGACTCCTTGACAACCTGTATCTAATTCTTTGTACGTCAGGTTAGAGGTACGGGTTGCAAGTCTGAGGGGAATTATTGCTGGTAAGATACTCAGACAAGGGGATGTTCCAGATGACCAAAACAGTTGGTTATATCGGTCTAGGGTTAATGGGTGCTTCGATGGCCCGCAATCTGCTTAAAGCGGGCTATCCACTTGTTGTACATAACCGTAGCCGTGAGATTGTTCGGCAGTTGGTTAGCGAGGGGGCGCAGGAGGCCTTCTCGCCTAAGGAAGTCGCGTCGAGAGTGGATGTGGTGTTTACCAACCTGCCTGACTCTCCCGATGTGGAGCAGGTTGTGCTGGGTCCAAATGGGATCATCGAAGGGGCGCATCAGGGTCTGATCTGGGTAGACAACAGCACTATCAAGCCGGAGATATCCCGGTACATTGCCTCTGAGCTGGGCAAAGCGGGGGTACGCAGTCTTGATGCGCCGGTTTCGGGAGGTGACATCGGAGCACGGGCAGGGACTCTGACCATTATGGTAGGGGGGCCGGAAGATGCTTTTGAGGAAGTTATGCCCTTGTTGCAGGCAATGGGTAAAACAATTACCCATATCGGTGAAAGCGGGGCGGGACAAGTTGCCAAGGCGTGTAACCAGATTATGGTAGCGGCACAGATGGTTGCGATGGGAGAGCTGCTTGTCCTTGCCGCCAAGACGGGGGTTGATCCTCAGAAAGTCATCAATGCAATCAAGGGCGGGGCCGCTCAGTGCTGGACGTTAGACAACAAACCTCAACGCATCTTCCGCGGTGACCGCTCACCCGGCTTCAAAGCTTATATGCAACGCAAGGACCTTGGTATTGTGATGGACACTGCCAGAGTCTATGGTGTCAGCCTGCCATTGACGGCGGTGACGACCCAGCTTTTTGAGGCCATGCTCCAGAATGGCATGCACGATCTGGACAACAGCGCTGTGTTGGGCATTCTTGAACTTCTCAATGGCACTCATATTGGGCCGTAAAATGACAAGCCTGACCCTGCCTTGACTTGCTTTTCATCCTCGACTAAGCTATGCCCACCATGGAAGTCAGAAGATGGGGCGTATCTGAGCTGACTCGTTACATCCGCCAGTTGCTCGATCAAGACTACCGCTTACAGGAGCTGGAAGTCGAGGGCGAGGTCTCTAACTGGCATGTACACGGCTCAGGCCACGCCTACTTTACGCTTAAAGATGAGAAGGCACAGCTCCAATGTGTGATGTGGCGCAGTGCTGTACAGGCACAGACGTACCTGCCTCAGCAAGGTGATCGGGTCTTTGCGCGCGGCTCGATCAGCGTTTATGAAGCAGGCGGCTTATATCAGCTTTACTGCCAGAGTTTACACCCCGCCGGCCTAGGTGACCTGTATCTCCGTTTTGAACAGTTAAAGGCACTCTTTCAGGCTGAGGGGCTTTTTGCCCCGGAGCGCAAGCGTCCCCTCCCTGCATATCCACGTACGATTGGTATTGTTACTTCGCCCAGCGCCGCCGCCCTTCAGGATGTGCTTAACATTCTGCGGCGGCGTTACCCGTTAGCTCGTGTGTTGCTCTCACCGACAGCGGTACAAGGTGAACAGGCCCCCCCTCAGATCATAGCGGCATTGGCCGCCTTGAATGCCCGCCCCGATGTGGATGTGATCCTTATTGTGCGGGGGGGAGGCTCGTTGGAGGACCTGTGGTGCTTTAATGATGAGCAGGTTGTCCGTGCCATTGCATCCAGCCGCGTACCGGTTGTGGCCGGCATAGGGCATGAAATTGACTTCACGCTGGCCGATTTTGCGGCGGACCTCCGCGCCCCGACCCCCTCTGCCGCCGCCGAGATAGCTACGCCAGTGACTATTGATCACCTGATCGGGAGAGTGGAGGCAGTTCGAGAACGTCTGGCCTCTGCCGCCATGGCAAATCTAGGGCAACGCCGGCGCGAAGTTCAACAGCTTGCAGGCCGTCTGAGGCGTCTCTCGCCAGCTAGCTGGATTAACAATAATCGCCAGCTTCTCGACACGCTGTCCAGCCGCGCATGCCGTGCGGCGGTCCATTATCTTAACCTGCAACGTGCGCAGATAGCAGGTTTGCGTCAGATGTTGACTGCTATAGGCCCGGAAGCTACGCTCAAAAGAGGCTATGCCATCGTTTTTGACTCTGACGGCTATATTGTGCGGCGGGCGGCTGATGTTCCAGCCGGCTCATCAATCCGCATCCAGCTCTATCAAGGAAGGCTGTTGGCAACCGTTGAGGGAGAGGAAGGAGACTAAAAACTATGCCTAATGGGGAGAAACTGTCCTTTGAGGAGGCATTACAGGAACTTGAACAGATGGTCACCCGCCTTGAGGCTAGTGATCTAACTCTGGAGGAGATGCTCAAGCTGTTCGAGCGCAGTCAGGAACTGCTCTCCTTGTGTGAGAGGGCGCTTGATGAGGCTGAGTTGCGGCTTGAAAGGTTACAGCCCGCGACCAGTCCCCATGAAGTAGGCTCATCCGATGATGCAGAGGGATGAGGTCTATGTTGTTAAACCTGCTAAACAATCTTGTTGCGAATGATCTTCTGTGGGTCTCAATAGTTGCAAGCACACTAGCCCAGTTTCTTAAACCGTTTACCTACTGGGCACGCGAAAGAGTATTTGACTGGCGTCATATTGCCGAGGCAGGCGGCATGCCCAGCTCGCACTCGGCTCTTGTTAGTGCACTGGCGACCGGCGTAGGACTAAAAGCTGGCTTCGATTCGGTTCCTTTTGCCATTTGTATTGTGCTGGCCATGATCGTAACCTACGATGCGGCAGGTGTGCGGCAACAGGCAGGCAAACATGCCTACGTGATCAACCTGCTGATTGCCGAACTGCTGGCCGGCCATCCCATTGAGCAAACTCATCTTGAGGAAGTTCTTGGTCACAGCCGCAAGGAAGTGCTGGCGGGGATTTTATTCGGCATTCTGATCATGTTACTTTGGAAGTTTGCGGTACAACCGCTCTTCGTTTGAGTGAAGAGCAGATTTAGCCCCCTCTTTGGGGCCTAAGCCGTCTTATAAGGAGATTGGTGAATGTGCGGGCTTCTTCACTCCCGACCAGCCATGCTGTTCCCCAGAACACCGCTCCCCCCAATGTAATTAACCCGATTGTCTCGACTGCCAACCCTAATTGACCAGCCAGCGGCATCAAGGCCCACAACAATAGCCCCATTGCCGCGCTGGCGATCCCGGCCTTCAGAACACTGGATGCCATCTTCTGCCCTTCCAATCCGCCGACACGAGGCCGGATCAGGGCCAACAGTGTCAGCCCCTCAAATGTGGTCGCCAGCGTGTTGGCCAGCGCTAGTCCGGCAAAGGGACCGCGCTCCAAACTTCCGGGAACGCCCATCACTTGGATCAACGTCAGGCTGAGGATAATGTTCAGGATCATGGCTCCGCCCCCAACGATCACGGGGGTGCGGGTGTCATGCAGGGCGTAAAAGGCACGGGTGACTACCTCAACCAGTGAATGGGAAACTAAACCGAGTGCGTAGAACAACAACGCCCATGCGGTAGCCTGACTGTCTATTGGGTCGAACTCGCCGCGCTCCAGGATCAGCCGTACAATGGGCAGTCTAAGTACTATCAGCCCCACGGTAGCCGGTATCGAGAGGAACAGGACAGCCCGCAGTACCTGCCCCAGTGTATGTTGTAAACCCTCCCTGTCTCCTTTAGCGGCTTGCGAGGAGAAAGTAGGGAAGACCGCGATGGCTGTCGACTGGGCGATCACGCCTTGAGGCAGAAGCATGACAAAGAAGGCACGCCTTAACGCTGAGATGCTCCCTTCAACCATGCCGGAGGCCAATACCAACTCAACCCAGAAGTTGATCTGGACGATGGCAAGCCCCAACACACGCGGCCCCATCAGCCGGGCTACCTCCCAGACGCCGGGACTTCTGAAATCTATGCTCAGCCGATATTGTGGGTGAAGCTGGAACAGGCCGGGTAGCTGGATGGCTAGATGCAGGGCGGCGCCAATGACTGTTCCCCACGCCAGCCCGTATATCCCCATAGAAGGCGAAAGTACCACTGCACCAAAGATGATCCCTACATTATAGAGGGCGGGGGCTAGCGCTGGCATCAAGAACCGCTGATGAGCGTTCAGGATGCCCATCAGTAGACCGCTGATGCCGAAGATGGTAGGCGACAGCAACATGATCCGCATCACACTAGCAGTGAGCGCTGTCTGCTGTGGGTCAAAACTCGGTGCCAAGATGGTTGCCACAACCTGCTTGGCAAAGATCGCTCCCAGCGCAGAAATGACTATCAGGATCAATGAGATGAGATTAGTCACTGAGCTGGCCAGACGCCAAGCATCGTCCTGTCTCTCTGCCGCTAGATAGCTGACAAAGGTGGGGATGAAGGCAGAAGCTAACGCACCGCCGGCAACAACGAAGAAGATCGTTTCGGGGGGGCGCGAAGCGGTAAAGTATATGTCGGCCAACTGTCCGCCGCCAAAGACAGCGGCAATGACTGCATCCCGTACCAGCCCCAGCAGGCGGCTGAGGATAAAACCAGCCATCACCAGGCCTGTTGCCTGTGCGATCTGGCGGCCTGAGAGGGGTGTCCCCTCCTGCAAGATGGTTGTATTTTCGGCGTCCTGTGTATGAGTCATGTGCCGAAGTATAGCTGTAGTGTTGACGACGGCCAAGCGCCCCACAACCCATCAGAGGGCACAACGGGGTATATTCTTGTGAGGGAATGTCAAGCTTGGGTGCAACTGGAGAGGGCCGTTGGTGGTACAATGCGGCTATGAAAGGCAGACAGCA
>DAOTYH010000082.1:0-12004 GCA_034435015.1 Anaerolineae bacterium | reverse complement strand
CCAATCTACCTTTAGCCGTGCCTGATCCCCCGTCTCATCCCCCTGCCTTTTGCCTCAGGGGTTTGTTATACTCATGGCACATCTCAATCGGGAGGGAAAAATATGATAACTGTCTCAATCACCTATTGCGCTGTTTGAAAGTATCTGCCGCGAACCGTCAGTATGACGGAAGAACTCCTCAGAGAATTTGAACCCTACGTGACATCTTGGACGCTCATCCCCAGCGACGGGGGCCGTTTCGAAGTTGAAGTGAACGGGAAACTAGTCTACAGTAAGCTCCAGACTGGGCGTCACGCCGAAGTAGATGAGATCAGGCGGCTGCTCAAAGAAGCGCTAAAATCCAACTGATCACTTTTGTCCTCTTGACTTGAGGTGTGGGGGAAGCTTATGAAAAGGACTTTCGTTCTGGCAATAGGGCTGACTGGCATGGTATTGTTCTCGGCTTGCAATCTGCTACAGCCCTCCGGCCCGCCTGCGACGGCAGAGGCCACTGCCGAAGGTACTTTATTGCCCACCCCTACGGCAGAGTCAGCAGAAGCCCCTTCTTTAACAGAAGAGAGTACACCTGCCCTCACACCTCAACCTCCTGCACTTGCTCTGACTTCCGTTTGGCCGTTGCCCTCCGACCTGTTCTATCTCAACGATACTGGGCAAGTATGGCGGCAACTGCGGGCAGGCGATGAGAGCGCGGCGGCTGTTGTGACCCGCCTTGATCTGACTGTGCTCGATTTTGCGGTCGCGCCCGGCGGGGGATGGCTGTTGTACCGTACTGCCGACATAGTGGCCGTCTCTTCGATGGATGGAACAAGCGGCCAGTTGCTTGCACAGACGAGTGAACCGACGGGCAGGCAAGGGCAGGGTCACACGCTGGCATGGTCGCCGGACGGGATGCGGTTAGCCTACGCCGCCGACGATGGCTTTCAGATTTTCGTCGCCGGCGGCGGCCTTGATTTTGAGCCGCTTATTTACTCTGCCCCGGAAAGCCCGCTGGCCGATCTGAGCTGGTCTCGTGACTCGCAATGGCTGCTAGTTCAGCGCACAGACGGCAGTGCCGCCCTGTACAGTATCGAGCCGGCTCTATCGTTGTGGGTTGAGCTGGGGAAGATCAACGGCTATGTCTGGCTGTCCGATGGGCGGCTGGCCTTTGCCCCTGCCGAGGGAGGACTGGCGCTTCTGTATCCCGCTAATCTGGACTCACGTACTTTCATGGTCCCGCAGGATCGCCAGATCGATCTTCTCTGCCAGCGTCCGGACGGCACAGTGGCTTTCTTTGTCCACCCGGACGGGCTGGCGGGGCCGGGCTATCTAAACACCGGCAACCCTCTAGACATCAGCTTCCGTCAGGAGAGCGCTGTCCCGATTGACACCTCAGGCCTTGTGTGGGATGCAACGGGAGTCTGGCTGATAGGGCAGGGCGAAGAATCCTCCACCGCCCTGGTGATAGACCCGGCTTCAGGGGCAAGGGCGGTCTTTGGGACAGCCGGCACGCCGGTCAGCTTTGTGTGGGCTGAACCGCCGCCGCGAGAAGTAACGGGCGTCTCCCTGCCGGCTGATCTGTACTTCCTCGCACCTCAGGCCGGCATTGTGCAGGTCTGGAGACTGCCGCGTAACGGGGACCCGCCTCAGGCGATCACCAATGCAACCAGTGATGTGACTGCTTACGACATCTCAGATGACGGGACTCAGGTGGTCTACACCAGCGGCGGCGTGATCTATCGGCTGGTCATCGGCACGCTCGATCAGACAGAGATAGCCGCCCTTTCAGGGACGGGATGGTCCTCTACGGGCACGCCAGCTTTCTCGCCCACAGGCCGCCGGATCGCTTATGCTGATGGCGGTATCTGGGTCTACGACTTAGACACTGCCCAGTCGCGCCGTTTGGCGGCTGATACTCTGCCCCAGAACGAAGGCGATAGACAAGTGGTCATCTACGATCAGCCCCGCTGGTCACCTGACGGCGAGCGGCTGCTTGTCACTGTCCGCTTCTACGAGGGTGCTGATCAGGCTCTGCTGTCCACCACCGGCTCACCGCCGCAACCCTTGTTCCTCAATCTGTACAACACACGGGGCAGATGGATAGCCGAGAGGCTGGCCGTAGTCTATAGCGAAGGAGGAGCCTACAGTGCACCGCAGGTCAGTTTGGTCGAGGCGGGCGCAAGCCCGAACCTTACACGGCTGGCTGACCTGCCCATCGTAGATGCACAGACAAGGGGCGACGGGCGGCTTGTCCTATTGCGTGTTCCCAGCCCTTCGCCCATAGGGCCGACCAGCGCCCGCCTGTATAGTGTGCTGTTGGATGGTACAGATTTGCGTCCGGAGGGAGGCGCGTTCGTCCTTGAAGAACCTACCCTCTCGCCGGAGGGGCTGGCAATCGCCGGCCTGACACAAACCAGGCGGAATGAGTTCGGAGTGCTCTCAGGAAGGTTAACGATAGCCGACCCCCTCACAGGCGAAATGGTCGTGATTGCAGGCGTACTGGAGGCCCGCGGCCTGCAATGGGAAGGCCCCTCCGCACAGCCCTGAGCGGAAGCCTGTACTCTGGCTGTTTTTCGGGAGCAGGCCAGCTAAAATGCAGACTGAAACAAAAAACCACCCCCTGCTGTGGACGGCAGGGGGTGGTTCATGGCCAGTATTGTCAGAAGTTAACGATTCCTGCCGATGCCCCCGTCTCCTTGCTGGAAGTGTATCTCTATGTCAAACAGCCCCAGACGGATGTGATCTCGGTCGTGAAGCAGGTGAGGGGTACGCGGCTCAATGCGCTTCCCGTTGAGTAATGTCCCGTTCGTGCTACCCAGATCAATCAAATACAACCTGTCTTCGAGGCGCTGAATGGCGGCATGGAGGCGTGAGACGCCGCGTTCCCACCCTCCCTGCCGGCCCAGATCAACGGTTGGCAATACACTGGTCAGCCCATCCACACGCCCAATTGTGATCTGTTCCCGCTCTCTGATGACGACGACCTGCTGTCTGGCCTCCCCCAGATCAAGCACTAGATGACAGCGGTCAGTGAATGAGGCTGTCCCCGGCTCAAGCGAAGGCATCGGCGGACTTTCGCCCGTCTCTGCAACTGGACGGGTAGGCTTCTTACCATTCTGGTCTGCCGGCAACGAAAAGGCCCGGCTTTCATCAAGAAGATGTGTTCCTCTCTCGTTTCCACCGGGCTTTGAGTTCATCTGCATATCCCTATCTCCACTCAGCTCAAGTTTAGCGGCAGGCTGTTGTCTTCTCACCCCATGGATCACAAACGCGCCTCAGGCCAAGTTACCCTCACCTCTATCTTAAGGGGAGTCTAGATTGAAGGTAATGGGGTAATGTTTCTAAATACTTGGATGATGTGGCAAGATAGCACATATGTGCTATCATCATAGAGAGCTTGCCCGAACCTGCCTACAATCAGGTATAATGCCAGTCCAGAAGGGGGACAAACGGATAAACATGGCATCCGGCACCACTAACCTCAGACAAGTAGCTGTCCTGCACCACCCCAAAATAGAAGCCACACACCTGCTGGCAGATGAGATTTCGGACTGGTTCGGACGGCAGGGGATTGATGTCCGGCTGGCGCTGACATGGGATGAGGATCAGATCAGGCCTCACCTGGCAGAGCTTGATCTGATCCTTGTGCTGGGAGGGGATGGCTCCATCCTGCGGGCGGCGCGGATGGCGGCAGGGTACGATATACCAATCCTGGCTGTCAACATGGGGCGCGTCGGATTTCTGGCCGAACTCAGCCGCACCAACTGGCGCGATCTGTTGCCGCGCGTGGTAGCGGGAGATTACTGGCTTGAACATCGTATGATGCTGAGAGCTGAGATGCGGCGGGACGGGGAACTGCGGGGGGAATATCTAGCGCTGAACGATGTGATCATCAGCCGGGGGTCACTGGCACGTGTCGTGCGCCTGAAGACAGATATAGACGGAGACAGGCTGACTACCTACGTCGCCGACGGCCTGATTGTCGCGACACCAACCGGCTCAACGGCCTATGCACTGGCCGTCGGCGGGCCGATCCTGCCGCCAGAGCTTCGCAATATCTTGATGATCCCTATTGCGCCTCATCTGACCCTCAACCGTGCCATTGTGCTGTCGGAAGGCTCGACGATTGGGGTGAGCATCCACACCGATCATCAAGCCATCCTGACGGTTGACGGGCAGTTCGAGTATGAGCTTAAGGATGGTGACCGCATTGATGTGCGGGCTAGTGAGCACATCAGCCATTTTGTCCGGCTGGGTAAGCGCACCTATTTCTACCACTCCCTGCTGGCACGTCTGGAGCCTCGCATGGCAGAGAATATGGAATAACGGGAAGAGCATCATGGCTGAAACACCTGCCGCCCCCATAGAGGGGGAAGAGTACTGTACTGTTCATCCAACTGTTGAGACCTCCCTGCACTGCAACAAATGCGGCCGCCCGATGTGCACCCGCTGTGCCGTGTTGACACCCGTTGGTTATCGTTGCAGGGAATGCGTGCGGGGTCAGCAATCCGTCTTCTACAACTCGAAGCCCCTTGATCCAGTGATTCAAGCCGCCGTCAGCCTGCCCCTGAGCGCCATAGCCGCCGGCCTGGTGGGATTGATCGGTTTCGGGTTAGGTCTGTGGGGATGGTTTATTGCTGTGGCCGCCAGCTCAGCGGCAGGCGCGCTGATCGCCGATCTGGCCCATCGGGTAGTCAGCAGACGGCGGGGGCGCTTCTCATGGCTGGCTGTAGCAGGGGCGATCATTCTCGGCGCATTGCTGGCCGCCTTACCGCTTTTCGTTGTTTCCGGTTTCTCAATTGCGTGGCTGATCTACGTAGTCGTGGCAACCGGCGCGGCAATGGGGCGACTGCGGATAGGGCGCAACAAAATACTGTGAGAGAGACAAACAGGTAGCAAAAACTTATGCTCAGTGAGATTACAATTAAGGACTTTGCCATCATTGATCACATCACCCTCCAGTTTGCCCCCGGTTTCAACGTTCTGACCGGCGAAACGGGGGCGGGCAAATCCATTATTCTGGACGCTGTTTCGCTCCTGCTGGGGGGGCGGGCCGACAGCGACGTGGTCCGCTCAGGGGCCTCGGTAGCACTGGTTGAGGGTATTTTCGATCTAGGGCGGGGAGCAGTGCAGGAATATGTCAGCGCGAGGCTGGCAGAAGAAGGCCTAGAGGGCGACTCCCCTGATGTGATGGTTGTTACCCGTGAGGTGCGGCGCGGGGGGCGCAGTATCTGCCGGATTAACGGGCGTGTTGTTAACCTAAACATCCTTCAAGAGATCGGGGAACGACTGGTTGATATTCATGGTCAGAGCGAACATCTCTCCCTGCTCAAGCCGGCTTTTCATCTGGAACTGCTTGATCGGTACGGGGGCCTGAGTGCCCAGCGGGCCGCCTTTGGCGAACTGGTCCGGCAGGTAGAGAAGGTTCGCGCCGAGCTACGCAAGCTTATCTACGATGAACAGTTGCTCAGGCAACAGGCAGACTTGCTGTCCTACCGCGTCCAGGAGATCACCAGCCTTAACCTGAAGCCGGGCGAAGATGAGATATTGAGGGAGGAGGCCAAACGGCTGGCTAATGCCGAACAGTTAGCTGAGTTGGCGGGCGAAGCTTACCGCGCTATTTACCAGTCGGCGGAAGGCCAGTTTTCTGCTACTGACCTGCTGAGTCAGTCGGCTGTCGCGCTGGCACGGCTGGTGAAAATAGATCACACCGCCAAGGCGCTCGCCGATCTGGCTGAAACACTTTCGATTCAAGCTGAGGACCTTGCCCGCAGTTTAGCGGACTATCAGGAGAATATTGAGTTTGACCCAGCCCGCTTGAGCGAGGTCGAACTGCGTTTAGATCGGATCAACACCCTCAAGCGCAAATATGGCTGTGAGACCGTCGAGGACCTGCTCGAAGCGGCCAGCAAGGCCAGCCGTGAACTGGAGAGCATTGAACACAGCGGCGAGCGCATTCAGGAGCTGGAGGCGGAAGAGGCCCGCCTGCTGGCCCAGATCGGGGCACAAGGGGCGGCCTTATCAAGCGCACGTGCCGCGGCGGCAGACAGGCTGTCACGGGCGGTAGAGGCTGAACTAGCCGATCTCCGGATGCAGGAGGCACGCTTCGGCGTCTCGATTGAGCAGGTTGATGCGCCCGACGGAGCACCGGTCGGTGATTACCGTGTGGCCTTCGATACGACCGGCATTGACCGCGTTGAATTTCTGATCGCCCCCAATGTTGGAGAACCCCTCAAGCCCATCGCACGTATTGCCTCAGGGGGGGAGACCTCACGGATCATGCTGGCACTTAAAACCGTGCTCTCAAGGGCGGATGAAACCCCCACCCTGATCTTTGACGAGATCGACTCAGGCATAGGGGGGCGTATTGGAGCTGTAGTGGGGCAGAAGCTCTGGGCGCTCTCCGCCGATCATCAGGTGCTGGTCGTGACACACCTGCCTCAGTTGGCCGGCTTTGGCGATGCCCACTTCAAGGTTGAGAAGCACCTAGAGAACAAGCGCACGGTCGCACGGGTGGAAAAGCTCGATTACGAGAGCCGAGTCGAGGAATTGACCGCTATGCTGGGGGCAGAGGCTGAATCCTCACGGCAGGGTGCTCAGGACATCCTGCGTTATGTGGAGCAAGTTAAAGGGCAACGGGGGTAAAGAGGAGGGGGCACGGCAGATGTGCCCCCTTTACTAATCTCATCTGCCCCTGCGGTAAATCAGCAGAAAGACCCCCGCACCCGCCCCAACAGCCACCAGAACAATAGCGGCTACTGCTACCACGATCAGCACTGTGCTCACACGAAAGTTACTGCCGCCAGCAGGGGCGGCTTGCTGATCACCAGACTGGGGGGAGTTTGGGCCTTGGAGGGCGGCGCCGAAGCTTAGACGTATCTCGCCGCTACTGCTAGAGAGCGTAACCGGAATACGTTCCAGACTCGTCAGGTAATAGCCCGGCGGCGGCACAACCGAGACCACATAGTCACCGGCAGTCAGCCCGGTGAAGCAGTAAGGCTCGCTGACCCCATCGGTGGTATACATCCCAGAGACCGGCCCGGAAAGACTGAAAGTCCCCCCCGCCAGCAGGGGTTCGCCCTGCGTCCACAGGCTGTCTTCGTCAAGGTCATCAAACAGGGCCACGCAAATCTGGGCAGTGCCCGCCTGTTGGGCGGGCCGGTCAGGAATACGGGCTGTTCCCATATGGCCGGGCAACCCGCCCCCCGCCATCAAGTACACCAAGCAGACCACTGTTGCGACAAGATAGTGCCGCATCAAGCAACTTCCCTCTGTACGTTACTGTTCGTCATCCTCTTCGTCTTCATCGTCATCTCCCCCGCCGCCTGTCTCCAGATAGTCCAACTGGAGCGGCCGCAGGGAGGAGACTTCCAAAGCTGCGTGGCATTCCGGGCAGGTCACCGGGTCCCACAACTCGACATTATCCTTCAGCCAGATCGGAGCAAGACATTCCGGACACCGGGCCTTCAACCGACCTACATGTTCGCGACCCACACCTTTCCTCTCCTAGACCATGTAATGAGGCGAACGCCATAAGATATAGCACACATTGGTCGGTGGTCAATAGCTTTTCTCTGTCTCCTGTCTCGCTGGGAGGCCGGGGCGATGCAGGGGAGAGGCAGAGTGCCTCCCCCATCACCCCTCAGGGGATTTGGTCTAGCTTTCCCCTGTTGTCCCCAGCAGTGCGGCATCCTCCTCCTGTGCGATACGCCGTCCCTCGCTGACATTGACGCGGGTCAGCAAGGCGATACCAATGAAAAAGAAGGCGATCAGGCTCAAGACTGCCCAGCGGCTGCTACCCAGCAGTAAGCCTGCCGCCGCAAACAGAAGCGGGCCGATGAGAGACGAGAACTTCTCCATGATGGCGAACAAGCCGAAGAACTCGCCGCTCTTGGCCGCCGGCGACATCGCGGCGTACAGACTGCGGCTGAGCGCTTGACTGCCGCCCTGCACGATGGCCACCAGCCACGCCAAGAACCAAAATTCGATTGTTGAGTTCAGGAAGAACCCCCAGATTGCAATCACGGCATAGACTATCAACGCCAGAATGATACTGCGCTTGGTATCCAGCGTGTCTGCCAGACGGGTGAACAGCGCCTTTCCTGCCGCCAAAGCAAACAGCACCCCTGCCAATTCTAGGCCAAAGATCAGGGCAATGATCAACCCCAGATTGCTCTGACGAATGGGCGGCAGGACTTCGATCTGGGCTACGATCATGAGATTGCCACTGCTGGCCGGATTCCGCTCTCCGGTGTTGATCACGCTGAGAGTATGTTCTCCAGGGGCGCTGGCCGTGAACGTCTCACGCTCACCATAACGCACGGTCGGGTTATAGGCATCAATTGTGAGGGGGCGGCCTGTATCTTCGTCAATGAGAGGCTGGCCATCTATCTCAACCGCCCAGATACCTCGATCCGGCCCAGTGCTGTAGATGATGGAAACTTTCTGCCCGTTGAAGGTGAAGTCATACCTGCCGGCGGGGTCCGCACTGACCGCATAGATGACATCCGCATCCCCTCCGATCTCTGAGGCCGGCACCGTGACAGTTTCCCAGTCACCGCTAGTACGCAATGCGGCATCCGTAGCCAGATAGACGCCCTCCCCTACCGCCGTCTCGGTAGCCTGATAGGGGGGGAGCGGGCCGCCTGTGATCTCACCCGGCAACACACGCGCCCCCACAATGCCTCCCAACGGTAGAAGGATGATGTTGAAGATCACAAAAGCGAGAAACGCCGGACGCCGCTTGGTTGTTTTGCTGGGCAACCGCCCAAAGATCAGGCTGAAAGGTATCCCCACAAACTGTACCAGCAGGAGGGCTAGTATCAGCTCAATCGTGCCGAAGCCCAGCTCCGCGCCATAGATGGCCGCTACGCCAATGATCGTACCGATCCCGTCGTTGTAGATCAGGAAGGCAATCAGATATTTGAACAGTTCCCTGTAGCGCCGAATATCTTTCAGCGTAGCCCACAGCCGCCCAAAGCTGGCAGTGATGACGCTTTCGCCGGGAGCTAAGGCCGCCGTTGCGGCGGGCGGTTCCGGCACCCGCAAGAACAAGGGAATGGAGAAGACAGCCCACCAGATCGCCACGCTCAAAAATGAGAGCCGCGCCCCCCATGTGCCGGGCAGGAACTGAATCATAGCCACATTGATCGCCAGCAACAGCCCGCCGCCCAAGTATCCCATTGCATAGCCGCGAGCCGATACATTATCCTGATCTTCGGGTTTTGCAACATGCGGCAGGAGGGCATCATAGAAGGTAATCGAACCGTTGAACCCTACCCGCCCCAGCACAGCCAACACGGAAGCAAGCAGCCAATCGCCAGTAGTCACAAGGACCAGGAGCGCCGTAGAGACAATCCCCAGCCCGGCAAAGACGGCTAAAAAGCGTTTCTTGCCGCGCATCACATCAGAGACAGTGCCGAGAATAGGCGACAGGATTGCCACAATAAAGAGAGAGATGCTCAGCCCCAGGCTCCAGTAGGCCGTCGCTACCGCCTCGCTGGGGAGTGTCGCACCGGCCACCTGACTGTAGTAGACCGGCAACACTGCCGCCAAGATCGTTGTGGCAAAGGCAGAGTTGGCCCAATCATACATTGTCCAGGCGCGAATACGCCGCTTGTATTCTCGTTCATCAATCTGGGCAAAGGAAGCAGAGGCTTGTACTGTGGTCATAGGTCTCCCCTTCGAAGCTGAGTTGGGTCAGGAACAGGATACCCTCTATCATAGGCGACTCGACTGGCAACAAAAATCAGGCGCACGGGGGAAGCCGCACGCCTGTCAGACTCTCAGTCACATCCCTCTAAGCCAGATAGTCACGTAGCTGGCGGGAACGACGAGGATGGCGCAAGCGCCGTAACGCCTTACCTTCGATCTGCCGGATGCGTTCACGGGTCAGGCCAAACTTCTGCCCCACTTCCTCCAAAGTGTAGCTGCGCCCGTTCTGAAGACCAAAACGCAGGCGCAAGATACGTGCCTCGCGCGGGGTCAGCGTGGCGAGCATTTCTTCCACCTTTTCACGTAGCAGGTTGTCCTGAACGCTTTGGGTGGGGGTAGGTGTTGTGTCGTCCTCAATGAATGAGCCTAGCTCGCTGTCCTCTTCCTCACCCACGGGATGCTCCAGCGAAAGGGGCTGCCAGCTCACCTTCAGCATCCATTGGACCTTTCGCGGCTCCAGATCAAGCAGGTCAGCGATCTCCTCAGGGGTAGGCTTACGGCCATTAGCCTGCTCAAGCTGACGAGCCGCCTTGTACAGCCGGCGGATACGGTCGGACATATGAACCGGCACACGGATTGTGCGTCCCTGATCAGCAATGGCACGGGTGATCGTCTGGCGGATCCACCATGTTGCATAGGTGCTGAAGCGATACCCCCGCCGGTAATCGAACTTCTCGACTGCCTTCATCAAACCAAGATTGCCTTCTTGAATGAGGTCAAGGAAGGGAACACCCCGGCCAATATATTTCTTGGCAATACTGACAACCAGCCGGGTATTGGCCTTGATCAGGTGTTCGCGGGCGGCTTTGCCATCCTCCACGACGCTTTGCAGATGCTCGCGCTCCTCCGGAGAAAGGCCGTTCGGGTGACACAACGTCCGAGAGGCAAGAAGCCCCTGTTCCAGACGGCGGGCCAGCTCAACTTCTTCCTCCGTTGAGAGGAGCGGGACCTGCGCCATTTCCTTCAAGTAAAGGCCAACCGTGTCATCTGAGGCTATACCGGAGAGATCAAGATCAAATGCGTCGTCATCTACAGGGAAGTCGGAGAGTTCTGACAGCTCATAGGGTAAATCAGCGCCGTCCTCTTCCTCGTCTATTTCCTCCTCATCGTCCAGCTCTTCCAGTTCCCCGATCAATGCCTTTTTGGCATCTAAAGGAACATCTTCCAAATCTTCGTAGATCGTAATTCCTGCCGCCGCGAGGGCAACCAGAACTTCCTCAGCCTGTTCCATGCCCTCCTCATTTTCGGGCAGTGCGTCAAGGATGTCATCGGTCGTCAGGAAACCCTGCACTTCAGCCTTCTCTAACAGGTTTGCGACTAACTCAAAGTCTCTATTCCCGTCGTAAGCCATAGAGTCTCCAATCCATTCAACACCTATGAAAAACTCCCTCACCCGTTACAGGTGCGGTCTGTACCATTACACTTGTCCAGAATATGACAACACCGACCAGAGGCCGATGTTGTCTTTTTAGTCATCCAGCAAGGCACGGAGAGAGGCAAGACGGGGATCGATGTGCTCCCGCTCACAATTGCAGGTCCCCTCGTTTAAATCCTGCCCGCATGTAGGACATAACCCCTTACAATCTGGTGCACACAGGGGCTGGATGGGCAAGGCCAGGATACCTTCCTCTCTCATGATGGGGGTAAGATCAATAAACCCGCCCTCATCAACCACATAGGGGTTGTAAGGGTCTCTAGCGACAAATGTGTTAGGATCGTAAGTGAACAGGTCAGAGAACGTCACGTCATAGGGGAGTGAAAAAGGGGCTAAACAACGTACGCACTCTGCGGCGGCTTGGGTATGCAGGGTGCCCTGAACTAGAATCCCCTGCGGGGTCCGCGTCAGGCGCAGGGTCCCATGTAACCCTTCAACGGCCACATCCTCAAGGAGCAGGATGCCCGGTTCATCGAAGACAAACTCCCGGCTATAACCAGCCCCCTCTTTGAGAAGGAAGCCCACATTCAGGCGCAGGAGGCGAGTGTCGGAACGGGTCTGGTTACTCACAATACACTACCATTGACAGATGACATGTACCAGCAACAACGAGTGATAACAAATATGACAGGGCGCACTCTCAGAGAAGACGCCCTTACACCAGCCAACAAACTCAGTTGAGGAGCCTCATCCTACAGAGGCAGAACTGACGATAACAGAATTATATCATAACAAAAACTGAGCGGTCAAGGTTGCCCAATGTGGGGGAGTGGCTAAAAAGCTGGAGCCACGAAATCAATGAGGCAGGTAGGATAAGCAGGGAAGCGCTGTTTGTGAAGTTGGCGTTGGTTCCAGCAAAAGACGAAGAGGGAAACAGCA
>DAOTYH010000081.1:0-4278 GCA_034435015.1 Anaerolineae bacterium | reverse complement strand
GAAGATTTCAACCCTATGTGGCAGCCTTAAGGGCCTCCAGCCGCGCTGAGCACAACAGGGGCATACAGGCCATGTGCCCCTGTTTCTTTTTCCCTTGTCTTAACATGCTCTTAACATAAAGGGGTTAGGATACTCTTTCGGCGCAATAACATCCATACCGAGTGCCTGCCCCATAGGAGCCCATGATGCCGGGCTATACGATACGCCTGATCCTATCTGCCGGCTGTTTGATTGGCATGACATGGCTGGGACTGACAGCCTGTACCCCTGCTCAGCCAGCCGCCGAGACCACAGCCATTCCCTTGGGCGATCAGCGTGCTATTCAAAACAAAGGTTCAGATACACTGGTCAACCTGGCGCTGGCGTGGGCCGAAGCCTACCAGCAAGTTAACCCGAATGTCTCTATTGCCGTAACCGGCGGCGGGTCGGGGACAGGCATCGCCGCCTTGATCAACGGGACAGTAGACATCGCCAACTCGTCACGCCGGATGTCAGAGGAAGAGATCGCCGCCGCCCGCGCCAACGGGATCGAGCCGTACGAGATACCAGTTGCCATTGACGCGCTGGCGGTGATCGTCAACAGGCAGAACCCCGTCAGTGAGCTGACCATTGACCAGCTCTCGGACATTTTCACCGGACGCATCACCAACTGGAGCGAAGTGGGCGGGAACGACGCGCCGATTGTGCTGGTCTCGCGCGAGACCAACTCAGGGACACACACCTATTTTCTGGAGCAGGTCATCCGCAAGGGGGACAAAAACAACCCGGACATTTTTGCCCCCCAGACCCTGTTGATGCCCTCATCGGTTGGCATCACCAGTGAGGTACGCCGCAACCCCAATGCCATCGGCTACGATGGGCTGGGATATGTCTCAGCGGAGGAAGAAAAGTTGATCGCCGTCGCTAGAGACAGCCGCTCGCCCTATATCTATCCTTCTGTGGCAACCGGGGCGGACGGGAGCTATCCGTTATCCCGCTATCTGTATATGTACACTGCCGGCGAGCCGACCGGCGTGATCGCCGACTATATCAACTGGATCAGGGGGCCGGATGGGCAGGCAATTGTAGCCCGGCTGGGCTTTGTCCCACTGCCGTCACCATAAATAAGCACACACATGGCCACACACGCAGACACACGAGCACACACAGACACCAAACCCCACAAAGGAGCGGCTGAACAGACCCCGCCGGCTGGCAGGCCGTTCTGGGCAAAGTGGTTTGAGTTCCTGATCGAGCGCCTGATTGGGGCGGCGGGGGTATCCGCTATCCTGTTCGTGGCGCTGATTTTTTTCTTCCTCCTCCGTGAGGGCATCCCTACCTTCCTGCAAGTTCCCCTGCCTCAGCTCTTTGGCAGTCGCTGGTATCCTATCGAAGGGATGTTCGGGTTATGGCCGCTGATCGTCGGCTCGATTCTGGTGACGGCGGGGGCGGTGATCATGGCTGTCCCGCTGGGGCTGATCACTGCCATCTACCTGGGCGAGATTGCCCCCCAGTGGCAACGCGAAATCCTAAAGCCGCTGATCGAGGTGCTGGCAGGCATCCCCTCGATTGTGCTGGGCTTTCTAGGGTGGGTGGCGCTGGCTCCGCTCGTCCAGCGGCTGGGCGCACCTACCGGCCTGACAGCCTTCACCGGCTCGCTGATTCTGGCTTACATGTCTTTACCAACTATCATCAGCATCTCCGAAGATGCGCTTTACGCTGTGCCCAAAGAATATCGTGACGGAGCGCTGGCCATCGGGGCTACACAATGGCAGACGATCTGGCGGGTGGTATTGCCTGCCGCCCGCTCCGGGCTGGTCATCGCCGTCATGCTGGGGATTGGCCGAGCTGTCGGGGAGACTATGGCCGTCATGATGGTAACAGGCAATGCCGCCAACGTCCCCGCCTTTGGGCTGGGGATGTTCTTTGAGCCTGTCCGCACGATGACCGCTACGATTGCCGCCGAAATGGGCGAGGTGGCGCGGGGCAGTCTGCACTATAACGTCCTGTTTGCCATTGGGATCGTGCTGTTCATCATCACTTTCGCTATTAATTCGCTGGCTGGCCGTCTGGTGGGCGGGCAGGCCAGCCGGCGCAAAAGAGGGCAGTTATGAAGCGGCAACAGGTCCAGAAGATCGCTGTCGGCGTCATCACGACTGTAGCCGTGTTGATTGTCATCCCGGTTGTGCTGGTGATCCTGTACATCGTGGTCAGGGGAGCCGGCACACTAAGCTGGGAGTTTCTGACAGCCCCGCCCTACAATGGGATGACACAGGGCGGCATCATGCCTGCCATTCTGGGGACGGTCATCCTGACCTTTGGTACGGCCATTGCCTGTATCCCCCTGGCCATTGGCACAGCCATCTATCTGGCTGAGTATGCCGGCGACAACCGTCTGACACGTCTGGTCAGGCTGGCGATTGTCAATCTGGCCGGTATCCCCTCCATCGTTTATGGGCTGTTTGGGCTGGGGGCGTTTGTCCTTTTTATGAAGCTCGGCACTTCGATCCTGGCCGGCTCGCTGACGCTGGGTATCATGACCCTGCCGGTGGTCATCAGCACGGCAGAAGAAGCCATCCTAGCCGTACCACAGCGCTTCCGGCTGGTCAGCTTGAGCTTGGGAGCCACACGCTGGCAGACTATCTGGCGTCAGGTACTGCCGCAGGCACTGCCGGGCATCCTGACCGGCGTCATCCTGGGCCTGAGCCGCGCCGCCGGAGAGACAGCCCCTCTGCTGTTCACAGTAGCCGCTTTCTATCTGCCCGAACTGCCCCATTCCATCTTCGACCAGACGATGGCCCTGCCCTATCATCTGTACGTCATCTCTACTCAAGTCCCCGGCATGCCGTTGTCTATTCAGTTTGGCACGGCACTGGTGCTGTTGCTGTTTGTCCTCTCACTGACACTGGCGGCATCAATCGTCCGTACCCGGATGCGCCGCCGCCGGGAGTGGTAAGCAGGCCATGCCGCCCAAGATTTCGATCCAGAACGTATCCTTCACCTATGCTGACGGCACGCAGGCGCTTAAGAACTTGTCGCTGGATATTGCCGGCAATGAAATCTTTGTGCTGTTCGGGCCGGCACGCAGCGGCAAGACTACCCTCTTGCGACTGCTCAACCGCCTGTCTGACCTGTTTGAGAACGCCCGCTATCAGGGCAAGATTCTGTTCAACGAGCAGGATATCTTCGAGCACGGGACGGACGTCGCTGCCCTGCGCCGCCGGATCGGGATGGTCTTTGCCATCCCTACCCCTCTGCCCGGAAGCATCCGGGATAACCTGACCTACGGTCTGAAGGTAGCCGGTATCCACAACCCGGCCATCCACGAAGAGCGGATCGAGCGCTCGCTCAAACAGGCCGCCCTATGGGAGGAGGTCAAAGATCGGTTGGACAGCTCAGCCTTCGCCCTCTCCGGCGGACAGCAACAGCGGCTGTGCATTGCCCGCAGTCTGGTGCTGGAGCCGGAAGTCCTCCTGCTGGACAACCCTACCTCCGGCCTTGACCCGCTTTCGACCGGCATTGTGGAGGACTCGCTTCAGGAGCTTAAACAACGCTATACCATCATCATGGTGCCGCACAGCGTCCAGCAGGCCGCCCGCGTGGCCGACCGGGCCGGATTTATGCTGGACGGTGAGTTGATCGAGGTGGATCAGGCCAGTGTGATGTTCACCACCCCGCAGGACAAACGCACCGAAGACTATGTGACAGGGCGGTTTGGATGAACACACCCGATAAGAACACACCCGATAAGATCGAAGTCCGCCATTTTAACTTTTACTACGGAGACTTTCAGGCCCTGATTGACCTGAACCTGACCATCAAGCGCAACCAGATCACAGCTCTGATCGGCCCCTCCGGATGCGGCAAATCCACTTTCCTGCGGGCGCTCAACCGGATGAACGACACCATCAAAGGCACGCGGGCTGAGGGCGAAATCCTGCTGGACGGCAAGAATATCTACGACCCGGATGTGGATGTCAGTGACCTGCGCCAGCGGGTAGGGATGGTGTTCCAGCGGCCTAACCCCTTCCCCCAGAGCATCTATGACAACGTGGCCTTCGGACCGCGCGTGCTGGGGATAGCCCGCGGCGGTGAGGCACTGGATCAGATCGTGGAAGACAGCCTGAAAGACGCCGGCCTGTGGGAGGAGGTCAAAGACCGGCTGGACAGCTCGGCCCTCGACCTGAACCCCGGCCAGCAACAGCGGCTGTGCATCGCACGGGCGGTCGCTGTCAGGCCGGAGGTGATTCTGATGGATGAACCCTGTTCGGCGCTCGACCCGGTCGCAACCCTGCACGT
>DAOTYH010000080.1:0-74836 GCA_034435015.1 Anaerolineae bacterium | reverse complement strand
TTAATCTTGTCAGCGCCTCCATGACGTAGGGGATGTCTGCTTCTTCGTTATAGGTAGGGACTATGATGCTGACCAGCGGGTTGGAAATCGTTGCCATCGTTACAAACTTTTCTCCGGCGCGACTGCACTCCGAGAACGTAGAAATATGTCACCGTTCTGAGAGTGGTAAAGCGCCGCGATTATAACATGCCCCCCGATCATGGCAAACCAGGCAGGTTGATGTAGCCCGCGTGTTCATTACTACCAGCACCCTTTTCCAGCTATACTCTAGTAGACTCAATTAGTTGCCCAGGAGAAATGGATGCTCATCTTTACCGAAACAGCAAAAAGCAAGATCACCGAAATATTAGCCCAAAAGGGACAGAGCGGCTTCGCTGTACGACTGGCGATCAGGGGGCGCAGTGCAGACAGCTTCCTGTATGATTTCCGCTCGGTTGAAGAGACAGCGAGCCTGCCCGATGACACTGTAATGGACATGGGCACTTTCAAGGTTCTAATTGATCCGATCAGTGCTACCTTCTTAGAAGGGGCAACAGTGGATTTTAGCACCGCAGACGGCGGCGGCTTTAAAATTGACAACCCCAACCCCGTCTGGACCGATCCCATTGCTCAGGCTGTAGCTCGTGTCATTGCCGACCGGATCAACCCTGGTATAGCTCTTCACGGCGGCTACATCATGCTGGTAGATGTACAGGATGGGGTAGCCTATGTGCTGATGAGCGGTGGATGTCAGGGGTGCGGCATGGCCCGCATGACACTTCAGGAAGGGGTATCGCGGATCATCCGGGAGGCCGTGCCCGAAATCAAGGAAGTAGTGGATTTAACTGAGCACGCCGCCGGCACCAACCCCTATTACCCCCGCGGCCAGCAAGAGTAGTATTCCTGTCCGCCGAGTGTTGGACAAAGTCGCGCTCGAATCGCTATAATGCGGCGCGTGAAGCAAGACGCGAATCCCGACTACGACCTTCTGCCCCTGCAACAAGACTCTCCTCATGCCGGGCCGCCACACCCCGGCAGGCAGTTTGTCTTGTCTACCCTCTCGCTGGTGATCATTGTTGCCTGTGCTATGGCGGCGGCACTGGCGGTTGCGGCTGGCGGCGGAGTCATCGCAGGGCAGAATCAGCGCAACATTCAGGCTACACAAACCACTGTTGCTGATCTGGATGTTCAATATAGTCTGGGTATCAATGACCTCCAGCAAGGGCGCTACGAACTTGCGGCTCTGCGTTTCCGTTGGATCATCGAGCGCGTGCCTGACTATCCGGGCGCGGCTCAGAAACTGGCAGAGGCAGAAAGCCTCCTCGCTCAAGGGGACGGCGCCCCTCAGATCATTGAGACTCCTGTGCTCGTTCCTCTGCAAAGCCCTGAAGAACTGTTTGCTGAGGCACAGGACCTGTTTAACCGTCAGGACTGGGAAAACGCTATCATCCGCTTACAGCAAATCCAAGCCCTTGATCCTGCCTACCAACAGATTCAAGTCAGGGAAATGTTGTATCAGGCGTTGACTACGCTGGGACTGAGCTATATACGAGGTGACCGAATCCAAGAAGGTCTTGTCTTGCTGGAGCAGGCTGAGGCCATCCGCCCCCTTGACGATCAGACAGCGGGCGAACGCTATTTTGCGTCGCTGTACATTACAGGGCGTACCTACTGGGGGCTAAGCTGGCCGGTTGTGATCCAGAACTTCCAGGCCCTCTATGATGTAGTTCCCAATTACCGTGATGTACCCAACCGGTTGAGGGAAGCCTACACTGCTTATGGCGATCAACTAGCGGCGCTAGGGGCACATTGCGAAGCGGCAGTCCAGTATGAGGCCGCCCTGGACTTACAAGAGGACAACGCCGTGCGTGAGAAGTACAGAGCCGCGACCGAGGCTTGCGCCAACCCCACGCCAACCCCTTCTCCTACCCCTCTTCCGGATGCCTCCCTCACGCCGCCAGGTGACTACACTCCTTGATGTTTTAGCTGGAGACCGGTATACTCGCAGGCAGATCGGGGCGTAGCGCAGTCGGTCAGCGCGTTGCGTTTGGGACGCAGAGGTCGTCGGTTCGAGTCCGACCGCCCCGACTTTGTTGATCGTCACGCTTCAGGGAACAACAATCTACTTCAGGAAGAACGATAAGATCACCAGCACCGCGATGAGGACTCCCGCGATCACTCCGATGCGCTTAAGATCATCAACGACATAGCGATACTCTACCATCAGGTCTGCTTTTCGTCCCGCCTCAGCTCCAGCGGATGTCTCCATCCCCTTACCTAAGGTCTGGAGACGACGTGTGTTTTTGCTGCGTGTCGTGCGTTTGGCCATATCAGGAGTTCCCCTTATCTGCAGAAGATGTAGAGCGGAGCAATTTTACTCTTCCAGCGTGCCAACGACTACTATTCGTTCGGAATTGATGAGATAGGGGTAGCAAGAGATCAGCGTCACCACTGCCTCATTGGTCGGCTCCATCACGCTGACCTCAGTAGGTGGGACAATTTCCCAATACACGACCCGATAGACGAACTCCTGTGTGAGGGTCTGTAGAATGATCTCATCGCCCTCCTGAAGTTGATCGAGATAGCGAAAGATCTCGCCGTAAATGTCATTGTGGGCCGAGAGAACAACATTTCCCCTCTCGCCGGGATTGGCCGACCCAAGATGCTGACCCACTCCCCTTTTGAGTTGTTCCCACCCATCTCCTTGAACGACAGGCGCATCCACCCCAATAGCCGGAATACGAATGCGAATGGCCTGAGCGGGTCCGGAGGTTGGCACAATCACCGGCCCCAAGAACTGTTGCTCAACAACGGGCCTGAGATACTGGGGTACCTCGTTGTAATTGGGCTGGGCGCCGCCCGGTGCGGTAGGCGGGGTGTGGCCGCCGGGTAGTACTACTGCACTGATGAGAGGCGTAGGTGAAGCGGTTGGGAGGATAGCAAACTCGCCCTGCTGGGAAGCCACTGCCTCACGGTTCAAGTCTCGCAGAGTCAGCGCCACGAACACAAGCAGGGCAACCAGTCCTGCCGCCGCTACCAGCTCAACAGCCAACAGCAACCTATCGCGCAGGTTGCGCTCGCGCCATCCCCCGGTAGACTGCTGATACATGAATGATTCATAGGGCAAGGCCGGCGGGGGCTGATCTGAAGCCTCCTCTTCTTGTTGCTGGTTGTCCTGTTGGAGCGGAAGGGGCTGACGACGGCCCACCAGCTCGAAGCGCCGCAGACGTTCCAGCCGTGCCTGACGTTTCTTAATGCGGAGAATCTGTTCTAGTTCCTCTATCGTCAGGTCATCTACTGACCGGCGATCACGCATACTCAGGTCTTCCCCGTTTTTGTCGCGACAGCAAACACTTCACGCTCAAAGAACCAGTTGAATGGCAACCAGTTAAAGGCTAGATGGCGCAACGCAGAGAGGATCGGCCCTTCACGACGGTTCTGGGGGGGCGAGTCAAGCCACACCCGACTCGTAAAGCCGGCCTCAGCCAGCACTCGGCGCAGGCTGAACAGACTCTGTTCATTGACGTGGACATGCTCGTTAACAGCCACTCCGAACTGGCGGGGGTTTCGCGGATAGTCTTTGCCCTGTCCCATCAGCATCCGTACCAGCCGCACCACTGGATAGGCATATTCAAGATACCATCGGTTTGGCGCAGTGTGGACGATTAACCGTCCATCCGGCTTCAGAACCCGGTGCACTTCCAGAAGAGCCTGGTGTAATTCCCACGGGTAGAGATGTTCAACTACATCGAACATAAGAACACGGTCAAACGTCTGGCTGGGGAAGGGCAGGTTCTTAGCGTCAGCACAGGCGACCTCCATTCTGCCCGGCAGGCGGTCTTTCCCCGCCTGTTGTGCTCTGATCAGGTCACGGGTCATGCGGACTGCGGCAGGCGCATAATCTATACCAAACACATCTGCCCCTAAGCCGGCACAATGGCGCACAATCTCGCCCCGCCCGCAACCGATGTCCAGCACCATCATTCCAGCTTCAACCGCCGCCACAGCAAAGGCAGAGGCCAGCCTGCGGGAGAGATTTTCTCCTTCGCTGGTTACCCACTCCTCGTATCCCTCACAGGCGGTGAGGAAGTACTCCTCCGTATAAAGATGGGGCGGCAGAGAGGGAGAATTATCGGGGTCTACCAATGCTTTCCTTTACCCTTCAACACAATAGCTATCCAGCTAATATCCGTTTGAGACTGCTTATGGCATCCGCTACCTCAGCACGGACCTGCGTCAGAGATACAGACATCTGCCAGCCGATGGTCAGCACCAACGCGCCAGAAAGATGGGCTGAATAGAGCAGGAAGTTAGACCGTTCGGACATGTCGCTGACGGTCTCTTCCTCAAAGCGAATTAACTCACGTGCAATGCGGGTAGCACCTTCCCGCCAGATGCGATCAGCCATCTTGGCGATCCGGTCAGCAATCTCAACATCCTGTGTACCAGCAAAGCCGACTACTTCACCATCCTGCGACAACACAACCGGCAATGAGTCTAGACTGGCACTCAGGGCGGCCAGCTCTTCTGCCAGCTTTTGTATCTGTTGCTCGGACAGCTCCACACGCTCATGAAGCGGCGGCGGCCCTTCGGGCAGACGGGGTTTCATGTTCAGTCCCTTTTGGATAATGGTCACTTGTTCTCATTTTACAGTACCTCCCAGACTGTCACAAGGCAGGAATACCAGCTTGGCAGGTTAGACATACATGGCTATACTGCTTGGAAAGGCAGGAGGCTGGCTTCGTGCTGACATGGTTCAGGCGCACTGTTCGTAAGATCGGCAGGTTAGACCCGCGTATCTGGTGGGGCATCCTGCTGATAGGTGGTGTTGTCCTTGTGGTCGTAGGACTTTCGCTGGGCGGGAACCCGGCGGTCAACCCTGAGGTAGTTCAGGCAACGATCAATGCCGCCGTCACCCAGTATAACGTGTACGTGCCTACCATTGAGGCCTATCTGACTGAAACGCCGGCCAATGCCGCCCTGACTGAAGCGGCGCCTACCCTCTCGCTGGCCGGCCAGCAATCTGTCCGACAGTTTGCGGCCTCAGCAATAGCTGACTCTCAGTTGGGCGAGCTGGACTGGTCGGCTGTTCAGGCCGCAGGCCCCCCTAACACAAGCGGATGCGGCAACTTCAGAACCGCGTGGGCTACAGCGTTACCTAACGGACAGGGCACCCTAAGGCTGTACTATGCCCAACTGGTTACACCAACCGGCATCTTGATTCATGAAACGTTCAACCCCGGCTTCATTGTGCGGGTCAGCCTGACAGATATTTACAACGAAGAGCATGTCGTCTACGAGGCTGTCCCTCAGCCGCGGGCAGAATGCCCTTTCATTCTAGTCATTGCTATACCGAACGCTGATTATCAGAGTTCGGTAGTGACCATCTATCTCGATCAGTCAACCAGCGCAGGCGGTTGGAATCAGATTGATGCAGTTGAACTGATCGGCATCAAGTATTGACTCATCGGAAGGAACGATCACCATGCTACAGGAGCGGCTCACGCGCTTACAAAAGGAACTACAGGATCGCGGGCTTGACTGTCTGGCCCTGATCCCTGGTGCTAACTTGCGCTATATGACCGGGCTGGACTTTCACCTGATGGAGCGCCCTCTGATGGGGTTCTTCCCTGCAGAAGGCCAGCCGGTGTTTGCCATCCCCGAACTGGAACGCCCTAAGTTTGAGCGGGACGACCTCTACCCCATCCATCTATTTCCTTACACCGATACAGAAGGCCCAGCCAGCGCTTTCGAACAGGCCACCATGGCGTTGCCGGAAGTCCAGAGCCTGTCTGTAGAGTATCTGCGGATGCGTGTCATGGAGCTAAAACTGGTTCAGCGTCATCTGCCTAACGCTACCCTCTCCGATGCCAGGCCAGTGATGGATGTCCTCCGGCTGAGAAAAGACCCTTCTGAGATCGCCCTGATGCAGGAGGCAGTCCGGGTCACTGAGCAGGCCCTCCAACACTTGATCGAGCAGGTACGGCCCGGCATGACCGAGCGTCAGATCGCGAGCCGGCTGAGTGTTGCTTTGCTGGAAGCAGGCGGTGAGGCTATCCCCATAGAACCGATTGTGCTTTCGGGGCCAAACGCCGCTATGCCGCATGGAGTCCCCGGTAATCGGGAAGTACAGGCGGGTGAAGTACTTCTGCTCGACTTCGGGACAAGTGTAGGGGGCTACCTCTCAGACATCACCCGTACATTCGTGGTAGGCCGGCAACCTGACAGCAGGCTTCGCGAAATCTACGAAGTTGTCAAGGAGGCTAACGCCGCCGGACGGGCCGTCGCCGCGCCGGGTGTACCCTGCCAGGAGGTAGATCGTGCCGCCCGTCAGGTGATCGAAGCGGCAGGCTGGGGCCGGCACTTCATCCACCGCACTGGACACGGCATTGGTTTGGAGGGACATGAAGGCCCCTACATGGTTGAAGGCAACACAGAACTGCTGGAGGCAGGAATGACTTTTACCGTCGAGCCGGGCATCTACCTCTCTGGTGAGTTTGGCATCCGGATCGAGGATGACATGGTAATCACACCAGACGGCTCAGAAAGCCTCACCTCTTTTGAACGAAACCTGCTGGTTATCGGGACTTCTGCTTGAGTGAAGTTGATCATGTTGATGCTTGTCTTTCACTTAGAGATATTGCTCGATCACCATGCTCTGGGCGAAACAATGCCCGCCGCCTTGGCAAGTGTGATGGCCGCTCATCATGGTCAAGACGCCGGCGCATGGCAGGATGCCTATCTGAAGATCGTGGCTGACTGGGACAGTTACTGGGCTGATCTCAGTCTCGATGGACAGGATTCACTGGCTCAGTGGCGCGAGGGGCGCTGGCGGATCATCCGCGCCCTCTTCCGGCTCATGCATATGCCGGAGCCGCCGCTGGATGCCATTCCTCTCTATCTGGATGAAATCCCCTATGAGATAGGGCAACGCTGTGAAGGTTGGAAGCCCCGTTCAGTGGAAGCCTTGAAGGAACTGGCCCGTCAGGGGTTTGGGCTGAGTATCCTTGCCGCCTACCAGCCCGCCGCCCTTATACGCGGCCTGTTAGATCAAGACCAACTTGGCGAACCGGTCTGCCGGGCATTCGGCCCTGACGAAATAGGTCAGTTCGGTTTGGAAGGGATCAGCTGGGACTACATAGCTGGGATGACAGGGAGCGATCCCTCCTGCTGTGTATATATCGGTGCTGAAGCCCCTTGGGGCGCAAGGGTTGTCAAGCCGCCCGCCGACCTCTCCAGTCTGCCCCGCCTTCTGCGGGAAAAGGGATGGCTGACAGATGATTGACCTAGAGATTCCTGGGCGGGGCTACTTTGCTCTCAAGCATCTTGTCCTCGATGTCAACGGAACACTTGCCGCCGACGGGATGTTACTGGAGGGGGTTGCAGAGCGGCTGGAAAAGCTACACGGGCAGATTGAGATTCATCTGGTGACTGCTGATACACACGGCACTCTGAGCGGCATCGAAGCTGAACTGGGAATATCAGCAGTGCGTATCAAGGTGGGGCAGGAAAGGGAGCAGAAGGCCGCTCTGATCAGCCGGCTAAGGCCGGAGCATACCGTTGCTGTAGGGAATGGCGCAAACGACACAGAGATGCTAAATGCCGCCGCTATTGGAATCGCCGTGCTTGGGCCAGAAGGCCTGAGCGTAGAGGCCCTTCAGGCCGCCGATGTTGTCGTTGCCTCAATCGCCGATGCCCTCGACCTGTTATTGATACCCAAGCGGCTCATTGCCACGCTTCGGCGATGAGCCTTGTTGTGAAGCGACCCTACCTGCCTACGCTGTCGGGACAGGTTGGTAAATCAGTACAAACCGGCACAACCGGCGCACAAGCATAGTTGACCGCCATACCTAGATAGGGCGACGGATCAATTGTGTTGGCAAACTCCAGCTCGTTACGATACTTTCCGGTGCCGTCATCAAGCACAATTGAGAAATGCAGGTGGACCGCCACCGTCCGAAGGGGACTGCCGCTGTAATTCCCAGTATAGCCCAGCAACGTACCCTGCTGGACAAAGAGCTCATGCGTTCCGGGGGGAAAAGCATCCTCGATGGTATCCTCCGTCCCCTCAGCATTGGCCATATGGGTATAGTACAGCCAGATTTGCCGCCCCGGATGAAGCGGATCGTCAGGGACACGAATGATCAGTGAACTGCGCCAGTTTGACTCGCGGGTCAGGTAACCATCGTAGGCGGCATAGACAGGTGTTACCCCCGGCTCACCGGGGCTGAAGATGTCAATACCCTGATGGCGATGGCTGGCCGAATAAGGCGGGCGGGGGTCGCCATACAGCAGTCCAATGTAGCCCTCGGCAGGAAGGATGAATGGAGCGCCGGGGCACGGCTCGCGCTGGACAACCGTTATCAATGAGCGGCGCTGTTGCTCATCACCTCCGAACCACTGAAGAAATGCCCGGTTGCGCGGATCGCGAAGGTCGAATCGGGTGCGGCTGATCCGATAGCCCGTATAAAGCACCATTGCTAAGGCAACAACCCCAAGGGCAAGGATAACAACATGCCGCCGTTGCCGATTAGCCAACCACTGCCTGATGCGTTGTAACACCCTTCCTCCCCGTAAGCTCTCTGCCGGATATGTCCCCTGCGACTGACTATAATGAGCGCTACAGGGTCCTGCAACAAGAGAGGGACAACAGGTCTTTGTATTCGCGGTACAGAGCCTCCCAGATGTCCTCTGGCCGAAAATTGGCCAGCACATATTCACGGGCGGCTCTGCCGTGCCTCTGCCTTAGCCCCGGATCATTCAGGTACATCCGCAGGGCTGTCGCCAGTGCTTCGGCGTCCTGCGGGGGGATCAGCATACCGGTTAAGCCATCCTGTACTGCATCCACACATCCAGGGATGCGGGTTGCAACCACCGGAATCTGCATGGCGGCGGCCTCAAGAGGAACGTTTGGGAAGCCCTCCCGGTAGGATGGCAGGGTGACAATATCCATCGCCGCATAGAAGGGAAAGATGTCATCAACCAAATCAACCAGCCGAATACGGGGGTCGCTTCGCAACAGGAGAACCACCTCTTCAGGAAGAGGGTCTTGCGGCTCGAACGGCCCCACAAGCAACAGATGGAGCACGTTGAATTCGTCGCGCAGTCTCAGCCATGCCTCCGCCAGTTCCGCAATTCCCTTATCGCGCACAATACGCCCCACGAAGCCGATCACCAGCGCATCAGCCGGTATACCGGCTTGAGCGCGCACCTGCCGACGCAGTTCCTCATCGGCGTAAGACGGGTTGAAGCGGGAGACAGCATCCACGCCATTGCCGCTCCCATGAAGAAGTACCTTGATCTTCTCAGGCGGACACAACCTCTCGGCAACAGCGATCTCACGAATGGAATGACTGACGCATAAAACCCGGCTGGCCAGCAGACAGGCTGTCCGCTCACTGAGACGAAGGATCAGCCGCCTGAACCCCTTTGCCGTCATAAACGGCAGTCCGCGTATATGATATATCCGTATCGGCACACCAGTGAGGCGGGCGGCAAGTATGCCAAGCAGACCCCCTTTGGGGGTATGAGCATGGACAATCTGGGGGCAGAGCTGAGAGAGCCGGCGGCAGAGCCTGACCAATGCCGCTAGGTCCTTAAAGGGAGCAATACGGCGGCTCATAGGGACGGCATGGACGGCCACCTGCTCCTGCTCGCCGAAGCGTTGAAGGGCCTCCCCCGGCGAGCAGATCATGTGCACCTCGAAGCCCCGCTCCTTCATATAACTGACCTGCCCTCGAAAGAAACCGAGCGAAAGGGGAACGGTCATGACATGTACCAACCGAATCGGCTTCCGCTCAGGAAACATGTGCTGTCTCCCTGATAAGCTGGATCAGGCGGGGGGCTTCGAGTAAAGCCGACCATCTCTGCTCAACAGTCTGTCTGGCACGCCGCCCTACCTCACTGCGCAGGGATGGGCTGATCACAAGTGCCTCTAGTTTTGAGTACCATTCTGCTTCATCGCGGGCCAAAAACCCGTTAGAGCCGTCTTCAATGATCTCGGCATTGATACCCACTGGCGAAACGACTGGAGGAATGCCCATACTCATATAGAGCAGAGCTTTGAACCCGCATTTACCCCGATTCCAAAGGGTGTCAGCCAGCGGCATCAGACCTATATCCATTGGCTTGAGGGCTTCCCAGACCTGGTGATCATCCAGCGGGAAGGGCCAGTCCACGCCGGTAGCCCGTAGTCCCTCTATCTTGATCCCAGAATCGCCAGCTACCCACAGCTCCATGTCATACTTAGCCTGAAGCTGTCGAAGAGGATTGGCAATCAGGTCAAGCGCATCTGTGTTAAGACGTGAACCGCTCCAGCCGACCACGGTAACTTCCCGCCGCGATTTTTCTGGAACTGTATAGACATCCGGGTTGGGAACTGTCGGCACTACGACAACATGCCGGCTGTGTTGGCGGGCATACTGGGCAAGAAGGTGGTTGCCCGCAATGGTCAGGAGGCTTAGCGAGATGATCTCACCTGTTTTCTGTGACCAGCCTGCCAGCCGCCTGATCCATCGGCCAGCCGGGACGTAGAGGGCATCATCGAAGTCATAGACCAGCGGGGCGCCTCGTCTGGCAAGCCAGCGCTCAAAGACAGGAGGGCCGAAAGGTGTAGCTTCACGCTGGACAATCACAAGGTCGTAAGACAACGCCTCATGGACATCCTGCCAGCGCCTTAGATACCCACGCAACAGCTCAACAGCCCGTGATCTTTTGGCCGTGCCATACTGACTACTGCGAAACAGCGCCACAGACTGGAAGCCCCTGACATCCAACTCGATATCAGCCGCCTTGAAGGCAGGGATGTATTGTTCCCATCGGTAACGCAGGCTACTGCCTGTTCCCAACGGGTAGGGGCTGAGGAGCATCACTCGTATTGGTCTTCTCATACAGACCAGCTTGCCTTCAGTGTCCTGAGGAATGAGTTAAAAATCCTGTTTGGCCGGTCACCCTGTGCAGGCCTGAAGACCGCATACGCCAGTGCCAAACAGGTCCGCCAGAATAGTTCAAAGCTCACCAGTATCTTCACGATCCAGACTTGTTCAGGATGATGCTTGCTGAAGTAATGGACCTTACTGGTCAGCCGCGCGGCATGAGCCGCGACTCGATGGCCGCGAAAAGTGCCGCCGCTTCGATGCAGAACAGCTACATCCGGCCTATAGACAGCTCGGTAGCCGCTCTGCTTCAGCCTGAGGCAGAAATCCACATCCTCATAATACACAAAGAAGCGTTCGTCCAATAGCCCGATACGGTCAAACACACCTCGCCGTATGAGCAGGAAAGCGCCGGCGGCCTGTTCGATCTCATGAGTGCTGGTGTAATCCTGTTCCAGCAATGTCAGAGGGGCTAGGAAGGGGATACGTACCATAATCGGTGTCAGCAGGAAGGCATCCATGAAGGCCGACACCAGCGTCGGGAAGCGGCGTAACGAGGGTTGCGTAGAGCCATCCGGGTTAAGCAAGCGGCAGGTGACCAGCGCTACCGAAGGGTCGCTGTCCATATAGTCAATCAGGCTGTCGAGGCCGGCATCCAAAAACTCGGTATCGCTGTTCAGCAATAGGACATAGCGCCCTGTTGACTCCCGAATGCCACGATTGTTGGCCGCCGCAAAGCCCAGATTGACCCCATTCTCGATCAGCCTCACCGGCGGAGGCAACGCCCTGAAGCGGGGAACACTGTCATCCTCCGATCCATTGTCAACAATGATGATCTCAATCTGCGAGCGGAGAGACTGCCGTAGGATCGACTCAGCACAGGCGACAGAGAGTTGTGCGGTGTTGTAATTCACGATGACAATTGAGACATCCATGAGATATGCTTCCGGGGAGTATGATTCGCGTCATATATCATGGCGGATCACACTAGCGGCGGGGGAGGGAGAAACAGCGCGGCCATTCACCGCACGTCTTGACCCTGCCGCTAACAGGCTGAAGACAATCCCGATGAATAGATAGTACCACGTGATGATCCACGTTAATCGGTTCACGTTGAACGTAGAGAGCAGGATGGAAGCCATCCAAGAGGCCGCATAGACACTCAGGAAATTCCCCTTCTCTCTGGCATTCCGATACAGGTTCTGGCTGACAAGCCCCATGAGGAAAGGCCCCAGCAGTACCCCCAGCCACCCAAAATCGCTGTAGAAGGCATCAAGGAATGTGTAGGTGTTGTAAGGAAACGGGATCAAGGAAAAATCCCTGACACTTTTCGGGTACAGCACGCGGGGGTCAATCACATTGGCCAATCTTAAAACAGGACCGAACGTCTCGAATCCATACGTGAAGCCATCCAGATTAACCCGCCTCACAAATACATCAAAAGCCGGCACCGAGCCGGTGGCGTAAATGTACGCATCCAAGAAGCCTTCAAAAGGCGTATTGCGGAGGTTGGAGTAATCGTACAAATAGTTCTGCGGGCCAAAAGTTCCTTTCAGCAGTCGGGCTTGGCTGAAGAGGAAGAACACCCCAAAACCAACAGCCAACGCCGCGAGGGCAAGGGTATGTGCCGCTCTCCGCTTTTGCTCCATATAGAGCCACGCAAAGACTGCCCACGAAAGAGCAACCAGCAACATGGTACGCGAGGGGTCCATCAGCATGACAGCCAATGCATAAATGACGACAGCCCACAGCCAGGTCGGCATGCGTCGGTACTTGGTAACGTACATGGCAACTAGCGGAAGGAGGACCACGTTAGAAGAATAAGCAATACCAATGACCCCCAGCTTGGTTAAGTCACCAAAGCGGCGGGTATATAAAAATAGGCGCGGGTCCTCAAGCACCACCTGCCATCCCAGCAGATTGTTGACCAAGCTGATGAAAGACCCTGTTCCAATCAACCCTATCGCAAAGATCAACGCAATGCCCAGAAGGTGAGAGCGTCCCTGCCCGGCAGAGACCCCCTCTGGCCGCGAGGGATTCAGCGAGGGGGGTGAGACAAGCAAAGCGCCAACAGCAAAGGTGATGCCTGCTCCGACCAGCATAATCCACGTTGGCGCTGAGACAGGCGTGTAGGAAACGATAGGTATCGTCTCCAGCGCCAGCATCCCAAACCAGACCATACTGAACAGACCTAGTGGTGCCAGTATGTCACCGTAGCGGCGCTTTGAAAGCCATGCCATACCGAACGCCATCAATGTCAGGATGAGGGTCAGGATTATCATCGCCTTGTATTCCCCACATGAATCCAGCTTCCCTTGAGAGCGGCGGTTACACTGGATGCGTTGCGCCGGGCAATCCCCATCATAACACTCAGGTCTTGCCTGCGGATCAATACAAAATCCCTTACCGGCATTTTGCTTCGGCTGGCCAGCACGATCAGGACCACGATATACTCGCCGAAATAGAGGACACTGGATGTCAGGGCCGCCCCCATTGCCCCAAGACGGGGGATCAAGATCAGGTAGAGAGCCAAGCCGGCTAACAGGCCGCCTACCGTAATCTGGGCAACACGCCCCGGTGTTCCCCTCCCTGTTATATCGCCGATCAGCACCCTAAATACAGAGGCTGTCACGACCCCCGGCAGTAGTACCCACAGCAGGGGTACAGCGGGAAGGTACTGAGGCAATATCCATCCTATCAACAACTGCCCTGCTGCTCCTAAGAGAATGGCGGCAAGCACGCTGAACACAAGTAAAACCCGACTCAATAGGGCCGTCAGCTTATCTGCATCTGCGTTTTGTGAGGAAGACACATGTGCCAGCAGGACCGCCCTCAGCGAATTGGACGGCAACCAGAGCAGTTCCGCAATCCGTACTGCAACGGAATAGTAGCCAGCGGCGCTCAGACCGGCATAGTAACTGACAAGCGGCAGATCAAGACGGTAAACCAGATACTGGGCAATATCTCCTATGTGGGACTGGAAACCAAAGCGGAGGGCTTCTTTCACAAAGGGCCAGCTCACGGTGAGACGGAGAGCGCCAGAGCGAAAGAGCGATACAAATCCGGCTGTGGCCGCCCCCCACATACCTGTCAGATAGGCGATCATCGCCCCTGTCACCCCTAGACGGGACAGGACGACCAGCCCCAGAGACAGTATCAAATAACCGGCGCCGGGCAGGATACGCATCAGTACAGCCGTGCTTGTTTTACCTAACCCTATCGCTATATCCCCAAAGTACAGAAGTAATACCTGCGGCAGAATGGCCGCCAGTGCCAGAAAAATCGGTGTAGCGGGTGCCTCCGGGATTAAGCGGGTCAGGATAGACATCCCCGCCAGCCCAGCACCTAGAAGCAACAGGCCGATGGCCACTCCCATCCATACCACGCTTGAAACGATCTCAACGTCAGCATATTTCTGCTGTCCCAGATGGTACAGGCCGGCAGAATGAAGCCCCCAGTTTGACAGGACGATCACAATGGTTGGGATCGAGATCAGAGTGGCAACTAACCCCACCCCGGAAGGCCCCAGCATAAAGGCTAAGATAAGGCTGTTTACTGACGTAGCGGCAATGCCGGCAACACTGGCCAGTGTGATAGCCGCTGAAGACTTGAGAGGCCGTAAGGCATTCCTGCCGCCGGAAGGTTGAACTACGCCCAATCGAGTGCCCCCTTCACCGATCTCAACAGGATTGTACAACTGGATCAACCAAAAACATCAGTAGTAATTGCCTGTAGTTCCACTCCATTTCTCAAGTTTCCTTGAGAAATGTGAAGGAATTCAGAAGATAGGGGTTTTCCCCCATTGTGACTGCCTGCCCGGAAAGTTACGATGTGAATAGACCCCTGCTGGCTCTTATTATTTGATCATTCATGGGGGTAGGGGCTGGAATCATGTACCGTCGTCTTGGCAAGCGCCTGCTGGACCTAGCACTCACCATACCTCTGCTTGTCATCACTTTGCCGGTTATGGCAGTGGTTGCCCTTCTGGTACGCCTCAAGTTAGGGGCGCCCATCTTATTTCTTCAACAACGCCCCGGCCTCTGTGGGAAGCCCTTCACCCTGCTTAAGTTCCGTACAATGACCAACGACTGTGACGCCGAAGGAAATCTCCTCCCCGATGCAGACAGATTAACCGGTTTCGGCCTCTGGCTACGGAAGACCAGCTTAGACGAGTTACCTGAGCTGTTCAATGTCCTGAAGGGGGAGATGAGTCTCGTCGGGCCGCGTCCCTTGCTGATCGAGTATCTTGACCGATACACCCCTGAGCAGGCCCGGCGGCACGAGGTCAGACCCGGCATCACGGGCTGGGCACAGGTCAATGGGCGCAACGCAACAACCTGGGCACAGAGGTTCGCCTATGACCTATGGTATGTTGATCACTACAGCCTGTGGCTTGATCTGAAGATTCTAGCTATGACGGTCTTGACCGTTCTGCGGCGTGAGGGGATCAGCGCCCCCGCCCATCATACCATGCCGGTTTTTACAGGGACAGACAATGAATGATCCAGCCCGGCGGATCGTAGTGGTATTAGGCGGCGGGGGACACGCCAAAGTTGTGATCAGCACCCTGCAGGCGGCTGGGTGGGCTGTTACAGCAGTGCGTGATGACGACCCGTCCAAGCAAGGGCAGGCCGTGCTTGGTGTGCCTGTCACAGGCAGTATCGCCAGCTTCACCCCTGAGCAGGGCACGTTCGGTGTGATTGGCATAGGTGACAATTCGTTGCGCCGGCAACTCGCATTGCGCTTTGAAGCCATGAGATGGGTCAGCGTTTCTCACCCCTGCGCTTATGTCCACCCGTCTACTACGCTGGGAGACGGCACAGTTGTCTTCGCAGGGGCTGTGATCCAGCCAGACAGCCGGGTCGGAGCGCATGTAATTGTCAACACAGGAGCTACCATTGACCACGACTGCGCAGTAGAAAACTATGCCCATATTTGCCCGGGTGTCCATCTAGCGGGCGGGGTCCGGGTTGGCGAAGGAGCTTTACTTGGTATTGGGAGTGCGGTCTTGCCGGGGGTCAGCATAGGGAGTTGGGCCGTGGTTGGGGCAGGGGCAGTTGTGATACGCGATGTTCCGGCAGGGACCACAGTTGCCGGTATTCCGGCTGAGGTGATCAGGTGAGTGAAATGACCGAGCTGATCCCAATGTCTTCACCAGATATTGACCAGACTGATGTACAGGCTGTGCTGGATGCGCTGTTATCTGGCCGGCTGGCTCTTGGTCCCTATGCGTTGGAATTCGAAAAGCAAATGGCCAGCTACGTTGGCGTCAAACACGCTGTAGCCGTCAGTTCAGGGACAGCCGCCCTGCACCTGATCATCAAAGCGCTGGGTATTGGAGATGGGGATGAGATACTGGTCCCCTCCTTTACATTTGCGGCAAGCGTGAATGTCTGCCTTTTTGAGGGGGCTGTACCTGTCTTCGTAGATATTGAGCCTGACACCTTCACGATAGACCCGGAGGACTTGGAACGCAAGATCACAGCCCGCACAAAAGCCATCATGGTAGTGGATGTATTTGGTCATCCAGCGGAATGGGATGCCATCCAAGCAATTGCTGATCGGCATGGTCTGACGGTGATAGATGACTGCTGTGAAGCACTAGGAGCGCAATATAAGGGGCGCATGATCGGGCAGTTTGGCCGGGCAGGGGCATTTGCCTTCTACCCCAATAAGCAGATCACCACTGGCGAAGGCGGCATGATCGTGACTAATGATGATGAGATCGCAAACATCGCCCGAAGCCTCCGCAATCAGGGCCGGGACGAGATGGGATCATGGCTGGAACACGAACGGCTCGGCTACAACTATCGGCTGGACGAACTCTCTGCCGCTCTAGGAGTATCTCAACTGAAGCGGATCGAGACGTTCCTCCAGAAGCGCGAAGAAGTGGCAAGCCGATATACCCGCCGCCTGCAAGTATACGACTGGGTACGTCCGCCAATCGTCAGGCCATACGTGCGGATGAGCTGGTTTGTTTATGTTGTCACGCTGGCAGACGGGTTTGACCGCGACAGGGTGATGCAGTCTATGTCGGAGCAGGGAGTGCCTGTACGCGGCTACTTCTCTCCAATCCACACGCAACCTTACATGCGGCATTACCTCAAAGCGCCTGTTGAACTCCCCATAACCGAATCTATATCCAGACGAACAATCGCTCTCCCTTATCACAACAATCTGACCGAGGCTCAGATTGAAACAGTCACCTGTGCTTTGGAGGAGGCGGTCAGGAGGGTCGGATGTCGAAAAGCATAGGCCGGCTGTCCTCGAAGTTTTTAGTTGATGTGCTGTTGTGGGCTTTGGCGGCGCCAATAGCATTTATGCTGCGCCTGCCGACGGAGGTCTGGCCACAGTACATTGGCGCGGCCCTGCTGTACACCCAGCTCACACTGCCCGTGAAGGGCGTCCTTGTGTACGTTTTTGGTCTGTACCGGCAGATATGGCGCCGTGTTGCTGTCTGGGACCTCTTCACCTTGATCAAGGCTACCGGGCTGGCTACCGTGCTTTTTGCGTCAACTTTGCTGATCGCCTTTCCTCTGCCTGACGAGCTTGTGATCCCCCGTAGTATCCCCTTGCTGGACGGGATGCTGGCTCTGCTGATGCTGGGCGGAGCGCGATTCGCATGGCGGCTATATTTCGTTTGGAATGCAAGCCGTAGGACCGGACACAGCCAGCGGCGTGTGTTGATCGTAACGGAAGGAGACGCCGGTGTGTTGCTGGCTGAGAGTATGCGCCAGTTCCCCCAGACCTTGATGAACCCTGTTGGACTGCTGGATGAAGATACCTCCAAACATCACATGTACTTTGGAGGGTTACCTGTTTTTGGCGGCATCGAAGAGTTGCCCTTTGTTGTCACACGGCATCACATCAACGAGGTGATCATTGCTATGCCGTCGGCCTCCGGGGGCACCGTCCGCCGTGTATTCGAACTTGCCCATGAGGCCGGAGTACGCTGTCGCATTGTTCCCCATGCCTACGAGGCAACAAACGGCTTTCTGTCCATCTCCGAAATACGCGACGTGCGCATCGAAGACCTCCTGCGGCGTGAACCGGCCCGCCTCGATCTAGGGGACATAGCTGACTACTTGAACGAACGTATTGTGATGATCACGGGCGCAGGCGGCTCAATTGGGTCCGAATTGACCCGGCAAGTCGCACGCTTCCACCCGGCGGCTGTTCTGCTTATCGGGCGGGGGGAGAACAGCTTGGTTGAAATCCAGCGAGAGTTGGAATACCGTTTCCCCGATCTCAAGGCACCTGCCATCATTGTGGACATCCAGAATCGAGGGAAGCTGGAGCACATTTTCAGGACCTACCGTCCTCACATTGTCTTCAACACCGCCGCCCACAAGCATGTTCCCCTGATGGAGGCCAATCCTGACGAGGCGGTCTTAAATAACATTGGCGGGATCAAGAATCTGGTTGATCTTGCGCTGGCCTACAATGCCAGGCATTTCGTTAACATCTCAACTGACAAGGCCGTAAACCCCACCTCCGTCATGGGCGCAACCAAGCGGGTCACCGAGCTGATAGTGGCGCAGGCGGGGAGGAAAGCCCCGCCCGATCAGGTTTATGTGTCAGTGCGCTTCGGCAATGTGCTTGGCAGTCGCGGTAGTGTAATCCCTCTCTTCAAGCAACAGATTCAGATGGGAGGGCCGGTAACGGTTACCCATCCCAATATGACACGCTATTTCATGACCATTCCTGAAGCCGTTCAGCTTACGCTACAGGCCGCGGCACACGGCAAGAGCGGTGAGATTTACGTCCTAGACATGGGTGAGCCTGTCAAGATTGTAGACCTGGCCCGTGACATGATCCGCCTCTCCGGCTTGGAACCGGGCGTTGATATAGACATTGTCTACACCGGCATCCGGCCCGGCGAGCGTCTGGCGGAGGAACTACTCAGCTTTGAAGAAGGCGTGACGGCTACTAAGCACAACAAGATTTTCGTGGCAAATCATCAAACCACCTATGATGACGAGACGTTCGACACGGCCCTAGAAAAGCTCTTTGAGGCGGCCCGTGCTCAGGACAGGGCGGGCATCCATGCCATGCTTAAGACGTTGGTGGAAACTTATCAACCTCGTGATGTGATGTCTGGATGGGAAGAATCATGCAAACCGAGCTTACTCATGAATCAAGCAGATACCCGTCTGTAGATGCCAGAACCTACCTGCTGTTGATCTGGTCGCACTTATGGTTGCTTATCTTGGCCGCCATACTGGCTGGTGCATTAGCATTTGGAGCCAGTCATTTCATTGCGCCAACCTACGCCGCTTCAACCACCCTGCTGATTGACGAGGCTCCCTACACAGGCACTGATGACTACAACTCGTTGCTGGCCAGCGAGCGGCGGGCACGTACTTATGCCCAGTTGCTGACTGAGCAGCCTATACTTGAGGCAACCATCGAGCGGCTTGAGCTGGGATACGACATTGATACACTGAAGGAGATGGTTTCAGCACGGCGTGTTCCAGACACTCAGTTGATCGAGATACAAGTCGAGGGGCGTGACCCGGAAGAAGCCGCGGCTATTGCCAATACGCTGGTGCAGGTATTCATTGAACAGACGGAAGCTATTCAATCCTCGCGCTATGCCGCTTCAAAGGCAAGCCTGGCGCAACAGCTTCAGGATATGGAGGAGCAGATCCGGCAGACGACAGAACAGATCAACGCGCTGAGGAACTCCCCTGAAGACCGGGCTGAGCGCGACCGTCTGGAGACTTTGCTGGCCCAGTACCGCCAGACTCACGCCAGCTTGCTGGAGAGCTACGAACAAATTCGGATAGCCGAGGCACAGGCCGCCTCGAACGTGATTCAGGTTAAGGTAGCCACCCCGCCGACTGAGCCGATCAGCCCCAACTTGATCTTGAACACCGTCTTGGGTGGACTGCTTGGCCTCATGTTGGGAGTTACGGCGGTTTTTGCCAAGGAAATGCTGGATGACACAGTCAAGTCACCTGATCAGGTAGCTCAGCTACTGGGATTGCCCACCCTGGGAATGATCGCAGAGATTGACCCAAAGGATGGTATGCTGATCACGGTTACGAAGCCCCGTTCAGTGACTGCTGAGGCGTTCCGTGCCTTGCGTACCAATATACAATACGCTGGCGTGGATCGCCGCATCCAGCTCCTGCTGGTGACCAGCCCCTCACCGCAAGACGGCAAAACCACTGTGGCGGCCAATCTGGGCGCAGTATTGGCACTTAACGGTCGCGAAACGATTGTGGTGGAGGCTGACCTCCATCATCCGACCCTGCATTCGCTGTTTGGAATAGAGACGGGCAGTGGCCTCAGCGATCTGTTTGTTAAGCCGCTGAACTACATGGACCGGGTGCTCAAGGCTTCAGGCGTGCCTAACCTGTCTATCTTGGCATCAGGGCCGCTTCCCCCCAACCCGACTGAACTTCTTGACTCAGACCGCGCCCGGCGAATCCTTGACCAACTGACCAAACAGGCCGAGATAGCCGTGATTGATTCGCCGCCTGTATTGGCCGTAGCAGATGCATCGGTACTTGGCCCGCATGTGGACGGAATACTGCTTGTGCTACGGGTTGGCAAGACAAAACTGCGCTTGGCCCAACAGGCTGTCAAGCAACTGGAACGGGTGAATGCCAGAGTGGTCGGGGTTGTGCTGACCGGCATCAAGACCCGATCAGCCCATTACAGCAGCTACTATTACTATGGTTATGGCTATGGCTATTACCACAGCCACAAAGAAGGAGCCAGCGCTGGCGAGCGTGCAGGTAACAGCGAGCCTCTGCTCCCCCTGCTACGGCGTTCGGCGGTCAGCTCCCAGCCTCCGCAAACACCGACCGGAAGCGGGAACGGCTCCCATCCACAGCCTGTGCTTCAATCGGCAACGGGTGTGGCGGTAGCGGAAGCGCCAGAGCGTCTGCCCCTGACTTACCCAACCAGCATAGAGGAAACACAACCCCGCCTGACGCCTATCGCGACGGAGGAAGCCTATCTTCCGCAGACCCAGCCCTTGCGCCGGTCCAAACGGCACAGACGATCTTACCACTGGCTCCATACATTGCTCAGGGCAGGCGTCATTTTCGCGGGCGCACTGACTATCCTCTGTAGCCCCATTGTCATGCTGACCGGCAGTGCTTCGCCACAGGCCAACCTGCTTGGCGGCGCCTGCATGATTATCGTGGGCGGCGGCCTGATCTTCATGGGTATAGGAGGGCTGGTCAGGAGCAGTCGGGTTGCTTATCTCGGCATGAGCACTATGGGGATCGGAGTCAGCGGGATAGGTCTAATCCTTCTGGTGCAGGGTATCTCGCATATCAGCAGTGCCATTGGCGGAGGGGAGGCCTTTGCGCGGGCTATAGCCGGCCTGACACTAACCATAACTGGCCTGTTGCCCACTGTCACAAGCCTCCGAAATATAATCCGTGCGCGGAGGTAGGTTCAGACCCATTGGCGGTTGCCTGCTTATCTCGTTGAAAAATTTTTGACAACCTGCCCGCCGGATGGCATAATCCGGCCAGACTAAATAGTGGACAGGCGTTGAAGGAGACGAGTTGGCGGCGTGAGGCGTCGTCAGGGAGACTCGGCCTGAGACTGAAAGCCGGGTTCGTCGCTGACCGCCAACGTTCCCTCCGGAGCCGACGGGTGAAAGGGCAAGAAAAGCCCCAGTAGTTCGTTCCGGATAGGCCTCCGTTATCGGGCCAGCCAATCGCGCACCTGAAGAGGTGCCGCTGTTGGTGGATGGAGTGGGTTGGTGAAAGAGGAGCCAGCCAAGGCAGGGTGGTACCGCGCGAGCAATTGCTCCCGTCCCTGAAGAGGGAGGGGGCTTTTTGTTTCCAGTTCATGGACTTGCGGACACGAATCATCTTGTAACTGGGAGGAGCCATGCTAGAAAAGCTCAAAGAGATCGAGCAACGAACGTTACACGAACTAGAACTCGTCCAAGACAGTGGAGCACTCAAAAGGCTGTATGGGACCATACTGGGAGACAAAGGGGAACTGAAAACCATCCTGCGTTCCATTGGGCAACTTTCGCCCGAGGAGCGCCCCCTTGTCGGTCAGCGGGCTAATGAGGTCAAGCAGACACTAGAAGCCGCCTTTGCCAGCCGCGAGGAGGCTCTCCGTGCCTTAGAACTTGAGCAAAGCCTGCAAAGAGGGGCAATAGATGTCACCCTGCCGGGGCGTCCTTTACCCGTTGGCCGACTGCATCCGGCCACCCAGGTGCTGCGCGAGATATATGACATCTGGGCAGAGATGGGCTTTCAGGTCTACCGAAGCCGCGATGTAGAGGATGATGAAACCAACTTTACATTGCTGAATATCCCCCCTTATCATCCAGCCCGCGACATGTGGGATACTTTCTATACGACCACACCGGGGGTCATTCTGCGGACACATACCTCCCCCGGCCAGATTCATGCCATGCGCGAATATGCCCCTGAACCGATCCGGGTAATACTTCCCGGTATGTGCTATCGCTATGAGCAGATCAGCGCCCGCAAAGAGATTCAATTCAATCAGGTTGAGGGGCTGGCTATCGGACGTCATATCCGCATGAGCGACCTGCTGGGCACAATGACCGCCTTTGCCCGCCGCGCATTTGGCGCTCAGCGCCGGGTACGCTTTCGTTGCTCATACTTCCCGTTCACCGAGCCAAGCATGGAGGTAGATGTTGAGTGTATCCTCTGCAACGGGGCAGGGTGCGGAGTTTGTAAAGGCACAGGCTGGCTGGAGATAGCTGGCGCAGGGATGGTGCATCCTGTCGTGTTGAAGAACGGCGGCTACGACCCCGCCAAGTTCTCTGGGTTTGCCTTTGGCATGGGGTCTGAACGTGTGACCATGCTGAAGCACGGCATTCAGGACATCCGCTACTTCTGGGGCAATGATCTGCGTTTCTTGGAGCAATTCTAACTACAGGACCATTGATTCAGCCTCTTATTTTGGCCCTTCACTCTATATTTTGGATGGGAGACGCATATGCGCGTACCTCTTTCATGGCTTGAAGAATATGTAGAGATCACTATTCCGATTGAGGAACTGGCTTACCGCCTCACATTGGCTGGTATGGAAGTAGGCAATATCGAGTACATTGGTATCCCTGCCGGCGGATTAGGCGGCCCTGGGCGCAATGTCCATCTGGCTGTGCCCGTCTCGACCGGTCATCTGGTCTGGGATCGGGAGAAGATCGTAGTAGGCCACATTCTAGAAGTCAAGCCGCATCCCAACGCGGATCGGCTGGTGCTGGCACTGGTGGATTCAGGGATAGGGGTCATCGAGACGGTTGTCACAGGTGCACCTAACCTCTACCCCTACAAAGACAAAGGGCCGCTTACCCCTCCGCTGGTTGCCCCCTATGCTCGTGAGGGGGCCGAAGTGATAGACGGCCACAAGGATGACGGCTCTCGTCTGATCATTAAGCCCCGCAATCTGCGCGGCATTGATAACAAAAGCATGGTCTGCTCCGAAAAGGAGCTGGGTCTTTCAGATGAGCACGAGGGGATCATGCTCCTCGAGACGGATGCCCCTCCTGGAACTCCTCTACAGGACGTGCTTGGCGATGCCGTCCTTGACATCGAACTGACGCCTAACATGGCCCGCAACTTCTCGATTCTAGGGATCGCCCGTGAAGCGGCGGCTTTGACAGGCCAGAAGGTGCGGCATCCCTCGCTGGAAGTGACAGCCACCGGGTCTCCTATTGAGGGACAGGCGGGCATCGAGATTCGTGACCCAGAATTGAACCCGCGATTTATGCTGGCACTCATCAAAGGTGTGAAGATCGCGCCCTCGCCGCAGTGGATGCAACGCCGCCTGATTCTGGCCGGCATGCGTCCGATCAACAACATCGTGGACATCACCAACTACGTCATGTTGGAAACGGGCGAGCCACTGCACGCCTTTGACTACGACGTGCTGGTGAAACGTGCAGGAGGCAAAGCGCCCACTATCATCACCCGTACAGCCCTCCCCGGTGAGACACTGACCACGCTGGACGGGGTGACCCGCGAGCTGGACCCTTTCACAGTCCTTGTGACAGATACAGCAGGGCCGCTCAGTATAGCTGGCATCATGGGTGGGGCAGAGTCTGAGATCCATCCAGCCTCTGTCAACGTGCTGTTGGAAGCGGCCACGTGGAACTTCATCAACATTCGCAAGACTCTTCAGGCCCAACGCGAACGCGGCAAAGAGATCACTTCAGAGGCAGGCGCCCGCTTTAGCCGAGGAGTACATCCGGCACTGGCGCAGACAGCCCTGCTCCGAGCTATTGAGTTGATGCGCCAGATCGCAGGAGGAGAGGTTGCCGCCGGTTTTCTAGACTCGTATCCGCTCCCTGCGCCGGCTGTCACGGTTGATCTGCCCCTGCGCGAGGTAGATCGGCTGTTGGGTATAGCGCTCAGTCAGGATGAGACAGCACGAATCCTAGAAGGGCTGGAGTTCAAGGTCGAGCGGCTCAACGAGGCAACCCTGCGTGTCACTGTGCCCGATCACCGGCTGGACATTGGCCTGCCCCCCGATTCGCCCCACCAAGACATCGCCGAGCTGGTAGCCCAAGCCGATCTGATCGAAGAGATCGCACGTGTATATGGCTACGACCGCCTGCCGCAAACCCTGCTCGAAGACGTGCTTCCTCCCCAACGGGCTAACGAGGAATTGAGCCGTGAAGAGCGGGTACGTGATCTGCTGGTCAAAGCGGGCCTCCAAGAGATCATCACCTACCGCCTGACTACACCCGAACGGGAGGCGCTGTTGACCCCGCCCGGAGCTGAATCAGATTGGCCGGCTGTCCCCTACGTGACACTGGCCAACCCGATCAGTCAGGACAAGACGGTCATGCGCCATACCTTGCTGGCAGGCATGCTTGACATACTGGCCGCCAACAGCCGCTGGCGGGCACGGCAGGCACTGTTCGAGATTGGCAGTGTCTATCTGCCGGTTGAGGGTGAGAAGTTACCAGCCGAGCCTGCCCACTTGTGCCTTGCTCTGACCGGCCCGCGTGATTTACACGCCTGGCAGGATGGGGCGGTGAAGAATCCCCCTCTGATGGACTACTTCGACCTGAAGGGGATTGTTGAGGCCCTCATACGCGGCCTGCATCTGAAGGATGTAAGGTTCGAACCAAGCCGGCACAGCACTTTCCATCCGGGGCGGGCGGCGCGGCTCATAGTCGGGGGGGCAGATGTCGGCACGCTGGGCGAGTTACACCCGAAGGTGCGAGAGGCATTCGGTCTGCCAGAGCAACCCGTACTGGTGGCCGAATTTGACATGAACGGGCTACTCTCCTCTGTCTCAGATACTTACCTAGTGGAGGCTGTCTCAACCTTCCCGGCAATTTATCAGGACATTGCGCTTGTCGTAGACGAAGAAACGCCAGCCGCCCAAGTAGAAGCCGCCATCTGGGAGGAGGGACGCCCTCTGCTGAAGGAAGTCCATCTCTTCGACGTGTACCGCGGAGAACAGATCGGCGCAGGAAAGAAGAGCTTGGCCTATGCCCTAACCTTTCAAGCCGAAGACAGAACCCTGCGAGATAAAGATGCTGACAAGGTGCGTGAACGGATCGTCAGGGCGCTGGAGAGGAAATTGGGCGCTAAACTGCGCTCTCTCTAAAAACATGCGGAGATAACAGCCGGGGCGCCTGCAAGCGCCCCGGTTTCGTCTAGTCAGAGGAGGGATCACTCGTATTTCAGAGCAAGCACCGGAACCAGCGTCGCCGCGCGCAGGGCTGGATACAACCCAGACAGCAGACCTATCAGCGTAGCGAACGCCAGCGCAAAGATCGGTAACCATAAGGGGGTGTAGACAGCCACTGAAGGTGGTGCTCCCCCCGTCTGAACGGCCTGCCCGGCTAGATATGCCATAGCCAGCACGTTGATCACCTGACTGAGACTCCAGCCAAGTGCAACCCCGCCCAGACCGCCAATGAAACCAATTCCTGCCGCTTCTCCCAGAAAGACACTGAGCACATCGCGGTTGGTTGCGCCCACTGCCTTCATCAGGCCGATCTCGCGTGTGCGTTCCAAGATGGCCATTGCCATCGTATTAGCAATGCCAATTGCCGCTACGAGCAGGGAGATGGCCCCTACGCCTCCAAAGATCACCTGGAGCACCAGAAAGAAACTGTTAATGCCCTGCACAAACGATTGGGGCGTATAGGCCTGATAGCCTAGCGCTGTGATCTGATCGGCTACGTCGAGAACTTGGTTTACATCGCTGACCTTGACAATGGCCATCGAGTATCCATCACGGTTGCGGTTGATGCGCCGGCCTATAGCCCACTCGTTGTAGGCTGTCACATCATCGAGCGTCATGTAAAGGGCGTAGTCGGATTCGCCGCGCGACTCAGCGATGATGCCGGTGATCAGAACCTGCACGGTCCTGCGGGTTTCCGTTCCATCTTCCGACCACCGCATCAAGGTGAGGGTGACTTGTTTGTCTAACAGGTCAGGGGGAGTGGGTTGTTCCTGACCGGGCCTCCAATTAGGATCATAGAAGAAAGTGGGAACCATAGCCCCGACTACGGCTGTGCCCCTTCTAAGCTCTAGAGTGCCCGCCTGAGCTTCCAGCCCCAGGACACTCAGGTCATTGATGCCAACCCCGATCACTGAGGGCCATGCCTCCAAGCCATTGATCGAAATTAACCCGCCCCCAGATAGATAATCCCGCGGAATGACGGCCTCAACCCCCGGCAGTGCGGCCAGCTCGACCAGCGACTCGTCAGTAATAAGTTTCTGGTTGGGAGAGGACGAGCTTGAGCCGGCGGGGCCTATCTCAACTGCCACTGCTACTCCAGGGCCTCCACCAACTCCACCGCCATAATCATAGTTTGGCATCACCTGTATCTGGGTCAGATCGCCAATGCCGCCTAATTGCTGGGTGGCATTCTTCTGCAGGCCAATTGCCAGCGACACCAGAATCACGACCGCCGCCGTCCCGATAATGACGCCGACCGCCGTCAGTGCCACCCTTGCCTTACGACGGCTCAGATTCTCAAAAACCAACCCGATCAGTTCAAGCAGACTCATCTCACGGCCCCTCCGGCCCCAAGGGAACAATAACCGGTCCCAGCGGCTCCCCTACCCCCGGCGCAGTCGGGCTGGGCGGGCTGGGCCTGCCGCTGTCCAACCCCAGCAAGCCCCGAATAAACCGCCATACGGCCTGCCAGAATGTTTCAGGCGGCGCGGAAGGCTCTTCAGGCAGGAAGCCCTCCTCAGGCCCCATCATGGGAGCTTCCAGAACGTCCAATGTAAGGGTTTGAGTAACGGTTTGGGATTGGCCGAAATCGTCTGTGTAGCCGATGGTCACATTCAGCTCAAGCGGCCCCGCCTGCTCAGGGATCACAGTGGCATCCAGCGTGAAATATCCGCCCGGATCCAACGCCCCAACCAGGATGACGTTATTGATAAACTCCGCTCCCTCGCCGTTCACCTCCATATTCCCCAGTACACTGCTATTACGCCCCAGATTGACCACTTGCAGGGGCAGAGCGTTAGGCTGTCCCGCATAGATCGGGTTAGGGTCGCGGTAGAAGCTGATCTCAAGCTGAGGCAGTGCATATACCAGCAGGGTGATCACCTGATCGTCGGTGTAACGATTCCCGCGCTCGTCGGTGTAGACAAAAGAAAGCTTCAACGGATACGCGCCGGGCTTAGTTGACACATTGACGATCAGTGTGTAATTGACTGTAATCACTGCCCCTGCCGGCAAATCTCCAAGAAACTGGAGGTTGGATGAACCAAGCGGGGCAAAGTTGGTGAACTCACCGCTGGAGCCTGCTACACCCCATCCGCCCGATTCCGGCGTGCCGCCCGTACCACCAGCCAGGCCGCCCCCGCCGAGAATCAAGGTAACCGCCTTAGCATTAGCATTGCCCAGATTGCGGGCCTCAAGCTGAAGGGTGAACTGGGTACCGGGCTGTAAAACAGCCACATCAGAAGAATAGTCGCTGATCACAAGCTGAGGGCGCAACGCAGGCGGCAGGGTAGGGGTAGCAGTCGGGGCCGCCGCCCTGCCGGATGGCGCAATATCAAAAGTCAGCGTAAACGTCTCGCTGTAGAGCGTGCCGTACACATCGGTATAGTCGGCCTTGACCTCCAGCTTCCCTACCCGCTGGCCAGCCAGAGAGGTGCTGGCCGTGAAAGGCTGGAAGAAGCGCACCGTCTGGCCAGGGGCCAGATCGCCTACAGCCCGCACCCCGCCTGTTGCCCTGGGGACAAAGTCATTCGCCACAAAGGTAACCACAATGTTAGTTGCTGTGATCTGGCCTGTGTTTTGTAATGTCATCTCAAAGTCGAAGTTCTGGCCGGGCGTCAAGACAGTTGAGCTGGCCCCATAGGAGAGAACAGTCACCAACGGGCGGACAAAGCTGGTAGGGAAAGGGGTATTGGTCATGGCAGGAGTGGCTGTTGGAAGAGGGGTAGATGTTGGCGCTATGACCGTCAGGGCATTAGGAGGAGTATCATCCGTCATACTATTACCATTGTAAATCCGGAGTGTGTACTGCCCGGCTGGGAATCCTGCCGGGAGCACAAAGAGCACCCCCCCGCCTCCAATAGTCGCATCAAATAGCCCGTAACCGGAACCGAGCACTTCGATCTTGACCGGATTGACAAAAGTCAGTGTGGTACTGGTGACCAACAAGGTATTGGGGAAGGTATTCATCACAGTTGACGGCGTCACAGCGGCGACCGCCATAGCTGGAGCCGGGCTGGCCAGCCAGCCTCCCACTAGAGCGATCACCAGCACAAGGCAAAGAGACAGGTAACGGTGGATGTGATTCTTCATGATTTTATGCCCCCACTCATAGCCAGCTCTGAAGCGGCATTGTACTCTTCCTCGGATACAGTACGTCCATCCAGCAGACGCACTGTGTGCGTAGCAAAACGCAACATGCGCGGATCATGGGTCACAACCACGACAGTCCGCCCGTTGCGGTGCAAATCCGAGAGCATCTGCATGATGCCAGTACCGCTGGCCGTATCAAGATTGCCGGTCGGCTCATCAGCGAGGATCAACTGCGGATCGTTAATCAGGGCACGGGCGATTGCCACCCGCTGCTGTTCGCCGCCGGAAAGTTCAGTCGGTTTGTGGAAAGCCCGATCCGCCAGCCCGACCTTCTGCAATAAGTCCATTGCACGTGCCACTCGTTCACGGCGCGAAACGCGTGCAAAACGCATGGGAAAGGCAACATTCTCCAGCGCGGTCATGGTCGGGATCAAGTTAAAGGATTGGAAAATGAACCCAACCATATGACGGCGGTAGATCGCCAGCGCGTTCTCATCCATCGTCTCGATGATCTGCCCGCCGACCTGAATACTGCCCGAAGTGGGCCTGTCCAGCCCCCCTAACAGGTACAGCAAAGTACTCTTACCTGAACCAGAAGGCCCCATCACAACAGAGAGGGTATTCTGCTCGATAGTCAGATTAACCCCATCCAGCGCCTTGACTACCACTGAGCCAAGGACATAGGTCTTCCGTAATCCCATGACCTGAATAAAGGGTTCGTTCATAGCATATCAGAAGAGGAACGGGCGGATAGTGTTCAGGTTACCCAACTGAACAGAAAGAAATCCAAAGAACGCCTGAAGAAGCAGTACAACCAACAGGGTGATCAATGGACCAGCCCAAGCCTTGAGAGGAGCAAGGCCAGTCCCGGCACGCGCGCCAATGACCAGCAACACAAGATGCCAGATCACATAGAGGTCAATTAGACCAAGCAATTGAGTGAGGTAGATGCTGAGACCACCGTCGTCAGCAGGGACAAACCCCGACAGGCCGGGATGGGTGATCAGTTGGCGGGAGACCAGCATGGCCACAATACGCACGCCATCCCGCAAAGCCAAAGGCAGTCCTCCCCAAGCCACCAGATTAGACGCCAGAGAGGTACTACTGCGACCACCCAGCAGGGTAAAAACAAGATGGAGCAGGCCGCTCACGATCAGCCAGCCTACCCACACACCCAGAATCGAGAGAATAGCTGGAAACACATAAACGAACACAGGGCCAGACGTCGCGGCCATCGCCTGCTGGAACTGTGCCTGTTGCTCAGGAGTGTAATACTCGAATCCGGGCGGCAGACTCATCCCTCCACTCTGAGCGGCGGCCTGCTTGAACACTCCAGCAACAATTGCATGGATCAAACCTGTGGCACTCAGGACCAGCAATGGCGTGAGCCATACCCCGCGCGGCTCAGCGGCGATCTCGGCAAATGTCCGGCGTGGACGGAACAGCACCGAGGCCAGCCAATCAAAACGCAGCCGCCGGGAACGTTCAAACGGGATAGAAGCAACCTCCGCCATATGTTAACCTCCCCCCATGTTGGGAACTCTAACTTGACCACCATAGTTTCGTCAAGGGGCAGTTCGGCCCTGTCAGGCAATTGTCAGCCAAACGTCAGACAGGCCTGTCCACCTGAAGAGAGCAAACAAGCAAAAAAGGGCGGGAGTTGCAATTCCCGCCCTCTCTTTCGGACCACTCAAGTTATTGAAGGGAGTCAGTCACCAGCCAGGCTGACAAGCTGGACGCGCAGGTTGTTGAGCCGGCCACTCATCACCTGAGCCACGCGGCTCATCATCTTATAGCCAAACTCATGATTCTTGTCCATTAGTTCACGGAGGCTTGCTCCATCCAGCCGGGCCAGCTTGACATCACTGGCGGCAACAGCGCTCAGGGTATAGGCATGAGGCTCTATCAGCGCGGCCATACCGGCGGCCTCTCCCTCCACAAGGCTACACACATCGGCGTACTTGGGATGTTCCCCACCCCCCAGTGCAATTTTCAGATCGAGCTTGCCGCTCAGGACAAGATAGAGGGCCTCAGCCTCATCACCCTCCTGGAATATCCACTCACCGGCGGCATAGGTAACTTCCTCGCCGGCCATGGCTACTTCCTTCAACATGGCCGGGTCTATTCCTGCAAATAAAGAGAAGCGGCGCAGTGTCTCAGGGGAGATCATCTATATTCCCTCCAGCATATTCCGGTATCATGACATCAGTATATCCCAGCAGGGCTAACACCCTAGCCGCCGCTTCGGGGATCGCGGCGAGCACGGCGGGGGTTGGCCTCTCGCCAAAAGTCAGCACCTCGTGTGCGGTAATGGCAACAATGTGAATGTCCTCGTCGAGAGGCAGAGGCACTCCCAACCGCCGCCCCACATGCAGAGCAGTAGGCAGATCAACGTCATGGGTGCTGGCTGTGTTCAAGGTAGCAGGTAAGTAACCTGCATCAAACTGCACCACTTGCCCCACCTGATCTTCAGGTGCCCATAGGGCATCGAGCAGAATGACCCGCCCATAGCCGCTCATGGCTTCCATCAGCGCCAGCCCGCCCACTGAAAGCTCGATCACATCCACATCTGCCTCAGTTGGCAAAGCCTTGCGCACCGCCTGCGCGGCATAAATGCCTGCTCCATCATCGGTCAAGGCAGGGTTTCCCAGTCCGATCACCAGTGTTTTCATTTGCCAATGACACCAAGTTTATTTCAGGGGCGGTACGCACCGCCCCTGAAGGAAGCAATCCACTGCCGAGCCTAAGACGTGATATTCTGCAGACGCCGGTCAATGATGTTCCCCTTGGCATCATAGATGTTCACCTCAAGCGGCATCTGGCCGGGCAGTGAGTGTGTGGAACAACTGAAGCAGGGGTCATAGCTTCGGAAAGCCATCTCGACCATGTTCAGAATGCCATCATTGACCACGCCCCCATGAATCATGGCCTTAGCCGCCTTCTTGATGCTGAGGGTGATGGGCGCCGTGTTGTTGGTTGTCCCCACGATCAGGTTGACCCGTGTCAGGATGCCCCGCTCATCAGTCTCGTAGTGATGCGTCAACGTGCCGCGCGGCGCCTCGACTGTGCCAACACCCCATGTGGGCGTCTCAGTCGGGATAGTTCTCACGTTCGGGTCGGTGATTTCCGGATCGACAGCCAGCTCAAGCATCCGTTCAGCGGCATAGAGCAGTTCCACCAGACGCGCCCAGTGGATAGCCAGCGTATGATGCACCGGCTTACCACCCAGCGTGGCAAAGAGCTTCTCATAGGCTTCCTGGGCACGCGGGGTAGCCATGCCGTCAGCCGCATTGAGACGGCTCATTGGCGTGCAGGCATACATGCCGGAATCTTTGCCGTCCACCAGTCCCTTCCAGCCTACCTTCTTCAGGTATGGGAACTTGAGATAGCTGTACGGCTCAACATGTTCAGCAATGTGATCGAGGTACTCGGCAGGTGCGTACTTAACAAACTCCACGCCGTCCGGGTCTACAACACGTATCTTGCCGTCATAGAAGTTGACATGGTTGTTCTCGTCCACAAGGCCCATGTAGTAGACCTTCTGGGTATACGCATCACTGAGGATCAGGTCTACGTAGGCGCTGTTCTTTAACACGATGCTGTCGAACAGCTCCAGCGACCACAGGGCGAACTCAACATTGGCCCGCGCCACCTGCTCAATGAACTGGCGCTCTTCCTCGTTGATGGCTTTAGTCATCCCCCCCGGCAAACCGCAGGCCGGGTGAATAGCCCGCCCGCCAATGATCTTGATGACCTCATGGTTGTTCTTGCGGGTATTGATGACCTTTAGCCCGGCCTCTACTCCTACCTTGCCGATCACCCCCAAGATGTTGCGCTGGGCCGCCGGGGCGTCCGGCCCTACTACGAAGTCAGGGCCGCCGAGAGCGTAAAAGTGGGTCGTATGGTCGGTGCAGTAGAAGGCGCTGTAGAACAACTCGCGCAGTTTCTTGGCGGCTGGAGGCGGATCAACATGGAACAGCATGTCAAGCGCCTTGGCGGCGGCCATGTGATGCGCTTCAGGACAGACGCCGCAAATGCGGTTGGTGAGACGCGGCATGTCTTCCGCAGGCCGCCCAAGGCAAAAGACCTCAAAGCCGCGTAGTTCCGGTATCTGGAAGTAGGTGTTAGCAACCTCGCCTGCATCGTCTAGGAAAATCTCGATCTTGCCATGACCTTCGAGGCGTGTGATTGGGTCAATCGTGATTCTTTGGGTCATCATCGCCTCCTAAATAGCCAGGTTGGGGTCGAGGCGGGGTGTTTCCTCTACCGGCTGAGCTGTCGGGCTTCCGTTTTCCTGCGACAGCCGTGTGCGGCGCAGTAAAGAACTGGCCAAACTAAAGCGGTAGAAGTAACCCGCCGGATCGGGCAACGTATCAAGGATGGCATCAATCTCTTCTGGTTTCTCGGCATCAATCACCGAGGCCAGTGCCCCGATCAGCTTTGCTCCAGCGTCTATCACACCTTCGTTGGGTCCATAGCATCCCTCACAGCCCCGATTGGCCTGAGGACACAGCGCTCCACAACCGCCCCGTGTGGCGATTCCAGCGCAGAACAGCCCCTGTTCCAACAGACAGGTTGTCTCATCGGGAATGATCTCGTAGGGCCGATAGAAACGCTTGATCTTCTTCTCCGACTTGGTGCGCGGGCATTCGTCGCAGACTGTCACATTGAGGCCAATGACTGAGCCGCGCGGCGGAAGCTGGCCGCTCAAGATGGCCTCAACAGCCGCCAGCGTCCACTTCGCCTCTGGCGGGCAACCGGGCAGGTAGTAATCTACCGGCACCACCTGATCAAGTGCACGGACAGTATTCCAGAAGGCAGGCAGGGTCAGCTCACCCTCAGGCACTGGTATTCTTGTTTGCGGCTCGACCCCCTCCGGGTTATCCATAGAGGGAGCATCATGATAGATATACTGCATCATGTGTTTGCGGTCGGTGAAGTTCGCTAGACCGGGTATGCATCCCTCGTAGGCACAGCTTCCGTAAGCCACCAACACTTTGCTCTTGCGCCGCAAGAGATGAGCCATCTCCTCGTTCTCATCGGTGCGAATCGCGCCGTTAAACAGGCACACATCAATTTCGCCGTCGGCTAGAGCTTCGACATCCTTCTTTTTAAAGTCCATCACGCACGGCCAGAATACAATATCGAAAGCATTGGCCACATCCAATATCTTCTCATGGACTGCCAACACAGCGATCTCACAGCCGCCGCATGAGGCGGCCCAGTAGATGCCAAGCTTGGGTTTAGCCATGAGCGACCTCCTCCATTTCAGGCAACGCAGGGGTGCGCGGAGCCAGATCGTTGATAGTGTCATTCCATTGTAGAGGGCCAAGCCGCGCGATAGCCTCAGTCATCCGGGTAACTGTCTCAGTGAAGATATTACCCTGAGCGGCTGAGGCCCACCCCAACTGCACGCGATCAGGGTGGACGCCCAACTGGGCGAGCGTGCGGCGCAGGAGTGCCATTCGGCGCATAGCCTTATAGTTGCCTGACTCGTAGTGACACTGGCCGGGGTGACAACCCATCACCAGCACACCGTCAGCACCCTCCCGCAACGCCTTCAGCACAAAGGTAGGGTCAAGCCGTCCGGTGCACATGATGCGAATATCACGCAGAGTAGCCGGATAAGTAAAACGGCTGATCCCGGCCAAATCTGCGGCGCGATACGAACACCAGTTACACAGAAAACCGACAATCACAGGGTGTCGGTCGCCCCACGCGGGATTGTATTGATTGAAGTCCTGTTCGGGCATGGTTAACTCCCTCTCTATTCAGCCGCGACCGGTTCCGCTTGAGTATAGACAGTGGTGCCGCCGTCAGGACGTCTGTCCCACAGCACGCCTTCGATCTGAGCCATCAAGGAACCGAAGGTAAAGTGTTGCCCTTCGATCACTTGACTTGGACAGGCGGCCACACAGGTACCGCACCCCTTGCAGAGGGCCGGATTCACCCGGCTGACACCCTTTTCCTCAATGTACTCAATGGCACTGTACGGGCACAGGTTATTGCAGATACGACAACCAGAGCAACGCTCCTCATCAATTTGAGCACGGATTGGCTCAATCTCGATCTCACCCTGACTGATCAGCGCCAGCACACGGGCCGCCGCCGCCGCTCCTTGCGCTACACTGGTTGGAATGTCCTTAGCTCCTTGGCACGCACCGGCGATGAAAATACCATCGGTCATGGTAGCAATGGGGTCCAGCTTGGGATGCCGTTCGATGAAGAAGCCGGCCTCAGAGCAACCAATCCCGAACAGATGCGCGATTTCCTTGGCATCACGCTGTGGCTCAAGGCCTGACATCAGGATCACCATATCTACCGGAATACGGCGCTGTTTCCCAATCAGCGTATCCTCGACCTGGACGATCAGCTTGCCTTCTTCACCGGGCAGACGTGCCGCATCGGTGACTTCAGCCACGCGCCCGCGAATGAAGTGCGTCCCCTCGTTTAGAAGCCGATCGTAGAACTCCTCGTAGTCCTTAGAGATGGTACGCATGTCAATATAGAAGTCGTACACCTCTGCATCGGTCTTCTCTTTGACGAGGTGTGCAAATTTGAGCGCCGCCATACAGCAAATGGCCGAGCAGTGGGGGTTGTAATTCTTATCACGGCTACCGACGCAGTGGATAATGGCCACGCTCTTTGGCTCAGTAACGCCGTCACGCAAAACAACCTTGCCGTTAGTCGGCCCAGAGGCATTGGTCATACGCTCAAATTCGAGACTGCTGAACACATTGGCCAGCCGCCCGTAGCCATACTGCGGGATGCGCCGTGCGTCGAACAGCTCAAAGCCTGTGGCCAGCACGATGTTGCCCACGTGAATGGTGAGGATCTCATCCTCTTGCTCAAAGTCAATGGCGCCTGTGGGGCAGAACTTCTGGCAAGCCTTACATGTCCCCTTCTGGAAGTAGATACAGCTCTCCGTATCAATCACAGGATATTTGGGGACGGCCTGCGGGAAAGGCCGGTAAATGGCCGTACGATACCCCAAGCCAGCCTCATAAACCGTGTCTACAACCTTCGCAGGACAACGAGACCAGCATTCGCCGCAACCGGTACACAGGTCTGTATTGACCTTGCGTGCCCGCTTGCGAATCCGGACGTCGAAGTTGCCGACATATCCCTTGACTTCCTCTACCTCAGAGTAGGTCAGCATTGTGACGTTCGGATGATTCCCTACCTCAAACATCTTAGGGGTGAGGATGCAGGCTGAGCAGTCCAGCGTGGGGAAGGTCTTGTCGAACTGGGCCATATGACCGCCGATGCTTGGTTCGCGCTCGACCAGATAAACCGGATGCCCGGCATTGGCGATCTCCAGCGCAACGTTGATGCCGGCTATCCCACCGCCCACCACCAGCGTAGGCTCAGCAATCTGGGCAATGAACGGTTCTAGCGGTTTCAGCTCCTGAACACGGCGCACTGCTCCAGCTACTTCTGCCTTAGCCTTGTCAGTAGCGGCATCCTTGTCGTACGGGTGAACCCAGCTAGCATGCTCGCGGATGTTCGCCATCTCAAACAAATAGGGATTCAAGCCGGCACGCGCACAGGCCTTCCGGAAGGTCGGCTCGTGCATGTGGGGCGAGCAAGCCGCCACAACCACACGGGTCAGGCCAAGTTCCTTGATGTCCTTTTCAACTAGCTCCTGCCCAAGGCTGGAGCACATAAACTTGTAATCACGCGACACCACTACATTGGGCAGATCAGCCGTCCACCTGCTGACTGACTCAACATCCACTGTGCCCGCAATATTATGGCCACAGTGACAAACGTATACTCCTACTCTCTCTTCGGTCATAGTGCCAAAGTCCTTTCACACATCGCTCAGAGTGCCGGCGGCATCGGCAGGGCATTCTTATCACGCTTCTTAGGAGCACGCTGTTCCGGCTCTGCCGGCTGTTCGCTGATCCTGCGGAGCGCGGCACTTGCCGAGACGATCTCACTCCCAATGCCTAGCTGATTCTGGCTAAAGCCGAAGGCCAACCCCATCAACTGAGTGAAGAACAGGACGGGCATGTGGAAATTCGTGCCAAACATCTGGTTGACCTGAGGCTGGAAGGCATCGAGGTTAAGCTGACACATAGGGCACAGGGTGACAATCAAGTCGGCCTTATACTCATCAGCATTATGCAGAATGCGCCGCATCAGCTCATAGGCAGTCTCTTCGCTGATTTGCGTCATATGACCGCCACAGCAGTGTGTCTTGAGCGGGAAATCAATCACGGTCGCGCCCAGCCTCCGCATCAACTCATCGAGGTGGGTGGGATATTCCGGGTTATATTCCGATTCAGGGCGCGTGATCAGACAACCATAGTAAGGGGCTACCCGCAACCCATAGAGGGGCTTCGTTACCCGTTGGGCTACTGCATCGTACCCTACATCCTCAACAATCACATCCAGCAGATGACGGACATGCATGGTGCCCGGCTTATAGTGCAGTCCGCCTGCGGCTAATGCCTGATTGACCTTTTCATTGAGGTCGGGGTATTTCCGCATGTACCCCTCAACTTTGTGCAGGTTCAGGTAGCACATACTGCACGGCGCAACCAGCTCATGTGTATTCGTCTGGGCCGCCAGGGAGAGATTGCGTGCAATCAGGCTATAAGCTGGCAAAGCGTTAACGCTGATATACTCAGATGCACCACAGCAGTTCCAATCTTCGATCTCCTCAAATTCAAGGCCAAGCGCCTGATTGACATGCTTAATCGAACTTCCATAAGCATGAGCAGATGTTGACATGGAACAGCCGGGATAGTAGGCGTAATGAAGTTTCTCCTCGCTCACGTCACAGTACCTCCTCTTGTGCGGCGATTCGTTTAGCCTCATTCAGGATGGCGGTTAACTGCGGCATATTCCGAATGCGCTCAGGTTTCATGGAGAGACGGCCCTTTGCCATCATTTGCAGGCCCATACTGCTCTGTTTGACCATGTTGAGCGGCTTATGCAACAGGCCAAAGCGGGTCATGATCCCAAGTTCAAATGCACGCCCGTTCTGCTCAATAAAGCCAATGAAACTGTTAGACCAATCCACATGGGCGTCTTTATGGTAATGCCCCTTGGCAATCGCCATCCGCTTGAGTGTGTACATCAGGTTGGTAATGGGGATTTCTTTGGGGCACCGCACAGTACACAAATAACAAGAGACGCAATACCACGGCGTATTACTGCTGAGAACCTCATCCTCCATCCCGGCCATTACCATTGCAAAAATGCGGCGCGGTGTCGAGTCCATGTCCGGCCCTGACGGGCATGAACCTCCGCATGTGCCACACTGAATGCAACTGGCTAATAGCTCGCCTCCGGGCGTGGCCGCAACTAGCCGGTCATAAAAGGTGTTCCCTTTTGAACCATTTCGCATGACGGAAGCCTCCTTTCACTCACACAACTCAGATGAACTCACCCGCTCCCCAGCACAACAGCAGGTCAGTTCATAACTGATACTGGCACAATTCTCTTTTTGCGAAGCTGAGGGATCAAGCAACTCTGCAACTCTGTTAACTGGGGCAATTGACGAGAAAACCCAGACAACTCACCCTCCTGTTTTCTGGACAGGGAATGATTTGCCTAGTATGACCGCGACATAGAAAACCCTTGTTTAGTAGAGTAATCTGACCATCTGCAAGCTAATAGTGACTAATGTCACAATCAAACGATCAGAGCGTAATGTTTTTACGAGGGATGCAGTCAGGCAATTGCACCCCTCTACCGCTCAACTACAATGGGGGCCATAGAGTGTGGCCAATACATGAGGTAAACCATTGAACTACAGACATCTGTTTGGCCGGGCTTGGCGTGTTGTCTGGGACAATAAGTTTATGATTGTGCTGGGAACGCTGGTCACGCTTCTCAGCGGAAGCGGCAGTGTCTTTGAACTATTCCTAAGCCGGTACGTTGAGTTGCCCTCTCTATCTGACTGGCTGACACTACCGCCCCCTGAATCGCTGTTGACAGCCGGGGAGCATCCGGCGGCCTCAACTCCCGTTATGGGAGGAGTCGAGCTGATGACATTGCTGGTAGCAGGTGTTATCGTTCTGTTGGGAGTAGCCAGTGTAGGGCTGTTCCTCCTGATAGCGACCGCTATTGTTGCCCTGATAGCAAGCGGAGGGCTGATCGCCTCTGCCGACCGGATTGAAGGAGGGAAGAGCACCAACATCCGCGAGGCATTGCGGGCGGGGTGGCACAGGGGGCTGGAACTGGTACTGGTGGCTTCCATTCCGCCGATCCCGCTCCTAGTGGGGCTGATCATTGCCACCATTCTGATAGGGAGGTTCTTCAGCCGGACGGGGGTCCCGTCCAGTCTCACGGGGGCGCAAGACGCTGTACTGAGCAATACCACGCTGTCCGCCACATTGGCAGTGATCCTGCTTCCCTCCTTGGCACTCTCACTGGGGCTTGGATTTATACAGGTGCTTGCCTACCGTGCCTGTATGTTGGAAGAAGCCAACGCCACTGCCTCGTTCCGCCGAGGCTGGCAGATTGTACGAAAGTACCCTTTGCCGGTTGTCACCCTCACACTGATCGATCTGGGCACTCAGCTCCTTCTGAATCTGCTGTTGGCTGTGGTAGGACTGATCACCCTGATCTGCCTCCCGTTACGCCTTGGTCTATGGGTCATCGGGGGGACAGCAACAGCCTTTCTCTCCTGTATGTGGACTTTAGCATGGCGCGAGTGGACCAACCCATCTCGCTGAGGCAGATGATCTCAGCCCTTGTACTCCCGCAATTGGGTCATTCCGCGCTGAACCATCGCACGGGCACGTTTATCCGCCTCGTACAGAATCCGCTCCTCATCAAGGGTAACCAGCTCGCGCTTACGCATCAGCCACCGGCCATCCACCATGACATCGGTTACATCTGCCCCCTTAGCCGAGTGAACCAGATTGGCAATCAGATCATGCATAGGGCGCATATGCGGGACATCAAGGTTGACAAGAATAAGATCGGCAGGCGATCCGACCTTCAGCATCCCTGTCCCCTCAAAGCCTAATGCCCGCGCCCCATATTGGGTTGCCATACGCAGTGCAGTATCGCCAGGGATCGCCTGGGGGTCGGCCAGTTGATATTTGTGGATCAGAGCCGTCTGCCGGATGGTGGCAAACATATCCATATCCGCATTGGAGGCAGGGCCGTCTGTCCCCAGACACACTCTTACCCCTGCCTCCAGCCTGTCCTTAAGCGGCGGGAACGGCATAGCCAGCTTCATGTAGGTAATAGGACAGTGCGGCACATGCACTCCCTTCTCGGCAAGGATGGCTGTATCCTCCCGGTCTATATACAGGCAATGGGCCGCCACACATCCACCCGGCACATCGAATACTCCCAAGCCGTTGACATGTTGTACTGGACGCAAACCATATCTGGCTAGTGACTGATCAACTTGATCCTGGCTCTCGGACAGATGCAGGTGGATGCCCTGCCCCGTCTCATGCGCGATCTCAACGACACGAGTCAAAAACTCAGGGGGGCAGATGTAAGGGGAATGAGGGCCAAGAAATGTCCTGATACGTCCGCCACTGCTTTGATGCGTCTCCTTAATCCATTCTACCGTTCCATCCAGCCCCGGCCCTACTTCTGCTTCCTGCCCGATGCCAAACACACACCAAGTCAGCGCGGCCTTCATCCCGCTCTGCGAAGCCACCTCAGCCACCCGATCCATGTAGAAGTAGTGATCGTTGAAAGCCGCCGTCCCACAACGGATCATCTCGCAGGCGGCCAGCGCGGCTCCCCAGTAAACATCATCGGGGGTCAGGGCGCTCTCGGCCACCCAGATTTTCTCATTCAGCCAGCGATCAAAAGGCAGGTCTTCAGCCCAGCCGCGCTCAAAGGTCATCGGGCTATGACAGTGGCTGTTGACCAGCCCCGGCAGGACAGCCCGCCCGTGACCATCCACTACTTCATCAGCCCGGAGGTCCTGAGGCGCAGTACCGAGAGAAACAATGCGTCCATCACGGACTACCAGATCAGCGTTGTGATAGATCGTCCCCTGCTCATCCAGCGTGATGATCTCGGCATTACGAATGTGAATCGCGGCCATGTTCAGGTTCTCCTGTCTGTGGGATGCCCCACCCCCCGCCGCCGGGCGTTTGGATGCTCAACAGGTCGCCGGCGGCGACATCGAAAGTGACTTTTCCAGGCAATTCCTGCGCCGGCGAGCCGTCTGCCCGGAACAGGAGATTCCGCCCAGGCTTGCCCGGCAGACCACCCGCCAGCCCGTAAGGCCCCCGCCTGCGCCTTTCTGAAAGGATCGTGACATGAGCGGGTGTGAGGAACTCGATCTCACGGATCAGTCCGTCACCGCCGCGATGCTTTCCTGCGCCGCCTGATCCGCGCCGCAGGGCATAGCGCCGAACGCGGATAGGCAATGCAAACTCAAGTGCTTCGACCGGTGTGTTGAGGGTATTGGTCATGTGGGCATGCCGTCCGCTGAGGCCGTCGGTGTGAGGGCCTGCACCGCCTCCGCCGCCAATTGTTTCATAGTAAGCAAAGGGACGGCCTGTGCGCGGATCAACGCCGCCAAACGAGAGATTGTTCATCGTCCCCTGGCTGGCCGCCGGAATACGGCCCGGCATGGCCTTTGCCAGCGCCCCGTACAAGACATCCACAATGCGCATGGAGGTCTCTACGTTCCCCCCCGCGACCGCATGCGGTGGACCGGCGTCGAGCACGCTGTCAGGCGGCACTATGACATGGAGAGGAGCGAAAACTCCCTGATTGGCAGGCAGGCTCGCGCCTACAACACATCGGATAACATATCCTACCGCTGAATGGACAATGGCACTCACAGCGTTGACCGAACCAGTAACCGCCGGGGCTGAGCCAGTGAAATCAATTACCATCTCACCCCCGCGAATGGAGATTTTTACCCGAATTGGGATTGGGTCAGGCGAGATGCCGTCGTCATCCAGCACATCCTCGAAGGTGTAGACCCCTTCTGGGAGTTCAGACAACATGGCACGGGTCAACCGCTCGGCATAAGCGAGTAAGACATGGGCCTGCCGATTAACCTCCTCCAATCCATAATGGGCTATGATCTCCAACAGCCGCCGTGTTCCAACCTCATGTGCCGCCCGCTGGGCGGCCAAGTCGCCGCGCCGCTCAGCGGGAGTACGCGAGTTGCTCACGATCAGATCAAGGGCCGCCTGATTGACATGCCCTGCCTCCACCAGCTTGATAGGGGGGATGATCAACCCCTCCTGATAGAGTTCAGTAGCAACTGGCATCGAGCCGGGGGTCATGCCGCCTATGTCGGCATGATGCGCCCGCGACGCCACAAAGAAAAGAGGCTCATCTGGAACAGCACTCCTCGATGAAGGTAACTCTCCAGCAGGAAGGAACACAGGAGAGACAAGTGTGATGTCCGGCAGATGGGTGCCGCCCATATAGGGGTTGTTGAGTGCAACGAGGTCACCGGGCGCAAAAGGGGCACAACACTGAATAGCCGTCTGCACTGAGGCAGGCATCGCCCCCAGATGTACGGGGATATGAGCGGCTTGGGCCAGCATCCTGCCATCCCCTAAGAAGACGGCGCACGAATAGTCACGACGCTCTTTGATATTGGGCGAATAGGCTGTCCGCCCCAGCGTAACGCCCATTTCCTCAGCCACTGAGGCAAACAGGTGTTTAAATATTTCTAGGGTGATTGGATCAGACTCAATGACTGCCATAACCCGCCAGAGGTCTCATGGTAGGAGTACTCTCAGGGAAGGAAGAGGCTCCGCTATTTTAGAGACAGGAGAAAAGCTTCTTCAGGCACGGTTGCCTCAAGGTTGAAGCCCGGACGCACGCGCTCCCGTTCAGCCAGAATAATGGCCTCAATGGCCTGAATTGTTTCGTCTAGCTGATCCTCCTGGTTGAAGATCACGTAGTCGAACTCCTTGGCGGCCTGGATTTGTTCCTGAGCGGTTTGCATCCGTTTGGATAAGGCTTCAGCATCCATCTCGCTGTCACGCCGCACACGGATGCGTTGGAGCAAATCTAGGGGCGGGGCGGTGACAAAGATAGTTACACTGTCAGGGTAGCGTTCCTTGATCCGCCGCATCCCATGAATATCTACTTCCGCAATGACCAGATGCTTATCCGGTGGTATTTCCTCGAACAGGTCACTGGGCATACTGTAAACATGTCCTAACCCATAGACATCATGGCCTACGCTGTCCCGGTCTGCTTCCATCAGCCTGCCTGCAAGCGCCAGTTCTCTAAATTGCTCTGGTGAGACAAAGTGATACTGCTCACCCTCTACCTCATCTTCACGGGGACTGCGGGTCGTATAGGTGCGGACACGTTCCATCTGGCCAGCGTGGTTTGCCAGCAGCTTCCTGATAATGGTATTCTTACCGACACCAGACGGCCCCGCCAGAACAAAGAGTATTCTGGGGGGATGTCCTGTCAACTGCTTGATCACCTGCTCAACGCCGGTCAAGCTTTCTGCCATCAATGAAAAGGCCTCTCTGTTGAGTAAGGTCAGCAAAGCGTTGAGCACATTATACCATTCTGTCTGGCTCAAGCTACCAGGAGAGCATGAAAAGGTATGAAAGTCATTATCCCAATGGCAGGCTATGGCAAACGGCTGCGCCCTCATACCTTCAGCCGCCCCAAGCCGCTCATCACTGTTGCTGGTGCTCCGATGCTCAAGCATCTGCTGGATGCGTTGGCTGTGCTGGAACCAGAGGAGTACATCTTTATTGTCGGCCACCTCGGCGATCAGATAGAGGAATACATCTCAGCTCACTACCCTATCAAGGCGGCCTATGTGGTGCAAAAGGAGCTGACCGGTCAGTCACCTGCCATCTATCTGGCACGTGAACACCTTGAAGGGCCGACCATTCTCGTTTTTGCCGACACACTGTTCTACGCCGATCTGAGCGCGATCCACACCACCGATGCTGATGCACTGGCCTTTGTCAAGCAGGTCGAAGACCCTCGGCGATTCGGTGTTGTTGAGGTGGACTCGACAGGGCGGGTTACCCGCTTTGTTGAAAAACCGGAAGGGATGGATAACAAGAATGTCATTATCGGCCTGTATTACATCCGTGAGGCTGAGAGGATGCTCCGAGCCATCGAAACCCAGATGTCAACGGGCCGGATGACAAAAGGCGAATACTATATCGCCGACGCCTTCCAGATCATGATCGAGCAGGGGGCGGTATTCCGAACGCAACCGGTAGATGTGTGGCTCGACTGCGGCAAGCCGGAAACGGTTCTCGAAACCAACCGCTACCTGCTGGAGCACGGCCACGACAACAGTTCGACAGTCAAACAGCCGGGTGTATTGGTCATCCCGCCTGTCAACATTCACCCGGCGGCTCGCTTCGATCAGGCTGTCATCGGCCCCTACGTGACAGTAGGAGCGGAGTGCCACATCAGCCATAGCGTCATCCGGGATGCGATTATCGAAGATGGCGCATCAGTTCGCAACATTATCATGGATCAGTCACTGATCGGGCGTGAGGCAAGGGTCACAGGGCGTTATATGACCCTCAACGTCGGCGATGAGTCCTCTATTGATTTCGGCTAAGGAGAGCGCCTATGCGTGACTTTGTATCGCGCCGCGTACAGAGCATTCCCCCCTCTGGCATCCGTAAGTTCTTTGACATCGCCGCCACCATGAGCGACGTGATCTCGTTGGGCATTGGCGAGCCGGATTTTGTCACACCTGAGCCTATCCTGCGGGCTGGCATTGCCTCCCTACAGAGAGGGGATACTCACTACACTTCAAACTCCGGTATCTTCGAGCTTCGACAGGCCATCAGCGCCCATCTTGAGCGGCTGTACGGGGTCAGCTACGATCCTGAGCACGAGATCGTCATCACAGTTGGGGTATCAGAGGCACTGTATCTGGCACTCAACGCCGTGATTGATCCGGGTGATGAGTTCATCGTGCCAGAGCCATGTTTTGTATCTTATACCCCGGAGGTTGCACTGGCAGGCGGAGTACCTGTCACTGTGCCAACTCACGTACAGGATGGTTTCCAGGTGACCGGCTCGGCTATTGAATCGGCTGTCACGCCTAGGACTAAGGGTATCCTCATTGGTTATCCTAACAACCCTACAGGGGCAGTCATGAGCCGCGAGCGCCTGCTGGAAGCAGCCGGCGTGGCCGAGAAACATGATCTGGTAGTAATCTCTGACGAGATTTACGATCAGCTCGTTTACGGCGTAGAGCACATCTGCTTTGCCAGCCTGCCGGGGATGCGTGAGCGGACAATCACACTGGGCGGATTCTCTAAAGACTATGCCATGACGGGCTGGCGCATCGGCTATGCCGCCGCCCCGCCTGACTTACTAGCCGCCATGCGTAAGATACACCAGTACACGATCATGTCGGCACCGACCACAGCACAGGTTGCCGCGCTGGCCGCTTTGGAGGCCGGACAGCCATTTGTAGAAGAGATGAGGGCCGAGTATAATCGCCGCCGCCGTCTCATCGTTGACGGTCTGAATCAGCTTGGGTTACAAACCTTTGACCCGCATGGCGCTTTCTATGCCTTCCCTTCTGTCGCGGCTTCCGGCATGGACGATGAAACCTTTGCCGAGAAGCTCCTTCAAGAGGAATGTGTAGCGGTCATACCGGGGCGGGCTTTTGGCCCAAGCGGGGTTGGCTTTGTACGTTGCTCTTATGCTACTGCCTATGAAAAGATCGAGCAGGCCCTAGAGCGAATCGGGCGCTTCATGCGCCGCCATGGGTAGATAACTCTGCTTGCGTCAGTCAGCCTACCTGAGCCGGGTATGCAGGTTACCCGGCCTTTGGTTTCATGGCAGGGAAACACTCTTATCGGGGATGTTGAAAAATGCTGTCGGATAATGTCGTTATTAGTGCACTGATCATTTTTGTTGTACGGGTCTTGAGCATCTCTATATCAACCGTTCGTCTGCTGATCATGGGGCGATCAAACAGGATATTGGTAGCCCTGCTGGCTTTTGTTGAAGCGCTTACCTTCGCCCTGACGTTTGGGCAGGTAGCACGTGATCTCAGCAACTTGTGGAATCTAGGCGCTTATTGTCTCGGATTCTCCGCTGGCACATGGGCGGGTATGCTGATCGAAGAACGGGTAGGGGCGGGTTTTGCCACAGTCAACATTGTCTCTCTAGGCAAATCATTGCAGATAGCACAAGCTATCCGCGCCGCAGGCTTCGGAGCGACACGCACATCGGGCGAGGGATCGTCGGGGACGGTAGGGTTAATCTGGGCTGTGGTTCGGCGGAGGGATGTTCCAGCTATTGTGAAGATCGCACAGGAGGCTGACCCCAAGTCCTTTGTAACTGTCGAAGAGGCACGCAGTGTATGGCGCGGTTTTTTGGGGCTGGGGCGCAGTTAAAGGAAGCCAGCCTCTGCTCAATACGAGTCCTTCAGCTCGCCGGCTGGCAGTACGATCTGCCCCTCAAGAACATCGCCAATTGCAATGGTGCGCAGTGGTTCATTCTCAACCAGATAGGCCGTATAGGCGGCTATCAGCGCATCCAGCGTATTGGGGGCAAACAACTGATCAGTGCGGTCAACATTAAGCTGGCCTGTCATAATCCGATGACGAGTCCACTCCTCAAGGAAATTCATCGCATTAGGCACTTTGACGCCCGCCTCATCTAAGATGATCTGACGTTGCAGGCGTCCTTCTACGCTCCGCTTGCTATAAGGCCGCCGTCCGGCAAAGGTTGCGAACGCCGCCGGGGGGTATGTTTCGAGCATGCGGCGTGTGCCGGAGCGGGGATACTCAACATAGCCGGCCCGGCGCAGTCGATTGTAGAGTTGCCAGCCAACCTGCATCCAATGAGGGGCTGTAAGAGGATCGGATGGCGTGTTATAGATATTGAGACCGCGCCGCTTGAGTTCATACTCACACACTCGGTGCTGGGTAAAGGTAGCAAGTTCCGGGTCTAGACCGAGCCGTTCGCGGATGTTCGGATCAGACAGCAACCCCCGGCTAGGTCCTATCGGTGCGTTGACAGCACACACAGCAAGCGGGTAAGTCAGTATGGCCTCGACCAGGTCATCAAGCGGCAGGACCCCCTTCTTTTCGATTTGCAAACGGGCATTCAGGACAGCGTAAGTGATAGAACGCCCCCCAGCCAGCTCAATCCCAATGAAGACCGCCTCGTTTGTCATTCGGGTCTGACCTCCGCTGGATAGCTTAGTTGTCCCCTAAGTGTTTGACCATCCTGGCCGTGGTTGCTGGCCGCTCCACAAAGCCTAGCGGCTCTAGCCTTGAGCATAAGACCTCATGATGTCCGTTGCTGGCTGTCTGTACAGTGATGCGTGAGAGTCGATCAGAAGAGCGCAGGGCTAAACGGATAGCCTCCACCTCTTGCGGACTTCCCCACCAGTCGGCCTCGCTTGCCAGCCGCAAATCTGCTCCCGAATCCCTTTTACATCTGCTCAGACAGGCAACAGGTTGACCCTCAGATATAACCAGCCAGTGCCGGCAAGACCACCACTGGAAGTCTGCCTTTACGAAGTTGTCCAGTACCTCAGCCGCCCAAGCATCCCCGGCTGTCAGGTCGAGGCGAGAGAAACGGCTATAAGCTTGAAGGGCGGCCAAACCCGCCAATGGGCGCAATTGAACCGCGCGGCTGGACTCAGGCCACTCCGGCGGCATCTCTTCTCTCTGCATGACACGCCAAGGCCCCCGGCGGTATCCCAGCGATTCATACAGTTGTATGGCCGGCTGGTTTTTGAGCGACACTCTGAGTCCCAGCCATGGGCGGTGTAACTCACGGGCCTGCTGTTCAGCAAAATGCATCAGAGCAGTTCCGATCCCCTTGTGCCGCCAGTCAGGGTGCACGGCTAGTGTCTGGATGTAGAGCATCTGATTCCATCCGCGCAGATAAAGCCAGCCGACAGGCTGTTCTCCTGAAAAAGCACCATAGCCGGATGTCAGCCAGTGGTAGTAAAGGGGGATTGCAGTCCGGACAGCCAACGCCCCAAACATCCCCAGCTCCCCCATATGCCGCTGTACGGAAGAATCCTGCTCTAGCAGTGAGTCAATCACAACCTTGGCTGATTGGCAGGTCTGCAGAAAAGTGAGGGGGCAGATCACTACTTCTGACGCGAATTCATGGTCAGGCGACATGCTGGCTTCCCTGTGTACGTTGTGTGTGGCTCAGTATACCACACCGCTCAGGGTAGGCTAGCAGATGGCGCAGGTCATCTGCCGCTTGACAGTTGGGCTGGATTTAGCTACAGTTCACACGATTTTTGCGGAAACATCTTAAGGAGCATTCATGCGCGAGATCACCGTCGCCACCGTCCAGATGAAACCCAAGCTAGGCGAGGTAGAAGACAACCTGGTCAAGATGTCCGAGTTTGTCACCAAGATCGCCAGCCAGCAGAAGGTTGACCTGATTCTATTCCCCGAGTTAGTCACCAGCGGTTATGAGCTGGGTGTCAAGTTCACGCAGGTAGCACAACTTATCCCCGGCCCGACGGTCAACCTGATGGCCCAGCGCGCCCAACAGCTTGGTGTCTATATCGGCTTTGGGATGGTTGCTAAAGAGAAAGTTGAAAGCATTCTCTATGATGCGGCAGTCCTAGTTGGCCCGGACGGAGAACTGATCGGCGACTACCACAAAATCCACCTTAAGGGCGAGGAGCGTATGGCCTTCCGCGAGGGGTATCGCCTCCCCGTCTTCGACACGGAGATCGGGACGATTGGTCTCATGCTGGGTTGGGACTTAGCCTTCCCGGAGGTAGCCCGCAGTCTCGTGTTGGATGGGGCAGACATCCTTTGCGTGCTGGCAAGCTGGGAGAAGGCCGAGATAGACGAGTGGAAGACTCTCATTAAGGCACGCGCCTATGAGAATGCCTGCTTTGTGGCAGGAGCTAACCGCGTGGGCGAGGATGTAACCCTTGAATTTGGGGGCGAGAGTATGATCGTGGGGCCGCGCGGTAAGGTCATGGCTTCACTTCCGGGTGAACTTGAGGAAAAGGAAGAAGCCGACAAAGAGAAGGACAAAGAGAAAGACAAGGAGAAAGACAAAGAGAAGAAGGACAAATTTGTCGAGGGCTACTGCGTGGCTCGCATTGACCTCGATGAGATCAAGAAACATCGGGAACAACGCCAAACACTTCAGGCCCGCCAACCGACCGTTTACCGTAACATTGTCCGGAAATACTGATCAGCGGCCCTGCATCTGTCAGGCAGGCACATCTTACAGCATCTGAGTAACCTGTACATGAGGGGGCGGCTTGAGAGCCGCCCTTTTTCACCCATCAGCAACAGGATAGGAAAAACCTATGGACTCGATTGATCTGCGCAGTGACACGGTAACATGGCCTACTCCAGAAATGCGTGAAGCAATGGCTAACGCCGAGGTCGGTGACGATGTGCATGGGGACGATCCAACCGTCAACCGGCTGGAGGCGCTAGCCGCCGAGCGGATGGGCAAAGAGGCCGCTCTGTTTGTCACCAGCGGTACACAGGGGAATCTCATCGCCATACTGACCCACTGTGGACGAGGGGACGAGATGATCGTCGGGAAAAGCGCCCATACCTTCAAATGGGAGGTTGGCGGCGCATCGGCGCTGGGAGGAGTCCATGTACACACCATCCCCATCCAGCCAGACGGCACACTGGCGCTGGATGACATCCGCCGGGCCATTCGTGACTCATCTGATGTTCACTGTCCCATCACACGATTGGTTGAACTGGAGAACACGCAGGGAGACTTAGGGGGCCTGCCGATTACAGCGGAGTACACCCAGTCGGTACGTGAACTGTGCGACGAGTACGGACTGTTGCTTCATCTGGACGGTGCACGCGTATGGAATGCCGCTACTGCTCTGGGTTGTGATATCAAAGACCTTGTTGGGCCGGTAGACTCTGTTTCATTTTGCCTGTCAAAGGGGCTGTGTGCGCCGGTCGGCTCGCTGTTGTGCGGCTCCGCTGAGTTCATCTCGCGTGCGCGGCGTGTGCGTAAAATGTTAGGCGGCGGGATGCGTCAGGCTGGCGTTCTAGCGGCGGCGGGGATCATCGCCATTGAGAAGATGACCACCCGGCTGGGAGAGGATCATGCCAACGCCCGCCGGCTGGCTGAGGGCCTCGCGCAAATCAAGGGCATCAAGCTCAACCTGGAGCAAGTGCAGACAAATATGGTCTTCTTCTCGCTGGACGAGTCTGTGCCGCTTGACGCCCCAGCGCTTTACGATATTCTGGAACGAGAGTACAACATCAAACTCGATGTCCGTGATGCGCGTAGTTTCCGCGCTGTCATCCATTACTGGATCACACCTGAGCGGATTGACAGTACAGTAAAGGCCATCCGGCAAGTGATAGAGAGCACCGCATGATGCTCCCCCCTCATGAAGAGAATCTGTCCAGCGACAACGGTGAGTCTGTACCTCACTTGTGGTCACATCATTGTGTGCCCATAGTACATGGCAGGCTGGAAGAGAGCGTCTTTGAGATGGCCGCACCTCCGCCGGTCAACTTGGAGGCCGCCCGACAACCAATAACCCCCGGCCTTCCGCCTCTAAGGCACGTAGTCCTGCCGCCGCCTGAAGCATTTCAGACAGCCATACCGCCACAGCTTGCCGCCATACCCTTCACACGCGCTGGCGGCTCTCCCTTCAAACAACGACTTGGGTTACCAGAGGAGCGAGTGACCTTCCCGGTAGCTGAGTCACCCGGTTTTCGCCCGCTTTCGCCTTTATCCACTCCCCTGGAGGTCCCACCTCTCCAGTTGGATGAACCATCCCCGCCGCCCCCAGCGCCGCCTGTCCCTCAGCCCACAGCACCTGCCGCGCCGGTGACACACCGTACTAGACTCGACCCTCTCTATCTGTTGGCGCTCTATATCGCACTGGGCTTAGGCACGCTGGTCATTGAACCGGAGACACGCTATGCCGTGTTGTGGGTCATCTTGGCGGCAGTAGGGGCACTACTGACGCTTGTTGACCCGGAAAAACCGCCTGATCCGATCACCGGCCCTAGCTTGATATGGGGACTAGGGGTAGGGTTGGTGATCGGCCTGCCCCTGCTGATCCTGACGGGACCCGGCCTTGCTGACACCTCTCGTCTGCTCTTCCCTGATGCCAGCCCGGCCATGTTACTGATGGCGCTTGTGTTCGCTATCCCCCTGTCCGAGACACTCTTCTTCAGGGGGGCATTACAGGATAGACATGGTCTGGCACTCAGCATCATTGGGGCAGGGTTAAGCACGGTCCTCCTGTACTGGCCGGCGGCATCCAGTTCGCCCGTTTATCTGATAGCGGTCGCTGTGTTCTATACTGTTCTGGCGGGCATCTACAGCTTCATCCGCGACCGCTATGGACTGGCCGCCGCTTACTTGTGTCAGGTGACAATTAATCTGATGTTGATCTTCCTGCCAAGGTTGATGTTCTGAGTAAGGTAGGTGCTTATGTCGAATGGCCGCAACCCTGGTATTCCGCTTGATCTAAGCTGGGTGTACGAAGCCCATATCAATCGCAGTGCTGTTGAGCGCCGAGCCGACACACTTACTACGCGCCGTACCGTTAAGAAAGACTGGCAGGCGGCTTGGCTGTTACGAGCCGTTACCTGTGTTGATCTGACCACCCTCTCCGGTGACGACACACCCGGCAATGTCCGGCGTCTATGTGCCAAAGCTCTCCAGCCTGTCCGCCAAGACCTGCTGGAGGGATTGGGTATGGCGGGCAAAGGGATACGTGTAGCGGCGGTATGTGTATACCACAGCCGGGTGGCAGATGCTGTAATGGCACTCAAGGACTCTGGTATTCCAGTAGCGGCGGTGTCTGCCGGCTTCCCAGCGGGGCAGAGCCCTTTTAAGCAACGAGTAGCCGAGATCGGCGAGTCGGTAGCCGCCGGAGCACGCGAGATTGACATTGTCATCTCGCGTGAACATGTGCTGACCGGCAACTGGGAGGCCCTCTATGACGAGGTCAAGCAGTTCCGCGAGGCGTGCGGCGAGGCACACATGAAGACCATCCTCGCAACCGGTGAGCTGGGCACATTACGCCATGTGTATCAGGCCAGCCTGGTGTGCATGATGGCCGGCGCCGACTTCATCAAGACCTCAACAGGCAAGGAGGCTGTCAACGCCACCCTGCCTGTGAGCCTGGTCATGGTTCGCGCCATCCGCGCCTATCAGGAACGCACAGGCTATAAAGCAGGGTTCAAGCCTGCCGGGGGTATCCGCACTGCCAAGCAGGCCGTGAACTGGCTGATCTTGATGAAAGAGGAACTAGGGAATGAATGGATGAGGCCTGCCCTGTTCCGTTTTGGGGCAAGCGGCCTGTTGAATGACATTGAGCGTCAGCTCTCCCACGCACTGACGGGGCGCTATGCGGCATGGCATCATATGCCGCTGGGATAACTGAGCACTGCGGCAAGGAAGATCGTTGCGCCTCTGTTGGTTCGGTGTATAATACAAACAGGCTGATCTGCGGGTATAGTTCAGCGGTAGAACGTCAGCTTCCCAAGCTGAATGTCAGGGGTTCGAATCCCCTTACCCGCTCTGACAGAGGCGGGGTCATCCCGCCTCTGTTCTTATTCCGGCTTGCGTGCATCCTCTATCATCATCCGGGCCGCCCTTCTCCCGATCTCGACGGCGTAGTTTGTCCCCCGATCCCATGGATAGACCTGACTCATGGAAGCAAAGTACAGCCCCCGAAGCGGTGTGCGGATACCTGGCAGATGGCGGGAGTGATTGACAAAAGGCACCGGCTGAGCATAGGAAGCCCGGAACAGCCAGCGTTTGCGTATCCAGTCTGGTGAAAAGTCAGGGTTAACACGCCTGAGAGCAGGCAGGAAACGAGCGGCCAGCTCATCCTCGCTCAGCCGGAAGTATTCGTGATCCGGCGGGAGATAATCGCCCATGTACACGATATGATCGCCGCCAAAGTACTCTGGGGAGATATAGTTGGTATGCTCAACCAGAGCCAGAAATGGGAAGGGATTCTCCTCTTTGTCAGGGCTGTTAGCAGGCAGATTGAGCCAGTATGTTCCATCTGTCATCAGTTGCCGATCAAGGGCCAAAATCAGGGCAATAGCCCCCAGACTGCGCAACGCTCGCACCTGTGCGGCGTAAGGATCGGGCAGTTCGGGAGCAACCTTCAGGAGCAACGCCGGCCCTGCCGTACAGAGCACCTGATCGAATCTGGTACTTTGCCCGCCCGCTGTGACCTTCCATCCTCCTTCTGAATGCCGGACGACCTCCTCTACAGGGGTATTTAAGCAGATCGTCGCTCCAGCCCGCTGGACTGCTGTAGCAATATCCTCTAATGCGGCCTGAAACCCGCCAATGTAGGTTCCCAGCTTAGCGGTACGCTTGTTCATACGTGCCCACAGCCAGGCCATGTTCACCTGATCATACAACGGCCCAAACTTCCCAATCAGCATCGGGCGCCAGAACCGCTCATGGACAACCTTTCCCATCCAGCGGCGAGACCAACTGTCGGCTGTGTACTTCTCAAGGAACAGCCCGTTTGGGATGAAGGCCACCAGCCCGCTGACAATCCCCAGCCGTAGCTTATCGAACAACGACATTTCTGGAATGCGAAGGACGTTCACCACGCGCGAGAGTAACCCGCTAGGGAGTACCGGCTTATCTAAGGCGAAGTTACCCAGCCTGTGCCAGTAGCTTGTAACAGGAGCATAGAAACGCACTTTATGTGCGCAACCGATCTCTTTCAGCAGGGCCAGTATGTCATAGTCTGTGGCAAACCAATGGTGGTAGAACTTCTCAAGCGACCAATCCCACCGCTCATCTTTGAATCCGGCGGCCAGCCCGCCGACCTCTGCCCCTGCTTCATAAACAGTAACGGCGCGGCCCGCTTGAGCGAGATCATACGCCGCCGCCAGCCCGGCGGCGCCAGCCCCGATAACAGCGATCTTCATGAGTTCCCTCGTACTGTTCCAAGTCCCTGCAAGCGATCAGACTATCATGGCAGTGCGACATACTCAGTGATGATCCGGAACCACATCCAGATCACTACTATCAACCCTAGACCCAGCCCAAAAGCATAAGAAGCCGCACCGGGATTCCTGCGTAGCAGAAAATCCGTCTCGGCAGGCATCTGTGTCGCCCCCGAAGGCTTGGGAAGCTTTTCCGCTACGCTCGCGATGGTCTCCAAATCCTCAATCCACTGGCGAATCTGCTCAAACGTGAAACGCCCGCTTATCTCGTCCTCAGGCACAGAAGCCCTCTTGAAATAGCTTAGGAATGTCACAGTACCCGGCTGGAGCGTGACGAGGTCCCAGTATTGGGAAGTCCCATTGACGCAGAGGCGCTTCAACGCGGCCTTGGCAGACGGGTCGGCAAACAGACGGTTGCCCCAGCGCATATCGCTGGTCACGGCAATCATGCCTTCAAAACCCCGACTCTGCACCTCAAGACACTTGAACTCCCGGTCAAGAGACTTCTTGTCCAACATCTGAGCAGGCATAAGAGACAAGGTACCATAATGTGCCGCTCGTACTGAGACAGCCACATGGGGTCGGTTCTTGCCCGTGAAGCCCCCTCCTAGTCTCTGCTTAGATGACCGCCGCGGGAGAACGGCAATAACATCTATCTCCCGTCCGGCCACTGTGCCATAATACTGCCATCCCTCCCCCAGAAACGGCTTTCCTGAGAGGCCAAGCCGGGCCAACGCCGCTCCGAGGGCCGAATGATACCAGCGAGCCGACAGGCGAGTCAGAATGCCCAACACTAATGCAGAGATAATGAGAATAGCAACCAGCAGAAGCGGGACCAATGCCGCTTCTAGAAACACAGCCGGGTTTTCAAATACCTGCTCCCGCCCAATGCCGCGCTCGCGCATTGTGATCAGGATAAACAGGAGATACACGCTGATAATGCCCAATACGCCAAGCACAACAGTGAAAGCCGTGCGCCTGCGAGCAGGAAGAGCCAGCGCAAGGATCAGCTTTGCCAGCCACGGTGGCATCTGCCGCTTCACTTACCCACTCCTTCCGGCCCTGCGGCCTGAGCCGCCTGTGCGGCACGGGCGAAGTCTCCCCACCTCACCCCCTGTTGAGCCATGTAGTAAATCCCCAGCAGGGTGATCGGAAACCATAACGCCGCGTGTAACACCAGTGTATAGGCCGCCGCTACGCTGTGTGGAACACCAAAGGCTTTGAGAACCTCGATACCCGGCTCGTCAAATGTCCCTACGTAGCCGGGCGAGCTAGGCAGTGTAGTAAACAGATTCACTACCGCCGTCATTAACATCAGCACAAAGAAGCTTACTTGAAAATTGAAGGCATGCATGATGAACCAGTACTTCGTTGTCTCGGTCAGCCAGATCACAATAGAAGTGACCAGTGTCATCAGCATATCAAGCGGACTGCGCAAAGAAGACAGCCCGTCCATGAAACGGTCGGCCAGCCCCAGAAGCCCCTTCCGCAGGCCCTCAACCGGAATAAACCGCTCGAAGGCCCAGGTATACAGGCGCCGGGTCAAAGCCGGGCGCAAGGCCAGCACAAAGAAGACAGCCAGCACGCCGAAAAAGAGCACAGTAGTCCAGATCACCAGCCGGTCATATTGTACCGGGATCGGAGCAAAGGGTAGTGTTGCAAAGACAAAGATCAACATGACCAGACCATCAAAGATGCGCTCGACGATGATCGTGGCCAGTGAAGCACTGATGCTGACCCCTTCGTTGCGCCGAAGCACCCATGCGCGGATGAACTCGCCAGCACGGAACGGATAAACATTATTGCCCATGTAGCCAATCACAACAACGGGGAAGAGTTTGTCTAACTTGATACGCTTGATGGGGCGCAACAGGTAATGCCAGCGCCATGTTCTGGCCCAGACCGCTACGAAGTAAACAGCCACACCGGGGATGATCCACCAGTAGTTAGCCGACCGCATATCCAGCCACACCTGATACAGGTTCAGCCCCTGCAAGGCTAGATAGATAAAAACGGCGCTTATTCCAAACCCCAGCGCCAAGAACAACCAGCGTCTCCAACTTTTCATCCAGTTACCCCAGATCACTAAGAGAAAGGCTGTCTCTTGACATATTTGAAGAGGCTCACATTGTACCACGCTGGGCAGGCTAGGACAGCATAACCCTAGAGTCTATACACGTTCAACCTCCTGTTACCTCACCTCTTCTTTTCTTCTGTTCACATTCTTAAATATCTTTAATACGAGCCTAATTTATTGTTAACCTGCCCCCGATATGGTTATCATCATGAGGAGGTAAATGACCATGCACATTCTAGTCACTAATGACGACGGTATTCATGCGCCCGGAATTATGGCCCTGTACACCGCATTGCGTGCCATTAAGGGGGCTAAGGTCACTGTCATGGCCCCTGCCCAGAACCAGAGTGCAGTAGGGCACCGCAAGACCCTGCGCGAGCCGTTACGCATCCGCCCAGTCACGCTACCCGATGGCGCAACCGGCCACGCTTGTTCCGGCTCCCCTGCCGACGCCATTGCACTGGCACTGCTGGGCTACATCAAAGAGCCTGTAGACATCGTCATCAGCGGGATCAATCAAGGGGCCAATGTGGCCCAAGACATCACCTATAGCGGCACAGTCACGGCGGCTATGGAAGCGGCTATTTTCGGTGTACCGGCTATTGCCGTCTCACTTGACTCCTACACCGAGCCGGCCTTTGAACACGCGGCGGCCTTCGCGGCTCAGCTTACACCGGTTACGCTGGAGAAGGGATTACCAGAACTTACCCTGCTCAATGTCAACGTGCCGTTAGGGCTGGTCAAAGGTGTACGAGTTACACGGCAGGGGCGGCGCCGCTATCATGACAAACTGGTGGAACGAATAGACCCGATGGGCGAACCCTACTATTGGATCGGCGGCGAGCGCCCTACGGGCGACGTAGAGGAAGTAGGCACTGACCTGTGGGCGGTTGCCCATGGCTATATCTCTGTGACTCCTATCCGGCTGGATATGACCGATCAGAACCTAATCAGCGCGGTTGAAAAATGGGAGTTCCCCACTGAGCAGTGGAAGCTGGTCGCCGCAGGCGACTAGATAACATAGCCTGCCTGTTCTACATACACTCCTGAGCGAGACGCACAAACAGGCCCCTGCGGTATACCCCACCCAGACTTGCCGCCCCGCAGGGGATGCGGCACAATTGGCAACACTGATCCTCAATGTCCCCACACATGGAGGCATCCAGTGCCTGACACTCCAGCCGCCGAGCAGGATTCTCTACCACGCATCGTCCTGCTCTCATCACTGGCAGTGGCACTACTTGCGCTGGGTTTGTATCTGCAGACGCTCCATCCCGGCGTCGGGCCATCACTGGACAGCATGGAGCTTCAGATCGCCACGCTGGTCGGCGGTGTGATTCATCCTCCCGGCAGTCCGCAATACCTGATGCTGGGGCGGCTGGCGATGCTGGTACTGCCCGGCCCTAGTGCGGCTTACCGGCTTAACTTGTTTTCCGCTCTTTGCATGGCGGCCACAGTAGGGTGTGTACACCTCCTTGCCTATCGCCTGACCCACAATCTGGTCGCCAGCGGTTACGCCAGCCTTGGACTGGCAGTAGCAACACGCCTATGGTATCAAGCCAGCATTGCTGAGCTGTATGCTCTGAATGCGCTATATGTGGCCCTGACATTCTACCTGTTGACTGCGTGGCATGACACCCATCAGAGAGGGCTATACTGGGCCGCTATCGCGGTGTATGCTTTCAGTTTTGGCAATCACGTCAGCATGATCCTGTTGTTGCCAGCTATCCTTTACATTGTGGAAGAGACTGATCGCTCGGTCTTACAGCCGCGCAATCTGTTGATTGCCGCTGGAATCGCATTGCTGGCCGCCCTGCAATACCTGTATATCCCATTGCGGGTCATGGCCGCCCCGCCCTTCTGTAATTACTGCCCCTCTATATCAGCACTTCCCACCTATCTGACAGGCGGCCCATTCAGGGGACAAATGTTTGCCCTGCCTCGACATGAGATTCTAGCCCGCCTGCCAGAGTCAATCGGACAGTTCAACGAACAGTTCATGCCATGGGGATATATTCTGGGAATCATTGGAGGATGGGAGTTATTTCGACGGCGGCCCTCGCTGGCATGGTTTTTGGTGCTAGGGCTGGTAACCGAATATATCTTCGTGATGGGCTACGCTATCCCCGACTGGCACGACTTCCTGACCCCCTGTTATGTGCTCTTTGCACCGTTGATGAGCTATGGGGGGCTACGGCTATGGGAGCTGTTACAGCCATACGCTAAGAGGTCACTTCTAGAAGGCAGGCGGCTGGTCGCCCATTCCATCCCCATTGCGCTGATTATCTCCCTATTGCTGGCTCTGGGGATTAGTCTGTACGCCGGCTTTCCCCGCGTAGATCAGAGCCGCCGGACAGACTATGAGATCAACTCTCACACACTGGTTTCACAGGCCCAGCCGGGGGCATGGTTGTTGATGCCGCATCCCAATTCGGCGGCCTTCTACTACAGTTGGGCAGTGCGTTATACAGCCTTTGTGGAAAACAAGCCCGGCTTCACAGCGATAGCTCCACCGGAGGTCTACCCGCCGCCCGGCCCTCCGCCCTACTACGAAGCATGGGATAATGTCTCTTCACAGCTTGAGATCAGCTCCCTGTTGCAGTCTGAGAGGCAGGTTTTTGTCCTCGATAGGAATGACGAACGGGTAACGGAATGGGGCTTGTTGCCTCTCTGCGCTCCAGACGGCACAACCATCGCCGGCTATGAGGTCGTGGCAGTGCGGATAGACGGCGAAGTACAACCGCGCGTCTCTTCTGAGCGGTGGAATGCCATCAGCTCCTACGTAGTTTTTGGCACGGAAGGAGAGGCCCATTGCCCCTGAATCAGAACAGCCGTAACTGTTGGGACGGCCTTCGCCCGTCGAGCAGGATATAAGGCGCGGCCTGCTGAGGTGCATGGATGCCGATAGCACGCAGAGCCTCCAGATCAGCCAGACGGCCTTTACGCCGCGCTTGTATGATCCTGTCCGCCCCTTTTGGACCAATGCCGGGAACGCGGAGAAGTTCCCGGCGGGTAGCCCGCATGACATCTATTGGCGCCTCCCGCAGATGCTCATCAGCCCAAGCACGCTTAGGATCAACCTCCAGAGGGAGATTGCCGTCTCCTTTGAAAGGCAGTTCTTCCACATCCCAGCCGTAGTCGCGTAGCAGAAAGCTTGACTGGTAGAGGCGAAACTCTCTGAGCGGCGGCGCAGGGGGCAGATTCTCGAACGGCGTTTCCTCGACTGGGCTAAAGGCCGAGAAATAAGCCCGCCGTAACTTCATCTGCCGGTAAAGTTGCTGGCTCAGGCTGAGCAACTCCAGGTCAGTATCACCCACAGCTCCTACCACGAACTGCGTGACCACCCCTGCGCGTATCTCCCCTTTTTGGGCCTGTTGCCGGATGGCGTATGCCCAGCGCAGGCGCTCCAGCAGATCACCGGCGAAATCCTTTTTAGGTGCAAGGGCATACAGGCGTTCCTGAGTAGGCCCCTCCAGGTTAATTGAGACGCGATCAGCAAGTTGCATAGCCCGCCTGATCTGCTCATAGTCAGCGCCCGGCATAATCTTGAGGTGAACATAGCCCCGATATTCATACTTCCGGCGGATGATTTCGATGGTATCAATGATGCTGTCTTGAGTTGATACCCCGCCGCCTACTATTCCCGATGACAGGAAGATACCATTGACCAGCTTCGCCCGTTGAAGCTGATCGAAGGCTCTGGCAAGCTCATCCGGGCTGAAGGTCAAACGGTGCATCGCCCCCCGTCCAGCCCGAAATGGGCAATAGAAGCAATTCTTCTCGCAAGCTGTGGTGACCATTGCTTTCAGGACCGGCATCTTGCCGGTCGGAGTAGTCACATACGAGATACACGACATCGCCTCTGCCGCGTTGGCCTGCATCTCTGCCTGAGGCTGATCGCCTGCCGGCTCAAAACGAGCCGCAGTGCCGAGCCGTGCCAGCTTCTGAATAGGGTCTGGGGATGAAACAAAGGCAACCATACTTTAAGTATACGAACATTAGTTCTAGCTGTCAAACTGCACAGCTACTGCCCGGCCTATGACAAAGAAGCCGATTTTTAGACTTGACCTTGTCCTCACTATCCCCTATACTTCTGGGTGTTGCATCCTACAACAATTCTATTACCACCCCCTAGGGACAGCTTGTGACTGAAAACTTTGAAAACTATGTCACTGTTACTGAAGCGGCCAAGCGCCTCAACATTCACCCGGAGTCCGTGCGGCGGCTGATTCGTAGCGGGAAGTTACTGGCGCGGAAGTTTGCCAACACCTGGCTGATCGAGCGCAATCAGCTTGAACAGTTCGCCAGCCACTATGACCCACGTCCGGGCAAGAAGGCCACCCTGCTTTAGCCATGAATGTGCAGATGCGGCAGGGTTACACGGGAGGCATCGTCCAAGCCATGCATGGGTTAGGGCGGCAGTCAATCTCTCGCATAAGAAGGGCGAAGGCAGAAGTCAGCCGGAAAGGCAGAGCCGGCAAGGTACTTCCAACAAGATAAAAACCGCAGTCCCATCCATGATGGTTGCACCAACTCTTCCGCTATACTAAAATCCCTCGCATATGGCAGGAGAAGAACGTCTGGGCAACGAGTCTTCTTTCTCGATCAAGGGCATGAAGGATGGGCTGCTTGTAACCCTCGGCGAAGGCCAGTGGGATGAAGTTGAGACAGCCCTGTTGCACACGATTCAGGCGAGGCAGGAGTTCTTCCGAGGGGCACGTGTTGCGTTGCAGGTAGGAGACCGAGCATTGAACCGCGATGACATCCGCAAGTTGCGCGACAGACTAGCCGCTCATGATGTGAGGTTACAGGCTATTCTAGGCAAGTCGGCTGAGACCATCCGTTCTGCGCGGCGCGAAGGGTTGGAGACTGAGGTACCCGAATCCCCTGCACCCTCCACAGGCGAAGACGAGCTTCCCCCTCTAGACTCCAACGAGTCTGGCACCGCTGGGGTCTTAATCCGCCACACACTGCGATCAGGCCGTATTGTACGGCATATTGGGCATGTCGTTGTCATTGGAGATGTAAACCCTGGTGCCCAGATCATCGCTGGAGGGGACGTGCTGGTGTGGGGGCGTTTACGGGGGACTGTCCATGCAGGGGCGACAGGGGATGAGAACGCGGTAGTCTGCGCATTAGACATGCGCCCGATGCAACTCCGCATTGCCAACCATGTAGCGATTGCACAGGACGAGGGGCGGCCTCGCCCCCGCCCGGAGATCGCCTCAGTGCGCGGCGGGCAGATCGTCGCTGAAGAATGGGGAGCCTAAGACACGATGAGCTAATAAAGGCGCACAGAAATCCATGCGCCTTGTGGGAAGGAATATCATGACGGCACGTGTAATCACGATTACATCTGGTAAAGGTGGTGTCGGCAAGACAACGGCTACAGCCAATCTGGGGGTGGCACTTGCCATGCTGGGCAAGAAGGTCGCCTGCATTGACGCAGATATTGGTCTGCGCAATCTCGACGTGGTGATGGGCTTAGAGAACCGCATCGTCTATGACATTGTGGATGTGGTAGAAGGGCGCGCCAAGCTGCGACAGGCTATGATCAAGGACAAGCGGCTTCAGGAAGACCTGTACCTGATCCCAGCGGCGCAGACGCGTGATAAGACAGCCGTCAGCCCCAGTGATATGGTCCGTGTGTGCGAGGAACTTAAGCCTCTCGTGGACTTCATTTTGATCGACTCGCCGGCTGGCATCGAGCGCGGCTTCCGCAATGCTCTTGCCCCTGCCGACGAGGTGATCATTGTGACCAACCCGGAGGTTTCCTCTGTACGCGACGCTGATCGGATCATCGGCCTGATTGAGGCAGAGCAGAAAGGGCCGGGCAAGCTGATCATCAACCGCGTGAAGCCGGAGATGGTCAAGCGGGGCGACATGCTCAGCCCGGAGGATGTGATTGACATTCTGGCGATTAAGCTGATCGGCCTCGTCCCGGAGGATGAAACAATCCTTACCTCAACCAATCGCGGAATACCCGCCGCCCTCAATCCGGGCGAGTCGCGTGCCGGCAAGGCGTTTCAGAACATTGCCCGCCGCATTCTGGGTGAAGACGTGCCATTTATGTCATTCGATGAGGAGGCAGGCTTTTTCCAGCGGTTTTTGCGTGCTCTGGGGCTGGGTGCTGGCGAAGGTGATCGGAACGACAGCAAGTCCAGCAAGAAACAGCCTAAGCCTGAAAAGCCCAAACCATCTGAAAGCGTAACTGCCGTTAAACCTTCCCAACAAGACAAGGCTGAGGAGAAGAAGGATAAAGAGGAGAAGCTGACAGAGAAGCCGGAAAAGGCTGTCAAAGCTGAAGCCGGGAAGGCAGAAGAGAAGCAGGCCGAAGCATCCAGCAAACCCCAGCCATCTGAAGAGGCCAAAAAAGCAGACAAGCCGGATGACAAGGAGCAAGTAGCCAGCGGCTCTGAGGCTAAGGCCAAGTCCTGATGCGGTTGGTGACGAAAGCGAGCAGGGGAAGGAGACGACCATGAGCAGTCTCTTAAAAACTTTGCTGGGAGGGGGTAAGCCAACCAGCAGTCAAATTGCCAAAGAACGCCTGCAACTGGTGCTTGTCCACGACCGCAGTAACTTGACGCCTGAGCAGGTAGCGGCTATGAAAGATGAAATCTTGGAGGTCATAGCCAAGTATGTTGACTTCGACCGTGATAAGGTCGAGATCAACCTGACCAGCAACAACCGCGAGAGTATGCTGTTGGCGGAGATACCGATTCAGCCCGGCACAGGGCGCCGGCCTCGTGCGACACCAGCTCCGCTGGCCGACGCCTGATGCCGCTCAACATTGAACACGTAGAGGGATGTTGATGCATCCCTCTACGTGATTAAGCAGGCTTCTTAAAGACTGAGATCACATCGCCCGGCATGTGAACCAGCTCTTCATCCTGAAGCACTAGAGATAACCCCGCCTTCTGAACCAGATGGGCAAAGAACTCACGGGTCATAGCTGACCGCCACCCGCGTGTCCTGAGGGCCTCCGGATATACTCCCCCGGCATGATGAATAACAGCCACTCCGCCCGGTTTGAGAATACGACGGAAGTCATTGACATAGTTAGCAATATCGGTCGGGTTGATATGCACAAAAACGTCATACGACCAGATTGCATCAATGCTGTCGTCCGCAATAAAGCTCAGTCCATCCTCGCCAATCAGCCAATACTCCACGTGAGGTTTGCCTGAAAAGCGACTCCGACACAGTTCCAAGCAGGCAGCCGAAATATCTGCTAGAAACAGCCGCGCGGCACGTTCGCACAGAATCTCCGACCAACGCCCTGCACCCGGGCCAATCTCCAACACTGTTTTCCCTTCAGGTATCCAAGGGATCAGCATGTTGTTGATCAATGCCGCTTTCCACTCGTCAGGGTCCATGTTGCGGAATTCGCGTACCTGTTGTGTCCACTCCTCGCCGGCCTGAGTCCAGTCATGTTGATCCCATAGGACGCGGTTTTCCTCAAGCCGATGGTAGAGTGAGGAGATGGTTTCTGGGCCTGTCCAGTATTTACGGCGTTCAATCTCGATGGCTTGGCGGTCAACATGACGAAGCAGTCTTAGCAACATCCCACGCAAAAGGTATAGGCTTGTCCAGTTTAAGCCGCGTTCTCGCAGCCACTTACCAATCCGGCCACGCCCCGGAAAGTGTGGAAGCATGTACATAAGAAATTTCCAGCTCCTGTCTTGAAGAGACAGACAGAATAGAGAATAGTTTGTTAATTCAAGAAGATGTCACCGGCACTGCTCTCAATCCGAATCTCTACCTGAGCGGGAGCAGTATCAAAGTCAGGGGTGCTGTAGCGCCCGCCACCGATTGCCAGCAACCGCTCATTATTGAGAGTCACATGGGCAAGCTGACCACGTCTGAGAGTGACTCTCGCGCCAACTTGAGGAGGGATGATCAATTCTATCGTTCCCAGCAAGCTACGAAGGCGCATCTGCACATATCCGCGCCGGGGGCATCTCACACTTAAACGTCCCAGAGCGGTAGATGCATTCACACGCTCCAAGCGCAGGTTGCTCAAGTCAAGCGCCACCTCGCCTAACGAGCTACGGACATCAATATCCCATAACACATTGCCTGCCAAATCAGACTGCCAGCGCGTCAGGTTAGGACGGAACAGGCCGTTCCGCAACCTAAGATAGGCGACTCCCTCCACAATCTCAAAACCCGGCTTGCCAAACGGCCCAAAACGTAAGGAGGCCACCCGATCATTTGGACAGGCAGACACCTCCAGATCACACATCCCCACGCGGCCATCCAGCCGCCCCCGAACAACTTGTCCGCGCACGGTATACGAGCGTGGCTCCGGCCCTGCGACGATCTCACCAGCCAACAGCGCACTCAATCCCAGCGTGACCATGCCGGTACCGATTAGCAGTCCCAAAGGCGCTGGTATGCCCAAAGGGGGGAGCGCTAAGCCGCTGGCAAGTATAAGCAGGCTAACCCACCATAGGACCTGGGCGACGCGGCGGCGTATTCCGCTTGGCGGCATATTCAGCTCCCTCACTTACCACTCAGATACAGGAGACAGTCTGCCATACATTGTATCCTTCTAACTTCCTATTGCCCCAACATTTGTATCTGGCCGGCCTGGCCGGCCAAGATATATTCCAGCACCAGCGCGTTGACGATCCCCTCAACCGGAGCATGGTCATCTGTCAGCACTACGCCTGAAGAGAGAGTCGGCTGGAGATTGGTATAGGCCAGTTCAAGGCTGGCACGCAACAGAGGATGCGCGTCGGCTGGCAGGGCATGGATATTAGCCAGCAGGTTCTCCGCTGAGGTCGGCTGATTAGTGGCAATGACAAAAGAGTTGAACGTGTTGGGCGGATCAACGATATGTACGGAAGGGAAGACCTGTAACAAGGTAGCCGTCACAGCTTCGACTAGATCACGGTTGATAGGCGTGCGTCCTACGTTCAGGGTGACTACGCCGTCTTCAGCCAGATGGGATTGAACCTCGCGGAAGAACTCAACTGTTGTCAGATGCCAAGGGATATAAGGCACACGGTAGGCATCTATACCGATCATCGTGTAGCCGCCCCCAAGCTGATACAATCCCGCCCGGCCATCCTCAACAATGACGTTCAGGTTGGGCATGGTCATACCAAAGTATTCACGCCCTGCCTCAATCAGCCCCGGATCGATCTCAATCCCGTCAATCGGGATCGGCCCGTAGACACCCGTGTACTGCTGGGCGACTGTTCCTCCAGCCAGCCCGATGATGGCAATCCGCTCGATTCTGTCGGGAGTGTAAGGCGGCTGATTGAAGTAGGGGCCGCACAGGAAATAATCCCATACCCCGCCGGTATAGGCCACCGGCCTGTCCGGGTTATAAACAGAATGTACCCCGATACCCTCGTTCAGTAACATCAGGCGGTCCCCATGACGTGTCTCAACCACCTGCACCAGATTGTAGGGCGTCTCGGTTTCGTACAGCAGTACCAGGCCGTCAGGCGGCGGTTTGAGCGTCCCTCCCCGGCCAAGCACAGCCAGAATAACCAGCGCAACAGGCATCCAGAGACTGAAGGCCGCCCGCCGTCTGGAGGCCAAAAACAACCCCGCCAGCGCTAGTCCCATCAGCGCCCCGGCAAAGATGAGGAAGGTACGGAATGTGCCGACAGCAGGGATCGTCAACAGCACAGCCCCAAACGTCCCTGCTAAACTGCCTACCGTTGAAACAGCATAAACCCGTCCGACAACCATGCCGCTATGGGCAGGATCATCTATGGCCAGGCGTACTACAAACGGTGAGACACACCCCAACAGCACGACAGGCACAATGAATACCACCATTGTCAGGGGGACCCATAGCGCTATGCCCGCAACATCTAGGCGGGCTATGGCCTGAGCCGCCCCCCAAAGAGCCGGACGAGCAATAAAAGGGATCAGAGCAGAGGTCATCGCCGCCCAGGCCAATAGCTGATAGAAGGTCGGTATATGCGGAGAACGATCAGCCCAACGCCCTCCGATAAAATATCCGAGCGTCAGGTAGGCCAGCACCATAGCAATGATACAGCCCCATACGATATTGGACGTTCCATAGATGTTGCCCAGCAACCGCGAGGCGGCAAACTCGACAGCCATTGTGGTCATGCCGGCTGTGAAGGCCGAGAGATACAGCAACCATCTATGGGGTTGGGGAGACATACGCTGGTAAGCCTTTCATCTGCCCGTTGCGGCAGGTATCAGCAACAACAAGTATAGCGACCTTCCACTCTTACGTTGTGGTCCTGGCGACGGGGGGTACTATAATGTGCTTCACCGGCATTTGCAAGGAAGCAGGCGATCTTACCTGCATATATGAGCGGGAGTAATATCTGCTCCACACCGAGTGCAGTGCTGGGGCTTTGGCAGTAGTTCCCCACAGTGCGGACAGCGGCGAGGAATAGTGAGGTATGGCGGACAGGTATGCGCTTGCTGGGGAGGCCGGCAGATGTGCGGCGGAGTAATATCCATACCACACTGCTCACAGAAGCGCAGGGCTGGCATGATCTGCCCACACTGCTGGCAACGTTGGATTTCCAACACCGGGCAGATATGGAGTGGATCAGGGCGAGGCACTGTAATTGACAACACAGCTTTACACCGGTGTGAAGGGGTAATCTCCGCCCCGCATGTGGTGCAAAAACGCCGGGCAGGCAGAGGCTCACCGCAGGCCAGACATCGCCCCGGCGGTGGAGCAGGCGGACAGATATGGGGCAGAGGCCGGGGTGCACAGACATGCACGGGGGAGATGTCCGTACCGCAGGTCTCACAGAACATGGGGGGAGGGATCATCTCCCCGCATTGAGGGCATGGACGCGCTGACCTCGGCAGACAGTGATGCTGGACGGGTTGCTCCATGGGTTGATCTCTCCATGTATTGGATGGCTACAGCAATCAATACGCGCTGGACGCCTAATTGGTTCCTGTATCCGCTAATGCTATGATCAGTATATGCCTGATATTCCTTCCCTCCACAACCAGTTGATCGCATGGTTTAAGGCCAACAAAGAGGACCTCCCATGGCGGCGTTACCGCTCACCGTACCATGTCTGGCTGGCCGAGATTATGCTCCAGCAGACACAGGTCAGCACCGTTGTACCCTACTACGAGCGATTCTTAAGCCGCTTCCCTACCGTCGAGGCACTGGCTGAGGCCCCTCTGGACGAAGTGCTGAAAGCGTGGGAGGGGCTGGGCTACTACAGCCGTGCCCGCAACCTCCATCGTACTGCCCGCCTTGTCGTCCGCCTGTATGGCGGAGAGTTCCCTTCTCACCCCAACGACCTGATGAAACTCCCCGGCATAGGACGTTATACGGCAGGAGCTATTGCCAGCCTTGCCTTTGGACTGGACACCGCCGTGCTGGATGGAAATGTTATCCGGGTGCTTACGCGCCTCTTCAACCTAGCTGAAGACGTTACATCAGCTTCCGCCCGCCGACAACTATGGCATCTCGCCGAAAGCCTCATACCAACAGGAAAGGCAGCCCTCTGGAATGAGGGGCTGATGGAGCTTGGGCAACGGGTCTGCACGCCTCGAACACCAATCTGTTCCGCTTGCCCTGTCGCCAGTTTGTGTGAGGCTCACCGCTTAGGGGTAGAAGAAGAGCGTCCTGTCAAACCGGCCAGAACCAGAACACCCCATTACGACGTCACGGCGGCTGTCATCCAGCGCGAAGATGGGCGTATATTGATTGCACAACGCCCCTTACAGGGAATGCTAGGGGGGTTATGGGAGTTTCCCGGCGGCAAGCGCGAGGGGGGCGAGCCGCTGGCAGAGTGCCTGAAGCGTGAAATCCGCGAGGAGCTAGGGGTTGAGATCGCTGTAGGCCGCCAGATCGCAACCGTCCGGCATGCTTATACCCATTTCCGTATCACGCTGTACGCTTTCGCCTGCGCCCTGATCAGTGGAGAGCCTCAGCCCATTGAATGTGCCGATTGGGCATGGGTCACGCTGGATGAGCTTGAGCAATATGCCTTCCCGGTCACCGATCAAAAAATCATCGCTGTATTGCGGGGCAGTGGCGGCCAGTTATCTATGGACCTGCCCGCTTAGTCTTTCTCTCGCTGTCAAGCCAGCAGAAAGGAGTCCAAGATGTCTCATGCCGTCCGCTGGACTGCCCAGAAAATCGCCCAGCGTCTCAGTCTGATCGAGCCGCTGGTCTACCGACGGCGATGCCCGCTCCCCCCTTTTCGTTGCAAAGAGCTATCCGGCCCACATGCGGCCCCGCCTGTCAGCTCTGATGTAGACGACAGCTCGTGGCCGATCATCAAGCCTGAAACTTACTGGGGACACTGGTGGACGGATTTTGTCCTGCGCAGTTCTTTTCAGGTCCCCGAAGACTGGGAAAAAGATAAAACTATCGCCCTCTTCCTGCCGCTTGGGGAAGCAGGCGACTTTAGCCATCCGGAGGCGCTGGTCTATGTGGACGGCACATCCTACGCCGCCTGCGATCGCCATCACCGCGAGGTCATCCTTCCAGCCGCAATGCAAGACGGGCGTCCGCACCTGCTGGCACTACATGGCTGGACAGGGTTAGGAGGGTTGGCAGTCGGAGAACCCTCTACCAAGCTGTTTATGCACCCCTGTATGCTGGTTCAGATCGATCAACCCCTTCGCGACTTTATCGCTCTGGCACGGGTGGCCCTGGGAGCAGTACAAAGCTTAGATAAAGACCACCCTGCGTATGCGCATCTGCTCAATGCGCTGGATGACGCTTTCAGAGCACTTGATACACGCGAGCCTCTTGGCGATGAGTTTTATACCAGCGTGGAAGCCGCTCATACCATTTTGCGTCATGGAGTCAAGGAGGCAGGCCCTTCCCTCAATGTGGACATTACTGCGACCGGTCATGCCCACCTCGATATAGCATGGCTCTGGACGCTCAACCAGACCCGCCACAAGGCAGTCCGCACCTTTCACACCGTCATCCGGCTGATGGAGCAGTTTCCGGGTTATCATTTTACTCAGAGTCAGCCTCAGCTCTATGAGATGGTACGGCAGGATCATCCCTCTCTTTTCGAACAGATCAAGCAGAAAGTGGCTGAGGGGCGTTGGGAGCCAATTGGTGGGATGTGGGTTGAGGCAGATTGTAATCTAAGCGGCGCCGAGTCGCTGGCAAGGCAATTTCTGCTGGGGCGCACCTTCTTCCGTCAGCACTTCGGAGCGGAAGCTGAGTCACCCGTGCTCTGGTTACCGGATGTATTCGGCTACACATGGAGCCTGCCTCAGCTGATCGAGCAGGCTGGCATGAACTACTTCTTCACCACCAAGATCGGCTGGAATCAATACAATCGCCTGCCCTACGACAGCTTTTGGTGGCAGGGACTGGACGGCACACGCGTACTGACCCACTTTGCCACGACACCGGGTGCTCCTTATGCCAGCACCTATAATGCAACAGCTTCACTGGAAGAAGTTTTGGGAACATGGAAGAACTTCCAGCAGAAGGAGACCTCCCAGCATCTGCTGATGGCCTATGGATGGGGTGACGGGGGCGGCGGGCCGACACGAGAGATGCTGGAGAACATACGCGAGATGGAAGATTTCCCAGCCGTGCCGCGTGTACGGCAGGGTAGTGCAAACGATTTCTTCCGCCGTCTGGAGGCCGAAGCTGGCGACCGCCTGCCTGTATGGAACGGCGAGCTGTATCTCGAATACCATCGGGGGACATACACTTCTCAGGCGCGTAACAAGCGGGCTAACCGCAAAGCCGAATTCGCCCTCCATGATGCCGAGTTTCTGGCTGTGCTGGCTTCCCTGCTTGATCCAGCTTACTCATACCCTGCAGAGGCACTGCACCAAGCCTGGGAGATCGTTTGTCTGAACCAGTTCCACGATATTATCCCCGGCAGTAGTATGACAATGGTCTATGTCGAGTCATTGCAACAGTATGAAGAAATCCAGAAAACCTGTGCCCAGGTGAAAGAGGCATCACTCAATGCCATTGCGGGCAAGCTGGGTGGAGACCTGCTTCTTGTCAACCCTACCAGTTTTCCCCGTACCGATCTGGCATGGTGGGCGGGTGAATTACCTGCCGGGTATTGTTTACAACTTGCCAGCGGCCAGAGATTGCCTGTCCAGCCTGCCAGCGGAGGTATATGGATTGCGCCCAATGAGCTTGCCCCTTACAGTGTTACTCCACTTGTACTGGCTGGAGGGGAAACGCCGTCACTTGATACAGGCCTGACGGCAACCCCAACCTTGCTGGAGAATGCTTATTTGCGTGTTGGGTTCAACTCGGCTGGCGACATCATCCGCATCTACGACAAATCCAACCGGCGCGAGGTATTAACAGAAGGTGCGATCGCCAACCAGTTGCAGGCATTCGAGGATCGCCCTCTCGACTTCGACGCATGGGACATAGACATCTTTTACGACGATACAATGTGGACAGCCAGCCCAGCTGACTCGATAGAGGTCGTTGAGGGCGGTCCTCTGCGAGGCACACTGGAAATCCGGAGGAAGATTCTGCACAGCCAGGTCGTCCAGCGGATCTCTCTGACCTACAACAGCCCCCGCCTTGATTTTGACACAACCATCAACTGGCAGGAGCGCCACATTCTGCTTAAGGCGGCTTTTCCAGTGGATATCCTGTCACCGTTGGCAACCTATGAGATTCAATGGGGGAATATCCAGCGGCCTACCCACCGCAACACAAGCTGGGACTGGGCACGCTTCGAAGTATGCGCCCAGAAATGGGCCGACCTTAGCGAAGGAGGGTATGGTGTCAGCCTGCTTAATGACTGTAAGTACGGATATGACATCCGCGATAACGTGATGCGCCTTAGCCTGTTGCGCAGTCCCACTCTGCCGGACCCGCTGGCTGATCAGGGCGAACATCGTTTTACCTACAGCCTGCTTCCTCATCGGGGAGGGTGGGAGGAACAAACCATCGCCGCCGCTTATGCGCTGAATAATCCGCTCATCGTGGCCAGAGGTACCGGCGGAGCCTTGAACTCATACAGCCTGCTGGCGGCTGATCAGCCTCACGTTGTGATAGAGACGATCAAACAGGCTGAGGATGGCCGCGGTATCATTGTGCGTCTCTACGAGAGCCAGCGCCGGCGAGGTGAAGTCATACTGAGAACGGGTTTCCCGCTGGGCGGTGCATGGAAAACCAATCTGCTGGAAGAAAAACAGGCTGACCTGAAGCCAGAAGGCAATCAAGTCAACCTATTTATCAGACCCTATGAGATCGTGACCCTGCGGCTACTGCCTGCCGGCTAGAAGGCCATAGTCAGGAGACAGCCTCCTGTTGGTCAGCAGTCGCTCCTAGTTTACGCCGCTGTATCTCAGCGCGTATCTGAGCGTGCTTTTCACGTGTGATTGGGTAGAGGTAGACGGCAACAAAGCTGACCAACAGGATAATCGCTGGTGCAAAGCTGACAAACACCCGCAACGCGGTCAGCACGGCGGCAGGCTGAGGCGGCACCGGCCCGCCGGGCTCCGGTGAGATGTAGCCGGTAGCCTCCAGGACATAATTCGAGATCGCCAGCCCCAGCGAAAGCCCCAGCTTTTGCAGGAAGACAAAGAAGCCGTAGAAGATTCCTTCACGGCGCTGGCCGGTCTCTAACTCGTCAAGCTCGACCACATCCGGCAACATGCTCCAGGGGATCAGATACCCCACACTGACGCCAATTGCGGCCAGCACCGCCAGCACAAATAAGAGGGTGACCTGCCCCGGCTGGACAAAAAACAGCACCACTGCCACCGCGATCCAGACGGCGGCGCCGATGTAATACACCTTTTTCTTGCCGATCCGTTCACTGATGCGGGTCCAGATCAGCAGGAAGACAAACGAGGAGACCTGAATGGCGAGGATCAGGATCGGAAATTGCGCTTCAGCACCAACCCATAGCTGGACATAAAGCAATAGATTGCCCTGCACAAACTGGATCGCCAGCCAAGAGAGCAGATAGATGATCGTTACGAAGATAAACGCACGGTTGCTGAAAGCGATCCGCAGCCCCTCGAAGAATCCGGGGCCTTCTTCACGCTTCTCCTTGAAATGCGTCTCTCTGGTGAAAGCAAAAGTGATCCAGTTTGAGACGATCAAAAAGAAAGCCCAGACCGCCGCGCTGACAGCGTTCCCTGTGAAAACATTGTCAAACTGGTTGACAATGACACTATGCAGGGAAGCGGCGGCTACGCCGCCCAGTATAGAGAAGCTGAAACGATACGAGTTGAGGCTGGTACGCTCATCATAATCGTGTGACAGCTCAGGGGTCAATGCTGTATAGGGCACATTGACCGCAGTGAAGGCCATATCCAGTAGCAGGGCAACAAACAGGTAGTACCAGAACTTACCTGCATCAGACAGCGGAGGGACAATCCAGTGTAAGAAGAAAGCCAGACCGAAGGGGATAGCCCCGAACAACAGCCATGGCCTGCGGCGCCCCCATCGGCTGATGGTTTTGTCGGTGAGCGTGCCGATGATGGGATCGTTCACCGCGTCCCATATCTTAACGATCAAGAAGATAGTGCCTGCCGCTACCGGACGCAGTCCGGCTACGTTAAGGAGAAAAGCATTCAAGTAGAACCCATTGACAGCGGCCACTATAGCAGGGCCTACATCCCCAACACCGTAGGCCAGCTTGGTGAAGAAACTCAGTTTCTCACGCGGAGGTTCAGTATCAACAGGTAGGGTGCTCATGTGATCTCCTTGTTTGATTGCAAAATATTCTTTGGGAGAATAGAGGGGTGTATGCCCCTACAATAGTGCGGACAGCCGTTGTTGGCAAAGTAAAACAGGAATGGACTTCAGGGCTTTATGTTCTCCTCCTCTCCATCCATGGAATGGGGTTGAATATGCTCCAGCAGGAGTTCACACAGCTCACGCACAGCGCCATGTCCGCCGGCATGTTTTGTCACCAGCTTTGCTTTCGCTTTGACCGAGTCCATAGCATCAGCAGGGGCACAGGGTAAACCGACTCGTTCAAGCAGGGGCAAATCCATCAGATCATCCCCCATGTAAGCCACCTGTTCAAGGGATATACTCAACCGGTTACAAATCTCAAGCAGAACAGGCAGTTTCTCCCATGCTTCCAGATGAACTTCAGAGATGCCAAGCTGTCTGGCACGATGCAGAATCGAGCGGACAGCCGAAGTGGAGATGATCGCTACTTGAATGCCAGCCTTCCTAAGACGCATGAGTCCCAAGCCGTCTTTGATCTCAAAGCGCCGGAACTCCGTCCCATCCTCAAACATATAGATTCCGCCATCGGTCAACACGCCGTCTACATCGAGAGCCAACATACGGACTTGTTTGAGCTGGCGTTCGATCTCTCCATCTATCATTGAGAAGACTCCTTGCTGTGTGGGTACTGGGTGATAACCTGCTCTTCAAAATCCCTCTTTCCTTGCAGGCTTGTTCTCAGATATAGGTTATTCATCCCATATAATTGGGTTGTTTTGCCTATTTAGAGTGGCCATGCTATATTGGTGACAAATACAACCACACGCTTGACGAGCAGCTTCGATAGGCAGGCCCTGCTCAGTCCAACAGGATGGAGGGAACGCAATGTCATCTCAGAAATCGGGAGCGTTCGCACGGCTAGGGGAGGGCTTACGTCACTTCTTCTTGCCGCCCGCTGGAGCTTCGACATGGCGCCGTCTAGCCCCCTATCTGTTGTTGGGCATGGTGACATTGTTGTTCTTTCTGGCAGGCTCGTATGCTTGGGACTACACTAACTCCCCTGTCTTCTGCGGCACCACTTGCCATACTATGCCACCAGAATACACTGCTTATCAAGTTTCTCCTCACGCACGCGTGGATTGTGTAGACTGCCACATTGGGCGCGGCTTCATTGCTACACGTATCTCGCGTAAGGCGGGAGATTTCCAACACGTGGTTGCCACCCTCTTTCGTACCTATGAGTACCCTATCTTCGCCGAGCAACTCCGGCCCGCCCGTGAGACATGCGAGCGCTGCCACTTCCCTACCAAGTTTTCCGATGATTCCCTTCGGCAGATTGTCAGCTATCTGGAGGATGAGAGCAATACCCGTATCTCAACCTATCTGGCACTGCGCACAGGGGGCGGCACAAGGCGCGAGGGGCTAGGACGGGGCATCCACTGGCATGTAGAAAACGAGGTCTGGTTTGTGGCCCTCGATGACCTAGAGCAGGAAATCCCCTATGTGCGGGTAGTCGGCCCCGATGGACAGGAAACTATCTACATGGCTCTCAACTCTACTTTATCCCCTGAAGAATTGGCAGGGATGGAGCAGGTGCGGATGGATTGTATCACCTGCCATAACCGTATCACACACAATATTCTCCCTCCAGAGCAGGCTGTTGATCAAGCTCTGTTCAGGCAACAGATCGATTCCAGCATTCCCTATATCCGCCGGGAGGCCGTCCGCGTGTTGAGTGCGGAGTATGCTGCCGACGAGGAAGCTCAAGGGGCAATCCGCGGGCTGGCAGAGTACTACGCCCGCGAGTACCCTGAGTATTACGCTGAAAACCAAGCCAGCGTAGAGCAAGCGGTCGAGCTTTTGCTGACTATCTACTCCGAGACGGTCTTCCGGGAACAGCAACTAGATTGGACAACCCATCCTAACAACATCGGCCATACCGACTGGCCCGGTTGCTGGCGCTGTCATGATGGTCAGCACGTCAACAACAATGGAGATATCATCCGTTTGGAGTGCAACCTATGCCACTCGATCCCTCAGGTACAGGAGCCGGGGGTCATTGAGCCGGTATTGCCGCTTGCGACTGGCGCTCAACCCGAGTCACACTTCAGCACCTTGTGGATCGTTCAACACCGTGATGCTTTCGATCAGACTTGTCAGGCCTGCCACACGGTGAGTAACCCCGGCGGCACGGAGAATTCATCTTTCTGCTCTAACTCAGCCTGCCACGGCACGGTCTGGCAATTCGCGGGCCTTGATGCGCCGGGTCTTGCCGACCTGTTAGCTCAGCAAATGCCGCCCTCGCCCACTCCTGAAGCAACAGGACAGCCGGTCGGCGCTGGCAGTCTGACTTTCAGCGGGCAGATTGGCGCGCTGTTCCAGCAACGCTGTATTACCTGCCACAGCCAGTCTATAGCTACCGGCGGCCTTGTACTAGAGACCTACAACGCGATGATGACCGGCGGCTCCAGCGGGCCGGTGATTGTCCCTGGCGATGCTGAAGGCAGTCTGTTGGTTCAGCTTCAGCGCGAAGGGCACTTCGCCGAGTTCTCCCCCGATGAACTCCAGATGGTCATAGACTGGATCAACAGCGGCGCGCCAGAGAACTAACCTGAGAGGAACTCTAAGTTAAGCCCCTCGCCCAGAAGAAAAAAGGCCCGCAGGCCGGGGAATGAAGTTGGCCTGC
>DAOTYH010000079.1:0-11654 GCA_034435015.1 Anaerolineae bacterium | reverse complement strand
CTTCATCCGGCTGCGGCGCGGGCGGTAACTGGGCCGCATAGGCTTTCACCCAGTTGGCGGCGCTTTGATGGTTCACGCCCAGATGGCGTGCGATCCGGCGCAGGTTCATTCCGTCAACGTACATCCGTACGGCTTGCATTCGTACTTCATCGCTATATCCATGCCGCTTAGGATTGGGCGTGTAGCGATATCCGCAGGCCTTGCATTGTAGCGTTGACCCCCGACTTCGGTCCGCCCTGATTTGACCTGTTGCTTCTGGTTGCTGCATTTTGGACATTGCATGACACTATTCATGACACTATTATTGCACATATCCAGACAGTTAGCCACTCCCTAAAAGAGAGTGTCACCATGACTGCTAGGCATCCCCGCTCCGTTTTTATCCTGCCCCTGCTGGCTCTGTTGATGGGCGGTTGCAATCAACCAACGCCGGCTCAAACAGGCGAATCCGCTTTAGCAATGGCGGGCATAGGTGAACCGACGTCCCAAGTGACTGGCCTACTATCTTCCCCGTCGCCATCAGCACTTCCTGCCCCCGCATTGACAGAGCCAGCCGCCCCCTCGTTTATGCCCTCGACAGCCGCGGTGACACTGGATGTGGAACTGTTCTATGCCGAGCGCTGGATGCGCGTGCGTCAACAGGTAAGTGTTCAGAATACGACATCCGACGAGTGGAACGAGGTTGTGTTTAATGTGCCCCTCCACGCTATGCCGGAATCCTTCTTCCTAGATGCGGTGACCGTTACACTAGGGGAAGAAATACAGAATGGCACCCCCGGCTTTTTCGGAACCGAAACGATCCTGCGTGTGCCGCTACCGCGCCCGGCCCGGCCCGGTGAGACGATAGAAATCGAGTTGCGTTACCGGGTTGTGATTCCCCCTGTTGGCCCCACCGATTGGCCCCCTATTGGGACGACGGGCTGGACGTTTGATTTGATTCAGGCAGGGGAATGGTATCCGGCGCTTGTCCCTTACCGTGAGGGGGAAGGCTGGCACACATGGGACTATCGGCCAGTTGGCGACCCAACATTTTACCCCCTGACTGACGTAAGCCTGAATGTCACGACTGAGGAAGGGGTGACAGTGGTCAGCGGCGGCCCGCTGGGACAGGAAGACGGGGTCTGGCGGTTTCATGTGCAGGGCGCACGGGGGATTGCCTTTCTTGCCAGCGACCGATATGAGATGGCAGAGGGTGAGGCAGAGGGGATTGTTGTGCGGAGTTACTATCTCCCCGAACATAAGGAGGCGGGTCAGGCGGCGCTGGAGGTGGCCGTCCGGGCGTTGACACTCTTTAGCCAGCTTTGGGGGCCTCCCCCTTACCCCAGCCTGATGGTGGCAGAGAATGGCTTCTTCGGGGGGATGGAATATTCGGGACTGATCTCCATCACCAATTATGCTTACACAGTCTATCAGGGACAGCCCAACTCAATACTGACTGTGCTGGTCGCGCACGAAACAGCCCATCAATGGTGGTATGGGGGAGTGGGCAACGATCAGGCCAATGAGCCTTGGCTGGACGAGTCTCTAGCTTTCTACAGCGAACTGCTTTACCTAGAGCATTACCACCCGGAGTTTACAGACTGGTGGTGGGAAAAGAGGGTTTTCCAGTACAGCCCCTACGGGCCAGTAGATGCTACCATCTATAGTTACTCAGACAGTGCGGATTTCATCCTCTCCATGTATGGACAGGCGGCCCAGTTCTTGCGCGATCTGCGCCGCCAGATGGGAGATGATCAATTCTTTGCTTTCATGCGGGACTATTATGAAACCTACACGGGGCAGATCGTCACTGCTGATGATTTCTTCCACATGGCCCGGCAATATGCCAATGTAGATTTGACGCCGCTGTTTCAGGCCTATTTCGCCAACCCGCCAGATTGATACAGAAGCGGCTTACCTTATAAGCCGGAACGCCCATATAGCCATCAGCACGATGATCCCCGCCCAGATCATGATAATCACGGCGGCGGCAAACTGGCCAATCCGCCTGCCGCCCTGCACAGTAAGTTGAGCTTCCGCACGGCACTCAGCCATCACCGCTGGCGGGATCATTTTCAATGCAAGGGCTACTCCTGCCGGGATCAGCACCAGATCGTCCAAGTAACCCAGCACTGGCACAAAGTCGGGTATCAGGTCAATGGGGCTGAAGGCGTAGGCTACGACAAGGACGGCAAATACTCTGGCGTACCATGGGGTGCGGGGGTCTCTGTAAGCCAGATACAGGGCATAGGTCTCAGCTTTAAGTTGCCGGCTCTTCAGCTTCCAAGTTTGCCAGAGCGTCGGTCTGGTCTCCATCCAACTGGTCCCTTCGTTAAAAGAGCCGCCCTGGCTGGCTCATGCGGGCGGCTCTTTCAGGCGAGACGCTGTTCTCAGGAGGAAGCAGGCTCGGTATCCACAGCGCGGAATACTATCCCTTCTTCAGTGGCATCCACGATGACGTGAGATTTACCCTTGAAGTCACCGCGTAAGAGACGCACAGAGAGCGGACTCTCAACGTATTTCTGCATCGCACGCTTGAGAGGCCGCGCCCCAAAGGCTGGATCGTAACCCTGACGGGCAAGCCACTTGCGGGCGTTATCGGTCAATTCGACCGTTAAGTTCTGCTCCTGCAAGCGTTCTGCAATGTCAACCAGTTGCAGGTCAACAATCTGCTCGACCTGTTCCAGCGTAAGCGGCGAGAAGATGATCACCTCGTCAATACGGTTAAGGAACTCAGGCCGGAAGGTCTCCTTAAGAGCCTTCTCAATCTTGTCATGGTCAGCCACTATCTGGGGGTCGCTCGTCGGAACAAAGCCCAATGTGCCGCCTTTGCGGGCAAACTCCGTCCCTAGGTTGCTGGTCATGATGATGACTGTGTTCCTGAAATCTACTGTACGTCCCTGCCCGTCGGTCAGACGCCCATCGTCAAGAATCTGCAACAGAGCATTCCACACGTCCGGGTGGGCTTTTTCGATCTCGTCGAACAGGATCACCCGGTAGGGGCGGCGGCGGACTGCCTCGGTGAGCTGACCGCCTTCTTCATATCCCACATAGCCGGGCGGCGCTCCAAACAGCCGAGCTGTGGTATGTTGCTCGCGGTACTCGCTCATGTCAATCCGGAGCAGGGCATCCTCATCGTCAAACAGGAACTCGGCCAGTGCTTTTGCCAGTTCTGTTTTGCCAACGCCTGAAGAGCCAAGGAAGATAAATGAACCGATAGGCCGGCGCGGGTCCTTCAGGCCGGAGCGGGCGCGGCGAATGGCGTCCGAGACGGCAGATATAGCCTCATCCTGCCCGATGATCCGCCTGTGCAGCGCCTCCTCCATGCGCAGCAGTTTCTCGGCTTCGGTTTCCATCATCTGGGTGACGGGTATGCCGGTCCAGCGGGCAACCACCTCTGCAATGTCCTTCTCATCCACGATCTCGTCAAGGGTATTTTCCTGCCGCCATCGGTTGTAGAGGACATCATACTCCGCCTGAAGCTGGAGACGCTGGGTCTTATACTGGGCGGCCATCTCGTAATTCCGCGCCAGACCTGCCTGTTCCTCCTCTGCCATCAGCCGCTCGATTTCATTCTTCATCCGTTTCAACTCCGGCGGCATGGAATAGAGCGCCACACGCAGTTTGGCGGCGGCCTCGTCCATGAGGTCAATGGCCTTATCAGGCAGATGGCGATCAGTGACGTACCGGTGGCTGAGCCGTGCGGCGGCTACCAGCGCGGCATCCGAAAAGGTGACGTTGTGATGTGCTTCGTACCGCCCGCGCAGTCCCTTGAGCATCTCGATAGTGTCTTCGATTGACGGCTCTTCGACAAAGACCGGCGCGAAGCGGCGCTCCAGCGCAGAGTCCTTCTCGATGTGCTGGCGGTATTCATCCAGCGTGGTTGCGCCAATACACTGAAGTTCGCCGCGTGCCAGTGCGGGCTTCATCATGTTGCTGGCATCCAGAGCGCCCTGGGCGGCTCCCGCTCCCACTACCTGATGAATCTCATCAATGAAGAGGATGATCTCGCCTTCGGCTCGTTGCACTTCCTCAATGGCCGCTTTGAGACGCTCCTCAAATTCGCCGCGGAAGCGTGACCCGGCGATCATGGCGCCTAGGTCAAGGGCCACGATGCGCTTGCCCATCAGAATCTCCGGGATGTCATTGCTGACGATTTTCTGAGCCAGCCCCTCGACGATGGCTGTCTTGCCGACCCCCGCCTCGCCGATCAGCACGGGGTTATTCTTAGTGCGGCGGCTCAGAATCTGAATCACACGCAGTATCTCTTCATCGCGTCCGATAACGGGGTCGAGCTTCCCTTCGGCGGCCATGCGTGTCAGGTCGCGGCTGTATTTCTCCAGCGTGCGGTAGCGGGCCTCTGCCTGCGGGTCAGTGACACGTTGTCCGCCTCGGATGCGCTGGATCACTTCAAGCACTCGCTCGCGTGTCACGCCGGCCTCACGCAGAAATCGGGCTGAGGGCGTGGTACGGGTATTCAAGATCGCCAGGAAGATATGCTCAGTTGAGATGTACTCATCATTGAGACGGGTAGCTTCTTCCTGAGCGCCCTCAATGACGCGGTTAACACGCGGCGTAATGAAGACCTGCCCTGCCATACCACTGCCGTAAATGGCCGCTGAACGGGGTGTGTTACGCAGGTCCTCGTCAAGGCGGCGCTTGATTTGCTCCACATCTACATTAAGCGCCTCCAGAATCTGGGGCGTTACGCCGTCTGGCTGTTCCAGCAAGGCGAGCATGATGTGCTCAGTGTCAATCTGAGTATGCCCGTAACGTTGCAAAATCTCCATTGCACGCGACGTGGCATCCTGAGCACGCTCGGTAAAACGGTCAAAACGGTTCATAAGTCTATATTCCTCTACTACTTAAGTCTACCTATTGATGAACTAAACGATACTAGCCGGCCACACCTTTAAACAGCCTAGTGCCATGCATATAAGATAGGCCATTGGTGAAAGCGATAATGGGCTGGCAGCTGTTGGTAGGGTTTGGTTAAATTAAGCCCCCATTTGGCTGAGCCGATGCTCACTTTATAGCCAGCACCATGCAGGATGGTGAGTATCTCAGCCAAAACATCAGGCCGATCAATTAGGTGATGGACTTCGATAACAGCCTTATCAACCCAGCCTAGCCGATCAGCACAATCACGCAACACCTCCAGCTCGGCACCTTCGATGTCTAGTTTCAGAAAGTCTATCTTACGGTTCAAGTAATTTGCCAGGCGCACAGCCCTTACCTCAACAGTGTCGCCTTTTTCCTCCTCGGCAGTACAAATGTGACCTGCTTCTACCAAGCCACTGGCAAATGCTATGGTTGTATCTTGTGTCCAGACTGCCGCCTCGACCACCTCAACGTCCCCAGCGTGATTGGCTTGCAGGTTATGGCGCAAGACGCTACAGAGCTCCTTATCCGGCTCGAAGGCGACGATCTGCGCTTGTGGAAATAGATGCTTATAGCGTAATACGCTTACGCCAATGTTTGCACCACAGTCTAAGATGTAGGGTCTGGGATCATCATTGCAGAAATCATTGACCCCGTCAATAAACAGCTCCCCATACATTGTTGCCAGCGAGCGACCGTCAACGTATTCGAACCGTTTACCCAACAATCGCACTTGGCCATGCTTCCCCGGCGGCTGGCGCTCTAGGTATCGTGTCACTGGGAAAAGGCGTATCTTCTGGATCAACTTGGCGAACTTACGCCGCCAGCGGGCCGGGAAATAACTTATTTGCCCCATAAGCCGGCTCTCAGCGGTCACTAGATGCTCTCCTTAATTTGCGGGGAGGGAGGCTCCCTTTTAAAAGACACCTCCCCGACATGATAGTGTAGGCTGAACGCCTGTGCAATCTGGACCGCAGCCACCTGCTCACTTGCTCCGATTGTCTCGCTTCTTAGTGGGTTATTCTATCAGAGGTACGTTAGAAACGTATTTGCGGCCTCACCCAGCCATCTCACGATAAACGGCGACGGTCTGGGCGGCGACCTGAGCCTGAGTGAATCGGGACAGCACACGCTGACGGCCACTTTCGGCAAGCTGACGGCGCAGAGCTGGGTACTGCATCAGCGATTGCAGGCGTGCTACAAGCGCATCGAGATCATCCTCAGGGAAGATCAGGCCGGCGTCTCCGATGACCTCCGGGATCGCCCCGGAGTTTGACCCAACGACTGGCACTCCGCAGGCCATTGCCTCAATCAGCACACGCCCAAACTGTTCCTTCCAGTTGGGTCTGGTACGCGAGGGCAGGACGAGAACGTCAAGCTGGCGGTAGCGGGAGGGCATCTCAGTTGAGGGAACAGGGCCGTCAAAACTGACGCTACCACCAATATTGTACAGGCCAGCCAGCTCGCGTAGTGCTTCACGCTCCGGGCCGTCGCCGATGAAGTGCAGATGCCATTTGCCCGGCAGACGGGCCACGGCGCGTATCAGCAGATCAAGCCCTTTTTCCGGCACCAGCCTGCCGACGTAGCCGATTCGGAAGTGTGAGGCAGGCTGGGGCTGAGCAGGCGGAGAGAAGAGAACAGGGTCTACCCCGAATTGAGGAATCACGGCCAACGGCCCGCGATATCCCTTCTGGCGCCAGACGTCTGCCGCCTCCTGATTCCCGACAATCCCGTATTGAACATTCTGCAAGACCCAGTGTTCCATCTGGGCAAAGGGAAAAGGATAGCGTCTGAGCAAGTTCTGCCATGAAAAGAAAAGAGCCTTAGCTCCTGCGCGGCGGGTCAGCCGCAGGGCATGGTAAGTAGCGAAGTTGTACGGCTCTTCGTCAATATGGACAATGTGGGGTCTCACGCTGTCAATGCAGTGTCTGAGGCGCGGGTAGAAGTGCAGGTGGAAATGGCCATTGAACCAGACAGGCTCAACAAGCAGGCGGTAGCCCTGGGTATGTGCTCTCTCTAAGGACAGGAGGCCGCGTGTGTCCTTCCATGCAGGGGGCACGACCAGTGTTAGATCAATATCCGGGCAGGCGGCGATCTCCTCCAGCTTACGCTGGTAAGTCCCGACTAGGCACGCTTTGGAGATCATCATGACCCGCAGGGGCGTAGTGTCAGAACGTTGAGTGGCCAAAGCAAACCTCGCAAGAAAATCGCAGTATTTGAGACCTCTCTACAGAGGCGGGAGGGTGATTAACCATAGCGCCTGATCTACAGCGTTAACAAATACAACGAACTCGCCCGTCGGGGAGACACTCCAATCTCCAGCCTGCACACGGAAGGACAGATGCTGGGGATCGGTCAGCGGCATGGCTTGACCTGTCTCAGCATCAAATTGCCAGATGCGATGGCTGGGTGTATTAAGCTCCATGGGGATGACTAACAAATGAGAGCCGTCACGCCAGCGGGCACTGCCAACGACCTCCAGCCTGTAGTGCCATCCCCCGTCTGCGCGGATGACCCACAGGCCGTTATTTTCTGGCTGCTCGGTGTCAAGGGTGATGGTGTAGAGAATCCATTCACCGCCCGGCGCAATGCTGGCTGAGCGGACATTCTGGTTGCGAACCAAAACATGTCTTGAACCATCTAGAATAGCAAGGCTGAAAAGGGCCGCCTCATCATCTGGCGCGTCTCTGCCAGCCAGAAGCAGGTGTTCATCGTCCAGCCAGCCTGTGATTCCTCCGCCATAGATGGTGATCACCTCGCGTGCGTTGCTTCCATCTACATCGGAGATGCTAACCACTACCCGTTGCCGGTCAAAACTGCCGGTGTCAAAGATCGCGGCCCAAGCTAGACGGACACTATTTGGAGAAAAGAACACCCGCCGCCCGCCGTTAGGGATTGTCCAGTGTTGGTTATATACGGTGTCTTCCACAACGGTTTCACCCTGCTCATCGAGATAGGCAAGGTAGCGGCCATCAGGGCTGGGCAACCCTATCCTCTCACTGACCAAATGAACCGTTCCCCCTTCAACACTCACTCCATAGATACCGGTCGGGGCGGTCGGCTCAGGCCGGTCAATGAAACGTACCTCCTGCCCGTCCGGTGACCAGAACGGCTGAACACAGCAACCCGGTTCAGTCAGGCGGATCATCGCTGGTTCGGAAGGGGTGGGGCTGGGATCAGGTAGCGGTGTATTGGTAGAGCGGATGCGTGTTGGAATAGGCGGAGGTGTTGGAGAGGGGAGCGGTGTGACAGCAGAAGCGGCAGGCAGGCAGGCTACAAGAGAGGCAAGGGGTATCAGAACAGCAAGGTGGACCAGGGAACGCATAGCTAGTACCAGTCCGGCGGCCAAGGATGGGCATAGTCGTTGAGTATTTCACCACCAAAGTCAACGATAGGTTGATCAGTGGGGGTCATCCAGCGGCGGGGGTTGTCCAAGTCCCGTTCAAAGCCTCCCAACGGCCCGAACAGGGCCAGACTATCCCAGTCAGCATCAATCAGGAGGACAGGATTATAAGCGTAGCCGTATGTTGCGTCACGAATCTCTAGATGGAGGTGCGGACGGGAGACACAGTTCAGGTCAGGATCACCGCTGTAGCCGATCACCTGCCCTGCACGAACCGGCTGGCCAATGTAGGCAACAGGGGTCTCAAGCAGGTGCCCGTACAGCGAGACAAAGCCCTCAGGATGCCAGATCAGCAGGTTGTGCGGCCCTGATCCGTGCTGGCGGGCATCAATCTTAGCAACTTCACCATCGCCGATGGCAACTACTGGCGTACCACATGAGGCGGCAAAATCCACGCCAAAGTGAAGTCCCTGTCCTCGATCATACCAGCGTTCCCGCCAGATATAAGCGCCCTGCGTGTTGCCAAAAAACTGAATTACATACCATGTTCCGGGACCCGGCGGGCTGTCAAAAGGAAGCCGAAAAGGCGGGACAGCCGGCCAAGGCGGGGGGGTCTGTGCAACGGATGCCGCCTGCACAGTGGGTGGTATGTAGGCTGTCAGGCTGAGGAGAACTACAGCCGCCATGATTCGCAGGAGGGCCGGCGAGCGCACTGCCACTGGCTACTCTCCCGTTCGCAGAGGCGTCCATGCCCCTGCCGCCTGCAAAAGGTCAGCGAATGGATCGTGAGGCGGGATTTCGGATACAGCAGGCAGATGGCGATGAAACGACTCGATAGGGCGCAATACGTCGCGGATTGCTTTGTCCGGATGCCGCCGCTTGAACATGCCGTGCTGGGTGACGTGACAGAGTGCCGCCGCTTCCTTTGCATCCAGCCATGGACGTATATCGAGCGCTAGGTGAGCAACATCATGCTTGTTCCAAATGCGATCCTCAATGTTGGGTACTCGCGCCGCAAAAGAATAGAAGTAAACTGAGTTGCCCATATCCTCAACTGCCGCCCTGACAGCTCGATGGACTAGCTGGTGAGCGGGATGACCATATTCTCCGTCACTGCCGTGAGATAGGACTACCTCAGCCCCCACGTGCTGAATGGCGGCCTGTATCTCTCTCTTCAGCGTGTCGAAATCAGCCTCGAAGGGATATAGCTGATCATCCGGCCCTGCCGGCGGGTCAACGTAGCCTAAAAATTGAATGCTCGCGAGGCCAAGCGCCTGACCAGCACACCGCAGTTCCTGCTCGCGGACAGCCCCCAATTCCGGACGTTCACAGACGGGCGGCTCTCCCATTTCGCCGCCTTCCCCGCGGGTGGCGCACAAGAGATGAACCTGTACTTCCTGACTGCTGAGGAAGGCCAGTGTACCGCCGGTCAGCATAGTCTCGTCGTCGGGATGGGCGCCTATTACCAGGATAGATTTCATGTTGATCACCGGATTGCTTGCGATCTCAAATGCCCTTTGATTATACTCTGGTGAGATCGGGTAGCTACAGCCAAAAGAACACAAAGGGGTTGTTTAAGTCCATGAGCGAGTTACCTCAGTACGTCCCAGAAGAAGGTCAGGATGAGCAGGCTCGTATGAAGGGGCTGATAGAGTTTCTAAGTGCCTACATCGAGCAGTATCACGGGGGGTGGGTCAGGCTGGTAGAGTTTGACGGCGAGAACCTGACCGTCGAACTAGGCGGAGCCTGCTTGGGCTGTCCTCTCTCTCCGGCGACACTGCGCGGCTGGGTCGAGGGAACAGTTCGTCAGTTCTTCCCCAACATCAAGACAGTGAAAGGGATTGGTGTTTAGCTGGAGAAAAGGCGGCCTAAAGCTGGGACAGGCCCACCGGCGGCTTAAGAGGCGGCCTGATGCCCGGTACAGGGCCATAATGAAAAGGCGGTTCTTCTGCTTTACCGGTGCGCCAGAACTTGATAAGTAGGTCACATTCCTCTTCGATGGACAGGTGAGTGGTATCGAGCTTTACAAGCCGGCGGTCTTCCATGATCGCACGCTCGCGGCGCAGGCGGCTGAGCAGGCGATGACGAATGGCCTTATCGCGGTAATGCTGTTCACTGCGCAGGTGCATACGGCGCAGAATCTCCCCTAGCTCGCAGGTCAGGCACACCACCTGCCCGGTCTCGGTAAGTAGCTCAAAATTGCGCAAATCCAGCAATGCCGCGCCGGTGACAACGATCACGGCACGGCGTATAAGGGATGCCTCCCGGCACAGGTCGTGCTCCAGTGCCCGCAGGCGTGAGTCGCCATATAGCTCACGGATTTTGGCGATGCTCATGAGTTCCCGTAGCTCGATCTCCTCATCCACATCCAGAAAGTCCACGCCCAGCCGGCGGACAATCTGCCGCCCAATGGTAGTTTTTCCAACCCCTATGAAGCCGGTCAAGACCAGATTTTTGTAAGGAAGATCGAGGCGGGAAATCTGACCGGGATCAAATGCCATCTCTTTAGCTCGTCCCTGCAACTGATTAGGTCGAGCGGGTTTCAACCCGATGGATGATCAAGTTGCCCTGGTCGGCATGGCGGACAGCAACGATCTCCAGATCGGCAGGATCGCCTGAGGTCGTGACGTACTGCTGGAGACGGATACCAAGCGGCTGTCCCAGAATCATGGCGCCAACTAGCCCTAGCGCAATCAGGGGAGCGCGTTGGAGTTTGCCGAACCGCTCCCGTTCTGAGCCAAGTAATGCGACCAGCACGGCCACCGTGCCCAGTACGGCCACGGTCAGCAGGTTAGTCCCGCAGTTGGGATGAACGGCAAGCTGATGCTCACCTTTGCGCAGTCGTTCCAGTGCACTGGATACACAGGCCCGCACATCTTCGGTGGGGATATTCCCATACAGCCAGAATCCGCCCCCGTCTGAGCGTCCTACTACCCGCAGGTGGGGGATACGTTGTGCCAGCAGGTGGATGGTGGCATGCTCAAGGCCATGATTACGCCGCACACGCCGGATGAACGGAAGGTCAAGTATGGATTGTAAGAAGCCCAGTCTTTCTTGCATTGCCTGTCTCATTTCTGGATAAACCAGCCCAGCATCTTCCCAGCACTGACAGGATTATAGCACATCGCTTGATGGTTGCTACGGTCTTGTTCCTATCTTCCCTCACTGACGCGGCGCAGTATCCTCAATGCATATGCCACCCGAATCCGTGTTATACTGTCCATTAGCACTCCGTGATTTTGTTGTTGGTTTCATCTCCACAACTTTATCACAGAGCCGCATTTTTATTGAGAACACTGCGATGGGAAGGGCAAGCAAGCATTCCTATACAGCCCATGTGTCCCCCCTGTGTTGACATTATACCCGGCCCCAATATAATTTTTGGGCAGAGCTGACCTCCTCTTTTACCCCCAACGTAAGGAGTAACATCAACACCATGAAACTAGACTGG
>DAOTYH010000078.1:0-4906 GCA_034435015.1 Anaerolineae bacterium | reverse complement strand
CTTCATCCGGCTGCGGCGCGGGCGGTAACTGGGCCGCATAGGCTTTCACCCAGTTGGCGGCGCTTTGATGGTTCACGCCCAGATGGCGTGCGATCCGGCGCAGGTTCATTCCGTCGACATACATCCGTACTGCCTGTAACCGCAGTTCTTCCGGGTAGCCATGCTCGCTCGGTTCCGGTGTATAGTGTCGGCGACAGGCATTACAGCGGTACTTTTGTGTCCCTGACCGGTTCTTCCCAAATTTGATCTGATTGCTTTCGTTTTCGCAGTATGGACATTTCATGTCCCTATTCTAATCGACTAATCTGTTCTAGACACTCTGAGTAGGGATTCCGTTGGGCAAGCTGGGGCTAAGTAGGGTATGATAGAAGTTCGGGGAAGAGAGAGGGAAACGGTATTAACAGCCAGTTTGACCAAAGCATGAGCGAAGATACAACAGGTCCTCTCAACACCTGTTCGCTTATGCTGTTTCAATCTCCCCTCCCTCAGGAGAAAAGATGATCGAACGAATACATTGGCTGGGGCATTCAAGCTTTCGTATCAACGGCCCCCCTCATCATGACGCACCCGTGATCTACATTGACCCATGGCGGCTTGAGCCAGACGCACCGCCCGCCGATCTCATCTTAGTCAGCCATGATCACCACGATCACTGCTCACCAGAAGACATTAACCTGATCCGTCACAAGGACACAGTGATTGTAGCCAATCAGCGGGCCGCTGATCTCATCGGCGGGAGAGTACACGTCCTCCGCCCGTGGCAGGGCGGAATCACTGTGGGCGGAGTGTCGGTGCGGGCTGTCCCTGCCTATACCATCGGCAAAGCATTTCACGACAAAGCTTATGGGGGGCTGGGGTTCTTGATCTCCCTGTTAAGGCACGACATCTACTACGCAGGCGACACCGACCTGATTCCGGAGATGGAAAAAATTGGCTGTGATATTGCTCTGCTTCCGGTAGGGGGCGCTTTCACGATGAGCTACGATGAAGCCGCCGAGGCGGTCAAGCTGTTGCGGCCTCAATATGCCATTCCCATGCACTATGGACGCGAGATTCCAGGTAGCCGGGATGATGGACGGCGCTTCTGCCAATTGGTCAACAGTGGAGTTCAGGCACTGGAACTGCCGGTTGAAAACAGCAACTTTGTGAATGCCTTTTAAAAGCCAAGCGGGGCAGGCCCAAGTCAGCCCGCCCCGCCAAACAATATCCACCCTGTCCGCCTGAGAACTTCAGGCGGCTTTTTCTTCATCCGACCAGCGGAGAGGCTCTTCGTTGGCAGACAGTATAAGCGGACGCCCCTCGCCGCGGACAGCCTCAGCAGTGACAACCACCTTCCGGATGTCACTACGAGATGGTATCTCGAACATGACATCCAGCAGGCACATCTCAATGATTGAGCGCAGGCCCCGCGCACCAGTTTCCCGCTCAATAGCCAGTGAGGCCGCCGCATCCAGAGCCTCGTCAGTAAAGACCAGTTCAACGTTATCCAGTGCAAACATAGCCTTGTACTGGCGTACCAGTGCGTTCTTAGGCACAGTCAAGATGTTGACCAGCGCTTGATGATCCAGAGGATCAACGGCTACCACCACAGGCACCCGTCCCACAAACTCCGGGATCATCCCATAGACAGTCAGGTCGTCAGTGCTGATATGGTGTAGCAGATCGGCCTGGTCAAACTCACGCCGGCCAGCGGCCCCGCGAAAGCCGATAGTGCCCTTTGCGCCGATTCGCTTCGCCACTATGTCCTCAATGCCGTCAAATGTTCCACCACAGATAAACAGGATATTGGTAGTATTAAGCTGGATAAACTCCTGATGCGGATGCTTGCGCCCTCCCTGCGGTGGAACATTAGCGATTGTGCCTTCGATGATCTTGAGCAACGCCTGCTGGACACCTTCCCCGCTCACGTCACGCGTGATCGAGGGATTATCAGCACTCTTGCGGGCTATCTTGTCTATTTCGTCAATGTACACAACTCCGCGCTCAGCACGCTTCAGGTCAAAATCAGCGGCCTGTATCAGCCGAAGCAGGATATTTTCTACATCCTCTCCCACGTAACCAGCTTCAGTGAGAGCAGTAGCATCGGCGATGCAGAAGGGAACATCCAAGAAGCGGGCTAAGGTCTGGGCCAGCAAGGTCTTGCCGACACCGGTAGGGCCAACCAGCAGAATATTGCTCTTGTCAATCTCCACATCATCAAGCTTGCCCTGAGATTTGACGCGCTTGTAATGATTATAGACTGCTACAGACAATACCCGCTTGGCCCGCTCTTGACCGATAACATACTCATTTAAATGATCGTAAATCTGCTGAGGAGACGGTACCTCCTGCGCCAGAAACTTGTCCTCACGAGGGAAGCTAAGTTCCTCCTCTTCCAGTATTTCCCGGCAGAGGTCAACGCACTCGTCACAGATAAAGACGCCATCTGGACCAGAAATCAGGCGCCGGACCTCCCCTTGTGGCCTCCGACAGAAGGAGCATTGCTGGGGGGTGCCTTGCTCAGTCCGCATAATCACTTCTCCGGCTTAGATGGAGGGGTAAGTATGCCATCAATCAGGCCATATTCAACAGCTTGCTCAGGGGTCATGAAGATGTCGCGATCGGTATCTTCAGCGATCTTCTCGACGGGCTGTTTAGTATGGTAAGACAGGATTTCATTCAGGCGCTCACGCAGACGCAGAATCTCTTTAGCCTGAATCTCAATATCTGATGCCTGCCCCTGTGCCCCGCCCAGAGGCTGATGTAGATGCACAGTGGCATTGGGAAGTGCAAACCGACGGCCCGGAGTACCAGCGGTCAACAAGACCGTCCCGAAGCTGGCCGTGAAGCCAACCGCCACTGTACTGATGGGAGCACTGACCTGCTGCATGGTATCATAGATCGCCAAGCCGGCGTAGATTTGCCCTCCTGGCGAGTTGATAAACATCTGGATTTCTTTGTCCGGGTCTTCACGGTTGAGAAACAAGAGCTGGGCCACCACCAGATTAGCCACCTGATCGCTGATCGGTGTGCCCACGAAGACAATACGTTCCTTGAGTAGTAGTGAATAAATATCGTAGGCACGCTCACCACGCCCTGTGGTCTCGATCACCATCGGTATCAGGCTACTGGGAATAGACATACTAGAGTCGCTCCTCTCTAAAAGGCAACAGGCTGTTAAGCCTCTTCTTGATCAGATACAGTTTGTGATTTTTCTACCATCTGTTCTTCTGTTGCGCCAGTCGGCTCCCCGCTCTCGCTGTCAGAACCCGCTTCAGCCTCCTCAGCCGGAGGTGTATTCAAGTCGGGGGCTTCACCCCGCCCGATCAAGATCAGACGATCCAACACCCGCTGTGAGACCAGACGGGCCGCAATTGACCGCTGGCTTCGAGGAGACGAGAAGAAACGACGGGCTAGAGGGGCATCTGTTCCAAAGGAGAGTGCCATCGTCTCAATCTCGTCTTTGATCTCCTCGTCACTGACCGTTAACCCCTCTGCGGCCGCAACCTGAGCCAGAACTAATCCACGCACTAACCGCTCTCTAGCGGTCTCACGCAACTCGTCACGCAAGGCTTCTCTCGATAGATTTTTCGCACGCAGGTAGGCCTCCAGACTCAATCTGGCCTCTTGCAGGCGGTCTTCTAACCCCTCGATCATGCTGTCTATTTCCTCCTCCAGCATGATGGGAGGGTAATTCACCTTTACTACGTTCTCCTTGATCAGGTGATCCAACAACCGATCAATATACTGCTCACGAGCCTTCTCCTCAGCCTCACTCTCTAGCCGAGCGCGGACTTTAGCTCGCAGGTCAGCCAGATCAGCATAATCACCGACCTCTTTGGCGAACTCATCATCAAGAGCAGGAGCGTTATACTGATAGACTTTATTGCAAGTTACCTCGAAATGAACGGTCTTGCCGCGCACCTCTTGGTCCAGTTCCTCATCATCCGGCACAACAACATCAAAGCTACGCTGATCTCCCTCTGCCATGCCGACTACCCTCTCAGGAAAGCCGGGCACTGGAAAGGTCGCCTCCTCGCTGATCAAAACCTTGGTTGCTGTCTCCTTGATCAGGGGAGGTTGACCTTGCTCCTGCTCAGATTGTTCCTCATCAACCACAGTACCCACAATATCCAGCATGGCCGCATCGCCCATCTGGATGGGGCGCTCAACAGGGTCTAGGACGGCATGTTGGGCACGCAACGTTTCCAGCACCTCGTCCACCTGCTTCTCCGAGACCTCCTCAACCTCAAACGGGATGCGGACATCTCGGTAAGCGCCCAGATCAATTTCTGGGGGTAAAGGAACAGAAAAGGTCAGAACAAGGGGATCACGTGATACATCATCAAGTGTGCCGGGCGCATAAGGTTCAAGTTCAGTCTCTTCCAGCGCCTCTTTGTACACTTCTTGTACCATCCCATCAAGCGCTTCCTCAAAAATAGCCTCGTCACCGACCATCCGCTCAACGATGTGATAGGGGGCTCTGCCCTTTCGGAAGCCGGGGATGTTAATCTGCTGGGAAATCCGCCGTGCGGCCCCTTTCTTTTCCTTCTCCACCCTTTCGGGGTCAATTGTCACGATCAGTCTAGCCTGACGATCTTCAAGTATTTCTTTTTCTATCTTCAACGCCATGTGCATTGCCTTGGTTGAATCAAAGTTATTTTGGGATTATAGCATGGCTGGTAGGCCACTGCTATTTGGCCCCCAGAGAATGAAGGGCAGATAGTGCCCACACCTCTCTGATGCAGAGAAGACCACCTATCACAATTTGAGGCTCTACAGTGTAGAGCCTCTGGTCAAGTGGGGAAGGCGGGATTTGAACCCGCACGCCTTACGGCACATGATCCTAAGTCATGCTCGTCTGCCAGTTCCGACACTCCCCCAACACGCATGATTATAGCCCACAACTCTCTCGCCGCAACCCCAC
>DAOTYH010000077.1:0-42538 GCA_034435015.1 Anaerolineae bacterium | reverse complement strand
GATTGCAAAGCAGACCAGCAGGATGGTATATAAGTATATAATCTATTTATCAAATCACTCTCCGATCATGACTGTCAAGGCCGGGGTGTTCTATGCGCCGAACTATTCCACTGCTCAACTCGATGTCGCGCCTAGCCGCCCGCCTCCTCAGGGTCCGGAACATTGATCCTGAGGTGGTACGCCGCGGGCAGGTGTTGATCTTTCTTTCTACAGCGCTGTTCCTGATCGCCCTGCTCTATCTGCTTTATTTCTCCATTCACAACCTTCAGACCCCCGGCCCTGTGCCCCCCTCCGACTGGCTTTCGATTGGTCTCGGCTCTTCCCATCTACTGACCTCTGCCCTGATCATCAAGCTGGCCAAAGAGGGAAAGACGAGGGCAGGCAGTGCTCTGTGGCTGGGAGGGTATGCCCTGACGATCACAGGGGTTGCCCTGCCCAGGATGGAAGTCTCCTTTCACGAGATGGCGGCCCGGCTGTTGACCCTAATTGTTGCCGCTGGCCCGTTACTGGGGGCATGGTGGAGCATCATCACAGCAGTGATTGTCTCCATCTTTGAGACAGGCATCACCTTTGCCATGGTGCCGAGCCTTGAGCCTGATTCATTGATGGGAGTATACATGCGAAACTTGCTGATCAGCTCTACGATGTGGCTGTTCAGCAGTCTGCTTGAACGGGGGTTGTCTGAAAGCGAGGCTCTGCGCCGAGAGGCAGACAACTTGCGTGATATGGCTCTGGAGGTTACTAAGCTTAACTTCAACCTGCTGAAGAATATCTGCCAGCAAGTCGAGACGCCCGCCAGCCTGATCGTGGGTTATGCCAACCTGCTTATCCGTAATGAGAGAACCCTAAGCCAAGAGGGGCGGCGGGTTGCCGAGATGATCCGGCACAACAGTTACCGGCTCAACACCGCCGTCAGAGAGACGCTCGGACTCTCCCAGCTCCAATCATTCATTGGCGGCAGTTCGGCTGTTGAGTTCAGTCCCTCCGCTCTGCTTGCCGATGCCGCCGCCGAACTGACGCCGCTTATCAGGCGGCAGGGATTGAACCTCGAACAGGTGCTTGATTCGCGCCTGCCTGATCGCTGTACAGGATATCCCATCCCCCTGCGCTACGCCCTGACAAGAACCTTTCAAAGTGTCATCAGCGGAACTCAGGCCGGCGATAGAGTCATCTTGCAGGCCCGCCCCGATGGGAACAATCGGTGGCGCATCAGCATCAGCAGTACCGGCAGGGGCCTCACGCAGGAAGTATTTGACTTATTCTCTTCTACCCTCTCTCAGGACGACACTCCCGCTCTGGTCTCAGGGAACAGGCATATGCTGGGATTGCTCCTTGCCAGAGAGCTTATTCTCTCCATAGGCGGCAACCTCTTTGTTGAGAGCAGTCCGGCAGGTGGTACAATCATAACCATTGACTTGCCGCTGGAGACAGAGCATCCTCAAGAAGGATTACACTTGCAGGACAAGCCCGCTAGGGATGCAGGGCCGGAAGTATTGAGGCTCTGATTTTGTTTTTGCCATTTGAGGAGGATAGACCATGGAGTTCCCCTCTTTCTATAACCCTAACCGAGTCGGCACACTCTATGTGCCCGACACAGCCGGCGCCATTCAAGCCGGGCAGTCGGCCCATATTCCCCCCGCAGAAGAGGATCGCCAGAGAGTGCTCCTGCTGTTGGTGGACGCACAAGTAGACTTCATCCACCCGGACGGTGCGCTCAGTGTGCCTGGGGCGGTAGACGATACACGGCGCACCATTGAATGGCTGTTCCGTAACATGGACCAGGTGACCACCATCACCGCCTCGCTGGATACACATCTGCCGCTTCAGATTTTCTTCCAGAGCTGGTGGGTCGGCCCGGCGGGCGAGCATCCGGCCCCCTACACTCCCATCACAGCCAAAGATGTTGAGCAGGGTGTCTGGAGGCCTGCTGTCGAGCCGGAGTGGTCAGTTCAGTATGTGCACCAATTGGCTGAGCAAGCAAAGAAGACTCTGATGATCTGGCCCTACCATACCATGCTGGGCACTCCCGGCCACTCGATCACGCCGGCCCTCTATGAGGCCATCGCCTATCATGCCGCCGCCCGCCAGACTCAGCCCATCCTCCTTGCCAAAGGCTCCATCCCGCGGACTGAACATTACTCTATCCTAGAGCCGGAGGTCAAAGTGCCGGACGAGCCGCTTGGCGGCCTGAATACGCCCCTGCTGGAGACCATTGCAACCTACGACCTGATCTACGTGGCTGGGCAGGCAAAAAGCCATTGCGTGCTGGAAACAGTCACCTCCCTGTTCCGCTACTTCGCCGAGCGCCAGCCCGATTTCATCCGCCGCTGGCGCTTCCTGAAGGACTGCACTTCATCTGTAAAGCACCCGGAAATTGATTTCGACGCGCTGGCCAATGCCGAGCTGGCCAAGTTCGAAGCGCAGGGCATGAGGATGGTGACCTCAACCGACCCAATTGGATGACAACTCGCTGTCGGGGTGTACCGATTGAACCAGTCCGGTGTTATTACAGGGGAAAAAGCCCTCATACACAGCATAAGGGAGGATACCGATGAGCGATCCAAACTATCCGGTTGCCCTGATCACCGACAGCGCAGGCGATATTCCCGCAGAACTACGTGAGCAATACCACATTATCATGGTGCCCATGCACATCATCTGGGGCACTCAGGACCTGCTGGATCAGGTAGATATTGACTCAGACACGTTTTACCACCGTCTGCCTAAAGACCCCACCCACCCCAAGACAGCCCAGCCAACCGCCCAGGAGTTTCTAGACGTGATCAATCAGGCTAAATCAGCCGGCGCCAAGGAAGCGGTGGTCGTCACAATCAGCAACCAGATGAGCGGCACGATTGAGTCGGTTAAGCAGGCGCAGGCACAGTCAGATATTCCGATCCACATCGTGGACTCGCTGTCAGCATCTATGGGGCAGGGCTGGCAGGTGCTGGCCGCCGCACGCGCCCGTGAGGCCGGCGGCGATGCTCAGGCCATGGTCGCCGCCGCTGACAAGGTACGCCAGACGTTACAGGTCATCTTTGCTGTTGAGACGCTCGAATTCCTTCACCGAGGGGGACGGATTGGCGGAGCAGTCAAGCTGGTGGGGACGGCACTTCAATTGAAGCCCCAGCTCTATGTGGATCATAAGACAGGCCGCGTAGAAGCAGGGGAACGCACCCGTACCTATAAGAAGGCCGTTGAGCGTATGTATGAGGTCTTCTTTGAGAAAATGGACACCAGCAAGCCCATGCATATCGCCGTGCTCCATGCGGCGGCCCATGAGCAGGCCGAAGCCATTCTCGCCCGCATTCAGAACGAGTATAAGCCGGTTGAGTTATTTGCCTTTCAGGCTTCGCCGGTCATTGGCACACATGCGGGGCCGGGGACAGTCGGCCTATGCGGGTACTACGAAATCTGACAACGCCTCACTTACTGACTGATACCCTGCACACCACCCGGTAAGGAAGGATGTATGGCCGCCCACAATCACCGCATCGCCCTAATCGCTGACACTACCTGTGATGTGCCAGCCCATCTGATTGAGCATTACGGCATTTACCTGCTGTCGCAATACATCATCTGGGGCACTGAGGAGCTGGCCGACGGGGTTGATATTGACCCTCCGGCATTTATAGAACGCCTGGTCCGTGACCCGGTTGCCCCTAAGACAGCCCAGCCCACAGCCAGCGACTTTGTCAGGGTCATCGAAAAAGCCAAACAGGCCGGCGCAGAAGAGGCCGTGCTGATCCTGATCAGCAGTCAGATGAGCGGAACGATCAACTCGGCCATCAGTGCACAGGGCATGGTAGATATCCCTCTGCACATTGTGGACTCAAAGTCCATCTCAATGGGGATCGGCTGGCAGGTGCTGGCCGCCGCCCGCGCCCGCGAGGCTGGCGGTAATGCTCAGGCCATGGTCGCCGCCGCTGAGAAGGCCCGCAGTACCATGACGGTCATGTTTGTGGTGGAAACGCTCGAATACCTGCATCGCGGCGGACGCATTGGCGGCGCATCCAAGCTGGTCGGAACAGCGCTCCAGATCAAGCCGCAACTGTACGTGGATCATACCACCGGTCTGATTATGCCCGGAGAACGCGCCCGCACGATGACGAAGGCTGTCGAGCGCATGTATCAGTCGTTCATTGAGAAAATGGACACCAGCAAGCCCATGCACATTGCCGTCCAGCACGTGGGCGCACGAGCAAGCGCAGAAGCCTTCGCCGACCGCTTGCGCCGTGAGTTCCCCTCTGCCGAGATACTGGTAGGGGATGCCTCACCGGTCATTGGGACACACTGCGGGCCGGGCACATTTGGGCCGTGCGGTTACTATGAGACTTGATCCCGATCTCTCATTGAGAGCAGACTATGATCCCCCGAACTCCCGAAGACGTACAGGCGGCCCTTGACGCGCTGGGCCTCAACATCCGGGTCCGGATATTCGAACAGCCAACCGCTACCTCTGAGCAAGCCGCTGAGGCTATTGGCACTGAGCTAGGAAGCATCGCCAAAAGCCTGTGCTTTGTCGTAGACGGCAAGCCGGTCATCGTGATAGCCGCCGGCGACCAGATGGTTGACACCCGAAAGCTCGGTGAGCTGTATGGAGTAAGCCGCAAGAAGATCAGAATCGCCGATGCCGAGACGACCATCCAAGCCACTGGTTATGCACCGGGCGGCGTCCCCCCAGTGGGTCATGTACAACCCTTGCCGGTTCTGATCGACTCGACGCTAAGCCGCTACTCGATCATCTATGGCGCGGCAGGATCACCCCATGCCATTTTCCCGATCCCTTACGAGGAACTGATCCGAATCACGGGAGGGAAAGTAGCAGACATCACCATACCCAAAGAAGCGAAAGGGCAAGGGGAGGGTTAACCTCCCCCTATCTGGTACAGATAGACCCTCCCGTTGTATCCTTCGAACGCCTCGATCAGGCGCAGGCGTTCGGAGGCAGGGCCGTTGTCATAGAGGCTTTGCAGGCCGGCAGGCACGTTTTGATCCACAACGAGAAAGACAGCTCCGTAATCGTCAGCGGCACGGAGCAGGGTAGCTTCATCCCCATTCGGGAGCGGTATTCCTCCCCGCCCGGTGTGAGTATAAAAGCCGGGCGGATTGTTGCTCATCACAAGGGCCTCGGCTGGCACACCGAGTGCATCCAGCCGTGCGCCAATGGCGTCATAGACAGCGTCACCTTCATTCCAGTCAACGGTCGAGAGATCAGGCAGGCCAACCACGCGATTCAGGATGACAAAGGCCGTCAGCAGGCCTGCAAACAAGATGGTCATCCGGCTGAAGCCCCGCCACGCCCGGTCGGCTTCCCAGCCGCGCAACCGCTCCGACGCCCAGCCGATCACATCGTCAAGGCCCAGCGAGCCTGCCGGCAACAGGAACGGCATCAGCGCCGCGCCGGAGTGCAGCCAGCCGCCCCGCACCCCCGGCCATGAAAAGGCAAATGTCATGGCGGCAAACAGGGCCGCGCCGTAAATCACCGCCGGCAGGAAGCGGTCATCCTTCCAGCGCCGCCATAGGCCGACCAGCGTGAAGGGGGTCAAGAAGATGAGGTTCTGCACTGCTACAAAGGTGGCCGCGTTACCGACTAGGGCCTGCCACTTGCCATCTAGAATAGCACCCCACCCCCCGCTGAAGTAACGGGAGGCGGTCAGGTTGGAGGGATAGTTGAACAGGTCGTTGTACTCAGTCAGCCACAGCGTCGCTAGGCCGCCGGGCGCCTGAAGACTGCCAAACGTAAGCAAGTTCCGAACAAACCAAGGAGACATGACCGCCAAGTAAGCCGGCAGGGCAAGCAACACTTCCCATCTAAGGGGAGCAGGGTGTCTTTTATCTGCCGGCAACAGCCCAGCCAGGATGACCACAGCCAGCACCAGCACCCCATCAGCACGGCTGAGATGAGCCAGGCCGGCACATACCCCCGCCAGTGCCCAGACCCACCAGCGCTTCGAGGCCCGGCCACAGCCGGCCAGTGCCAGCGCCCCGCCGGCACTGAGCGCAAAAGGCGTGAACGATTCCGGCAAAGACCAGTAGATCGCGTAGAAGCCGCTGAAGATAGTCAGCAAGCCGGCCAGCCATGCATGACGGCGCTCACCGATCTGGCTGGCGACGATATAGCTTAGCAATGGGACGGCTGAACCTGCCACAACGTAGAGGGCTTGAGCCGCCCCAAACGCCTCCCCCCGTCCAAACAGGATAATACCCAGCCCAGCCAGCAATGAAGGGAGCGGTTGCCAGTAAGTGAAGGCAGGCGCAGGCAGTGAGGCTGGCGCGTAAACGTAGTTCCAGATGTACGGGTCGTTGAGGCCATGACCTTCAACCAGCAGATGCCCCCCGTTGAAGTAGTAGTAAGCATCTACATAGCCGGGGCTGTCCACCAGCACAGCCACCAGCCCATTGACCAGAAGTGCCAGCCCGTACAGGAGCAACAGGTCACGGGTACGCTGATTCATGGCTCGGCCTCCCGCAGAGCATAAAGCCTGTACTGACCCGGCCATTCCCAGACAAGCACAAGCGCCTGCTCACGCAACGCATCCAGTGCCGTCTGATCCTCTACGCTCAACGGCGCAGGCCCGCCTTCGCTGACCATCCACTCCAGCGCCGCTTCATGAATCAGCACATGAGTGATCCCCTGCTCACGCCAGCGGGCCGCGGCCTGAAGCGGATCAGGCCACTGCTGGTGCTCACGCAGCCACCGGTCGAGGCTGGAGTCAGGAACACAACGCGGGAGGCAATAAAAGAAGCGCGGCTCCCAGAGCATCAGTACACGGGATTCTTCTGGCAGAGCGTTGATGTGTTGGATGGCCGCCTCGTATGCACCCAGTGTCTGTACCAGATAATCATCCTGTGTTTGGATTCCGACAGCTACAGGCAGGGGCGCAGAACGGATCACCTCCAGCGCTGCACCTGCCACTGCCAGCAGGAAGGCGATCAGCAGAGGCGGACGCGCCAGCCGCCCCACATCAAGGGGGAGCTTCAAGGTCTGGAGTCCCTCCAGCCCCAATGCGCCTGCCAGCGCCAGCGCCGGCAGAGCAGGCAACAGCAGGCGGCTCTGCATGAGGGGCCATCCGATCACCAGCTCTGCCAGCCCTAAAACGGCTGGCGGCAGGGAGAAAATCAACAGGCGGTTGACCAGCGAACGCTCAGCCTCGCCGCGCTCCCGCCATCCAATAGGAATGAGCAGTAACAGGCCAATCACCAGCACGCCGCTGAACAGTGGGTAGAGTATCTTCTCCCCAAGAGAAGAGAGGTTAACCAACGGCATAATAAGCGGAGCAGGATTCAGCAGGACAGCATAGCCGGCAGAGGGCATATTCCAGCCTGACAGAGGAAAGGGGTTCCCCTCGATGAGCACATTCCTGACCAGCCATGGGAGGAAAACCAACAGCGTAACTACACTCACCATACCGCCAGAACGCCACATCTCTCCCCGACTGTCCCGTCGGGACAGCCACAACGTCAGCCCCGCTATTCCCGCTACCGCCCCAACTGCCCTATATTCCACACTTGCCGCTAGGCCAGCCAGCAGGCCGGCCAGCATCAGAAAGCGGGGACGAGTCTCACCATTGGAATTACGCCACGAGCACAACGCCACCAGCGCCGCGAGGCTGTAGGCCATCACTGCCAGATCATGGCAGGGACGGGAGAATGCCTGCCATAACATCCCGCCAGTCAGTAGTGCCGCCGATGCTACCCAGCCGGCGCCGGGTCTGCCCGCACGCCTCCCTACCCCAACCAGCATAGAGAGCAAAAACAGCCCAAAGCAGACATGCAGAAGTGCCGCCGCGCTGGGGCGGGTCAGAATCAGCAACCACAAGTAGAGCATCTCGGTCAGTTGCGGAAGAGGAGCCGCCGATCCCCATGGCAGAGCAGTGATACGCCCCGCCTCCACATAGAACTGAGGAACGCCAAGGTGATACGATAAAGCCTCCCAGGCTGACGGAGGGGCCAGAGCCTGAAGCACAGCCAATATGACCAACAGACCCACGCCGCGCCGAATCCAGCGGATAAAGGCGTTCTGCTCCGGTGCAAAGGCCGCCCGCAGACCATCTCGTACAGTGTACAACCATGCCCGCGCCGGCCTGAAAAAGATCGCCAGCAAGACAGCCATGATCAGCCACCCCAGCCATGCTGGAGGGAGGAAGCCCAGCAATCCCGCTGTCAACAAGATCAGTCCAACCAGCCCCAGCCCGAACAGCGCCAGCAAGGCGGCCCGCTCAAGGTCTGACAAGGGGTTCAAGCCGGGCAGAAGAAGCTCAAGCGTCATGAAAGTTTCCTGCCGCACCTTGTTCTTGCTTCGCCGCGGCAGGGTGGTATCACGCTCGTTGCCCCGCCTTGGCCAGCGGCGGGGCAGGCGCGGAGTGAAATCGGCCAGCACAGCCACCTCTCCAAAAAAGGCCGCCCCCAGTGCACCGCCCAGCGTTACCAGAAGCCCAACAGCACCCACATCCCTGACCCGATCAGCCAGCGCCTGTGCCGTCTCAAGGTTGATCGGGTTGTACAGAATGAGATAAGCGATCACCAGTAAAGCCAGCCCCGTCAGGGGCAACAGAAGGACGATACGGCGAATCATCCCGCCTCCTCAGTTAGCGGGGTAGTCCGTTCCACACGGCATTGCCGCAAGAAAGCCGCCAGCATTCCAATCAACATCAAGGTACGCAACGGCACTGTCAAGTACAGCCCCCAGAACATCCCCCGTGACATCAGGACAGGCCACTCAAGCAGATTAAGCAGGCTGAAAGCCAGTACCCCCATCACACCCTCCCGTTCAGGGAAGACGAGCAGGATCAATGGGATGAGCATGAACATCCACTGGGGACTCCAGCCCTTCGACCAGAGCAGAAAAACGCACCACGTCACCCCAAAGAAGGCCACCAGCGCCCGGTCCGTGCGCCGCATTGGACGGGTGAACAGGTAGAGGTACAGTGCCCCAAAGAGGATCAGGGGAATCCATGCCGGAATAACCGGCGGATGGCCAATCATGACCCCGGCACGGGCGGGGTCGAGGCGGTCAATCAGATCACCAAAATTGCCTGTGCCGAAGTTGCCATCCAACAGCGCCCAGATCGTCTGCCAGCTCGACTTGCTGAGCTGAGAACGCATCGAGGCCAGTGTATAATCAGGGCTGAGGATCAGGAAAGGGAAATAGGCGAAGGCAACAAGCGCACCTGTGATGCCCGTATAGATCATAGCCCGGCGCGGCGGTCTGAAGCGCCAAACGACTGGTACGAACAGCCCCGGCATGACCTTGACCAGCACACCACCAGCTATTGCCAACGCTGACCGCACTTCATGTCCCTGTAGCAGTGCCCACAACCCCAGTAGCATCAACAGCGTTGTAATTGCATCCAGATTCCATGAAATGAACACCAGCGGGACACCAAGCAATGCGTAGACCCACGCGAGGTCAATGCCGCGCTCTGCCCCGTACAGATGAGAGCCAATACGCCGGATGAGCGCCAAATTGCCGCAATCGGCGGCCAAAGCCAGCAGGCTGAGGGTGTAGTAATAAGTGTGCGGCGGCATCCCGCGCCAGACGACAATCAACTGGTGCAGGCCCAAGTTAAGCCACACAAGCAGAGGCGGATACTCCATCCAGTAACCCAGAAACGGCAGACGGCCCGTGAGCTGGGTGATCTCGGCCAAGCGGTAGAAGTTGTAGAAATCCCCATAGTACGCCGTCTCGCTAAACGGGTTTAAGGTGATCAACACCGCCAACCGCAACGTCACGAAGAGCGCCAGCAGAACGCGGAAATCCCGAATGGAAGTCAGCGGCTTCTGCCTCTCATTGGCCAAGAGGAACCTCCCGTACAAATAGACTTGCAACCGCATCCGAATAAACACGCCGCCATCCGCTGCTCAGCCCCAATACCTGTGCCAGCGGGCTGGTTGATTCGATCAGCACCGTGTTAATTCCCGCTGAGTCAAGGTTATTCTCCCAGCTTGACTGAGCGTAGTAGGTCGCCAGATACACGCGCAACAGTTCATCATCATAGAGATCAGTACGCCCGTCCACATAGACGGGGTAATCGCGTGCCTCCCAGATCAGATAACCGCCCCAGTTGTAGCTGTTGAACAAAGGCCCCGGCAGGTTATTTTGCTTCAGGTAGGCCACAGCATCTACCGGTAACGTCTGGCGGGCCGCTTCCTCGATGCGTTGCGGCTCAACGGCATAGACGATCTTGGCGGCGCCCCCTGCCAAAATCAGCACCAGCAACAACCAGTTCAGCACCGCCAGCGTCACCCGTGTCGGGCGGCGATCCCAGTTAAGCTGATAGCGGTACTCCCTGAGCCAATCGTTCAGATGGACGGACAGGACGGGCGAGGCTACTACGGCAAAGGTAGCGATGTTACGTCCGGCCAGCAATGCACTGTAGGCCGTTCCGGCGACCATCACAGCATCGCGCCAGCTCAGCCGCCTTGAGGACAGTGCCGCCATGCCCAGCGTCCCCAACAGCAACCAGATGAAAGGCCACGTCTCCGGCTGGTGAAAGTTAGGGGCGGCCCACTCCTGAATGTAGTCCCGCAGTACACCAATGCCGACCGTCCGAAACGGATAAAACAGCATGGAAGGGCCGTATGGGTTCAGCGAGATGGCCGCCGCCGAGACCAACCCAACGATCACCAGTCGTAGTACCGGCTTAAGCGTCGGACGGGGCGGTTCATCTTCTTGGGCCGGGCCGCGTAACACTCCCTCAAACAGCCAGTGCACCCCCTCGCCGGCGGTTGCCAGCACCATCAGGATAAAGCCAATAGCAAATCCGCCGTGTAGATTAGCCCACAGCGCCATCACCGGCGGGATGAACCACAGGCGGTCTGTTCCTTTTACGAGATACAGCCACAGCAGGTAGAGGACAACTGTGCTGAGCAGGAAGGACATCATCTGCGGGCGGGGCGACCAGAAGATCGCCGCCGCCGCCGCTCCCAATACCGTCACAAAAGCGCGGACAATAGGGTCACCTTCCATCTGCCGGTGGACAAAGAACATCCCCGCTGTAGCCAGCACAGCCGTATAGAGGGTCAGCCCAAGATTGCCCAGCAATCCATACGCCCCATAGAGGATGATCTGGGAGAGCCAGGAGTGGTTGATCCACGGGAGGCCGGCACGAGTGTGAGAGAACTCATCCGCACGCAACAGAGCGCGGTGAGTGACCTGCCATTCACCAGCCCGCAGATGCCACAGCATGTCAGTGTCAAGTGGAGCACGGGCGGCCATCACAAAGACTGCTGCAAACGTGAGGATCACAACCAGACGCGCCAGCGTTAGAGAGCGCAGGAGTTTCATCTTCCCCCTCACCCCCTCCCAAGAAGAGAATTCGGCCTTTACAGAGGGTCAGTCTGTCATCTCACCGGAGAGACCGAGTTCCTCCGGTGTAACAGGCCGGGAGAGATCATAAAAGACCGTGTACGGGCCGATCTGTTGCTCACGGAATGCCACACCGGCCCTCTCAAAGCAATCTCGTAGCTGTGCGTCCAGGGCAGGCAGGTTGCTCGTCACGTACACCACCTGCTCGGAGGCCTCAACCATGCGGGTATAGAGCGGATAGCGGTCGTCGCGGCGGGTATAGCTCAGATCATCCTTATAGGGCAGGCGCGGCGAGAAGATAATCCGCTCTTGAGTCAGGAAGGCAAAACGGTAAGTAACCCAATAGTTGCTGTACCCCCGATCCGCACCAATGGAGTCAAGGAAGGCGATCAGGTCATCGTCGTAATCGTGGGGGATATGGGTGATCAGGTTGAATTGTGTGGTCAGGCCGGGCGGGTTACGGAGCATCGAGCGGATGTTGCCCCACAGGTTATAACTCAGACAAATGATCAGCAATGCTACAGTCCCGCCCCGTACCCAACGCTCCTGGCCGATCTCAAGCCCCTGACGGGCACGTCCCAGCCAGTCGCCGACCAAAATGGCGAGCAGAGGGTAGAGCGGCGAGAGATACCGTCCGGTCGGGTCACTGCCAAAAGGGGTGACAAGCATCAGCCCGCATAAGACTCCAAAACCGCCCAGCAGGCTGACAAGCGGCAGGGGCGGTGTATCGGCTTGTGCGCCGCTCAAGCCGCGCCGCACAGCCCGCCACAGGACAAACAGATAAAAAACTGCCACTGGCACGCCAACAGGCAGCGCGATCCACTCAAGCGACCAAGGGGGTCTGAGGCCAAACAGCGACGGGATATTAAATGCCGCCAGTGAGAGCACGCGGATCGGCAGGCCAGCCGAGGCTCCTTCGGAAAGGGCGGCATTCAGCCGCAGGCCGCTCACTTCAGTCAGAATCGCCGCAGGGTCAGACAGGACAGCGATCAGCCACGGCGACGCACCCACAACAAAGCCCAGTGCCAACAACCCCACCCTGCCCCACGGCATCTTCCGGCGGAAATGCCATATCCCCAGCAGAGCCAGCGGAGCGGCCACCGTGACGATCAAGGACATGCTCCACCAGCCCAAGCCGGCCAGCAGACCGGCTGACAGCCACCACCCGCCTGCACGCCTTTCGCCGCTTAAGATGCCCCACACGATCAACAGAATCAAGTTGTCGAGCAACAGAGTTTCAACATAGTCGCCCAGTGTAGCCGTCGTGTAAGTGCTGAACAGGACAGTCGGCACAGCGATCAACAGCGCCGCCGCCGTTGCGGCAAAACGATCTTTGCTGAGGCGGTAAGCCAGTACATAGGTCGTGACCAGTACACCGCTGTACAGGGCGATCTGCACCAGCCGGACGGCCAACACCGACTGCCCCCAGATCAGAAACGAGAGGGCGATCAAGTAGGCATCCAGCGCCCCCATGTAAGACTGACCATAAAAGAAGATCGGGCGCTCACCCTGCAGGATATGCCGAGCCATCAGCGCCAGAACAGCTTCATCTCCATTGAAGGTGACGCTGTGAGTAGCAAGCAGAGCGGCCTTCAACCCCAGCCCTAGACTGAGAGCCAGCCACAGCCCCCAGTGAGTACGTACACAGGCCGCAAGGTAGGAAGCAGAGAACAGGCGAGAGGAAGATTGTGTCATCGCTCGTTCAGACATGCCGCTATTATAGTACGACGGATAACCACCCCCAAATAAGGGATCAACCCGATTGTAGCGAAAGTGCGCTCTGCCTATACTGGTGACAGGCTTAGAGAGCACAAGCAGGCAGGATGAAGCTGAGGCACTCCATGAGAGTCTGGCTGGTGGACCCAGCGGCAATGACCCCCTACTACGACATCAGCTTGACGGCGGCCCTACAGTCAGCGGGGGCCGAGGCACGCTTACTGACCTCACGCTATTTGTATGAAGAGCATGTGCCGCTGGCCGGCCAATACGCTGAAGCCTTCTTTTTTCGGGGAATGGAGCGGCAGGCAGAGAGGCTGGGGCGAAACAGCCTGCTTAGACGGCTGACCCGCCTGAGTATCTATCCATTTGATCTAAGCCGCCTGTGGTCTGAGTTCAACCGCCAGCCGCCGGACATACTACACATTCAATGGACATGGCTGCCGCTTCTTGACCAGGCCGTCTTTAAACGGATGGCCGCCAGAGTCCCCTGTGTGCTGACCGTTCACGACACACTGCCCCGCGCCGCCGCCATGTCACGCTTAGCTGATATGCGTCCATTGTACAATGTGGCGGATCATCTGATTGTGCACGCCGAAGAAAACCGCCGGACTCTGACTGCACACGCTGGAGTTGATCCGGCACGGGTAAGCGTTGTGCCGCACGGCCCCCTGTTTACAGAGCAACCCGTCCCCTCCCGACATGAAGCCCGCGCCCGGCTGTGTATTGACCCTCAGGCAGAGGTGATCCTGTTCTTTGGACTGATCAAGCCCTACAAGGGTCTGCTCGACCTGATCGAGGCATTGGCTCAAGTGCGGCCCAGACATCCCCTTGTGCACCTGCTGGTGGCCGGACAACCGGAAGGCTCAACCGAGCCATATCTGGCGGCGCTGTCTGAACATGGTCTGCACGAGGCGGCCACCTTGCGCTTGCGCTTCATCCCAACACAGGAAGTGCCCTACTATTTTGCCGCCTCTGATGTAGTCTGCCTGCCTTATCGGGAGGCCAGCCAGAGCGGCGTGCTCCTGACAGCCTATCGCTTCGGCCTGCCGGTAGTTGTTACGCGCGTAGGGGGGTTGCCTGAAACTGTCGAAGAAGGACATAATGGGCTGGTTGTCCCTCCCTCTGATCCAGCGGCACTGGCCAAGGCACTCGATTCCCTGCTGGCCAATCCAGAGCTGTGCGCCCGTTTCGGGGCACACTCGCGCAAGCTGGCAGAGACCCGCTTTAGCTGGCGGCGCTCAGCCGTGCTGACCCTTGAGATCTATCGGCGGGTGATGGCACAGCGCCTGTCCATAACAGCCGTCTGACTACAGGATGCTTATGGAACACACCGACAGCTCCAACTGGCCTCCTGTCTCGGTGATTGTGCCGGTATATAACGAGGCTCTCTTTATCGAGCGATGCCTGAGTGCACTGTTGGCACAGGACTATCCCGGCCCGTTCGAGATCATCTGTATAGACGGGATGAGCGAGGATGGCACACGCCAGATCATCAGCCGGATCGCGGCTGGCGACCCGCGCGTGCGTCTGGTAGATAATCCCCGCCGCGTGATACCGGCGGCGCTCAACATCGGGTTCCGTGAGGCACGCTGCGATCTGGTGGCCCGTATGGATGCCCATACCCTGCCGGCACCGGACTATCTGCGTCAGTGTGTGATAGTCCGGCAACAGTCCGGCGCCGAGAACGTGGGCGGTCGGTGGAGAATGGAAGGCGACACCTATCTAGCCCGCGCTATTGCCGCCGCTATGGAATCCCGTTTTGGGGTCGGCACAGGCCAATGGCGCGGCGGCAGGACAGCCGGTGAGGCGGATACCGTTCCCTTTGGCATGTGGAGCAAGAAGACGGTACTGGCATTGGGAGGCTTTAACGAGCACGTCCTGATCAATGAGGATTACGAGTTTAATTACCGGCTACGGGCAAGCGGGGGACGTGTCTACTATTCACCTGCCATACAGGCTACCTACTATCCCCGCCGCTCGCTGAGTGCGTTGTGGCGGCAGTACTTCCGGTATGGCTTCTGGAAGGCACGGGTGCTCAAGATGCATCCAACCTCTTTCCGCCTGCGGCATGGGCTTGCTCCCTTGTTCGTGGCAGGGCTGATCGGCGGGGCGATCCTGTCCATCTTCAGCCCCTTGTGGCGGTATGTGTATGGAGGAGCGCTGGCGGCCTACGGACTGCTTGCACTCTTGTTCGCGGCACGTCAGGCGGTGCGGCATGGCTGGCGTTACCTCCCCATCATTCCGCTGATCTTCCTCATCTTGCACACTGCCTGGGGGAGCGGCTTCTACGCAGGGATATGGCACTGGTGGATTCGCCGCGAGGGAGAACATGACAACCGGCAGACCCAAGCCAACTGAACACAGCCAGCCTATTCAGCTCCCCATCTCTGAGCGCCGGGTACTGCTGGCATTGGGTGATCTGGCTGCCGTTAACGCGGCAGTGCTGATCGCGCTGCGGATATGGTCCTTGGTTGGCCAGCGCCCCTTTGGGTGGCCCTTCATTCTGTCCCAGTTGCACTGGTTTGTGATACTGAGCGCGCTATGGCTGATATTGGCATCTGCCAATAACTTCTATGATCTGGCCCTCAGCGCACGCTGGGCGCGCAGTCAGGCACGGCTGATACAAATAGAATTACAGCTCCTTGCCGTCTATCTGGTCATCTTCTTCCTCTCCTCGCGCGATGCCTTGCCTCGATTGTTTATCCTCTACTATGCGGTTGCCTCCTACATTTTGATTGCGCTGTGGCGGCTGGCACGTCCTTTTCTGCTGGGCTGGCGCCCCCTCCGACGGCGGGTGCTGGTCGTGGGGGTAGGCTGGCCGGCGCGAACCATCATTGAAGCCATTCAGCAATACGCCAGCAACGATTACGAAGTGGTCGGCATAGTGGACGAGGCCAAGCCGCTACACCCTGAAGATGTAGTGATTGAGGCTGAGGTGATCGGTAATGGCGGAGACCTTGCCCTGATTGCACAGGCCCTTCATGTCGGCGAGATCATTTTGGCCACCACCAGCAATATAGATGGGGAGCTGTTTCAGGCCATCATGGACTGCTACGAGCTGGGCATCCCCCTGACGCCCATGCCCCTGCTCTACGAGCAGTTAACCGGCATGGTGCCGGTCGAATACGTGCGTGGACATTGGAACTTGGTATTGCCGCTTGAGGGACGCTCTCCCTTTGATCCATACCCCATCCTTAAGCGGCTGATGGACATCACCCTCAGCCTGATGGGTCTGACGGTCTTCGGCCTGCTCCTGCCGATCATCGCCCTAGCTATCACAGTCGACTCGCCGGGGGCGATCTTCTATCAGCAGGAGCGGGTTGGGAAGGCTGGCCGCATCTTCAAAGTCATCAAACTACGCACCATGATCCCGGATGCTGAGGCTCAACACGGGCCGCTGTGGGCAGTGCGCGGCGATCCGCGCGTGACACGTGTAGGCCGTCTCCTGCGCAAAAGCCGGCTGGACGAAGTCCCTCAGTTGATCAACGTCCTGCGGGGGGAAATGAGTCTGGTAGGGCCGCGCCCCGAACGGCCTTTTTTCGTTGAACATCTTCAGCGCACTATCCCATTCTATCGGGCGAGGCTGGCCGTCCGCCCCGGTCTGACCGGCTGGGCACAGATCAATTACGGCTACGGCAGTACTGAGGAAGACGCGCTGTTCAAACTGCGTTACGACCTCTACTACATCCGGCATAGCTCCCTCCTGCTTGACCTGCTGATCCTGTTACGGACAATCGGCAAGGTGGTACGTCTGCAGGGGACATAGCGGCCAGCAGGGGTCTTCCTGAGAAACAAGGGGCTGAACAGCTATGGCGAAACATGCTCGTTTGATTTTCCTGCTGATCCTCTACTTCACCTTTATTGGCGGCACGTTTATTACCGAACACCGCCTGTGGCCGCGCGTCGTGCATCACCTCATTGTGACAGCGTTGCTGGCGGCATGGCTGATCTTCCTGCTGATCCGCCGCCGCCCCTTCCCCGCTACGCCGCTGGATTGGCCAATCGCCGCCTTTTTTAGCGTGAATGTGCTGGCTGCCCTCTTTGCCGCCGACCCGCGTGTGAGTGTTGAGGCACTGTGGCGGATCGGGACCCATATCCTTCTGTTCTACCTGCTGGTTGATCGAATGCGAAGCTGGGGGCCGCGCGCTCTGTTGGAACCTCTCTTTCTGTCAGCGGCAGTGGTAGTCCTGATTGGGGTGTCTGAGCTGGCGGCATGGTACTTTGGACTGCCCCTGCTCCCTGCCTTTCAGCAAGGGTGGATTCAGATTGGCGGCCTGCGCGACCCCATTCCGCCGGTTATGTACCGGCTTGCCTTTACTCTCGGCGACCCAACCGGGTTATCAGCCTATTTGGCACTCCTGATTCCATTTGGGCTGGCATGGGGAGTGTCAACCCGCTCGACACACACACGAGCAGGATTGTTGCTCTGGACAGCAGGGGCGCTGGTAGTCGAAGGGCTGAGCTTTTCACGCGGGGGACTGCTCTCGCTGGCCGTCTCATTGCCCACGCTGGCCGCTCTGCTGATAACAGGCCGTCCCGAATGGCGCTCAAAGATCACCTCTGCCCTGCGCGGCTGGCGGGTCATTGCCGCCGCCATTGTGCTGGCCGCAGTAGCCGCTGTGCTTGGCCTTGGCTGGCTGGGGCAAGACTTTGCAGGCCATCGCGCCGGCGATGAAGTACGCCTTGACTTGTGGCGGAGCGCATGGCAGATCGGCCTGAGCGACCCCCTAACAGGCGTCGGGCCGTATGGTTTTGGCCGGGCACTGCGTGCCGTCCGCGATCATGCCGTCACCCCTGATCACCACACCACCGCCCACAACCGCATCCTGCAGAGCTGGGCGGAAACCGGCCTGCCGGGTGTGCTGGCATTGCTCTATCTGGTTGGAGCAACCGGATGGGCCGCCATCCGCCGCTGGCAAGCCGCCGGCAAGCAGGAACGGGTGCGCGTCGCAGGCGCAATAGCCGGCCTGCTGGGCTTCTCCGTCCACAATCTAGTGGACATGTTCACAGCCACCCCTCTGATCCTGCCCTGCCTGATGCTGACCGCCTACCTGATGATGCCATTGCCGGCAAGTGACTCCACCACAGAGGCCCAGCAGCCTGTAAAGGCACGCCGCTTTATGCCGGTGCTTTTTCTCGCCGCTCTTATCCTCTCGGCAATGGGTTGGATCGTCTCTGATACAGCCCATTTCCATTTCGACCGTTCAGTACGTTTGGCCGATGAAGAGGACTTTGAGAATGCACTTACTGAGATCAGGCTGGCCCGCCGCATAGACCCGGCTATGGGTTACTACGCCGCTCAGGAGGCTTACTACCTCGGCATGCTGACAGCAACCAACCCGGCGGGGGATACCCTCCAGCAGGCGCTTGCGAGTTATCAGGCCGTCATGGCACGCGACGGCAACTACGACCTTCTATGCGCCAACAATGCCATGCTGCTGGCCCGTTCGGGCGATCTGACTGCGGCGCTTGCTCAGATGCGGCAAGCCGCGTTCATCCAGCCGAACGAACCACGTTACCGCCTGTGGGCGGGACTGCTGGCCGAACAGCTAGGCGATGAAACAACTGCCCTCTCCGCCTATCAAGAGGCGCTCAGCACACGCCCGGACTGGATCGCATCGCCCTTCTGGGAGGTGACATCCCTGCGAATGACTGCCCGTGATGCCTTCAGAAGCGCACATGGAGCCGGAAGCCTTCCACTAGAAACCTTCCGGGACATGTCGCCCGCCTGTTGGCCTACCGGTGATCCTGCACCGCGCCGTACAAAGGAGCCGCCCTCTGAGGCAGTACATCTGCTGTGCCGGGGCGAAGCCAGACTGCGGGTAGACGGCGACCTGACAGGGGCGCTGGAACTGCTCAACCAAGCAGTCGAGGCTAACCCGGCCCTGCCCGGCGGTTACCTGATCCGTGCTGAGGTATATCTGGCGCAGGGTGCTCGGGCCGCCGCTGAGCGGGATGCCCGCACAGCGATCTTTCTGGGTGACTGGCATGGATTTTACATTCTGGGCCTGCTGGCGGAGGAAGCAGGTGAGACAGCCATAGCGGCACAATATTACGCTCAAGGCGGGCCGCAGATCGTCCAGTTACAGGGATGGGACGTAGCTGTTTACAACCGGCGGGGGAGCCTGATGCTCCTGCCGCTTTTTGACGTACCGGGCACGAGCCGGTATGATTTGGCGGCATGGATCGCTCTGGTCAACCTGTATGAGTCGCAGGGACGCCCTGACGAGGCACAGGCTGTCCGAGAGGTGATCCAGACCTTTGACCCTTACTTCTCAAACTAAACCTGCGAGGACTATAGCCTCAGCCGACGAACACAAAAAGTACCCTGTGACCGAGATTTTTGTCATCGTACCAACCTACAACGAGAAAGAGAACCTCCCGCTCTTGACCGAGATGTTGCTCGCCTTGCCGCTCGACCTGAGCGTGATCGTCGTGGATGATGCCTCCCCTGACGGCACAGGCGAGCTGGCCGATGCGCTGGCCCGCCAGCAAGCAGGGCGTTTGTCCGTCATTCACCGGACAGGCAAGCTGGGGTTAGGAACGGCCTATGTGGCCGGCTTCAAACACGCCCTGGCACAGGGGGCCGTCCGTGTTGTTACGATGGATGCCGACTTCTCACACCATCCGCGTTACATTCCCGCCCTTGTCCAGGCCAGCCGGGAGCGCTATGACCTCGTGATCGGTTCCCGTTATGTGCCGGGCGGTGATACTCCTGACTTTCCCTTCCAAAGGAGACTGCTAAGCTGGGGCGCAAACAGGATTACCCACTTGGCGCTGGGTCTGCATGCCCGCGACACAACGGCGGGTTTCCGTTGCTACCGTCGTGAAGTGCTGGAGGCACTTCCGCTTGACTCGATCTTCAGCAACGGCTACTCCTTCCTGATAGAGATGCTTTACATGGTCGAGCAGGCAGGCTTCACAGTGGGTGAAGTCCCCATTATCTTCGAAGACCGCAAGCGGGGCCGCTCTAAGATTTCACAGCAGGAAATCACGCGGGCGCTCTACACTGTAGCAAGGCTTCTCTGGCGGCGGCTGGCCGGCCATCCCCCCTACCCCGCAAGCCATCGGAAAGTAACCCCGAAGCAGGATCATACGGAGGGCTAGCGTTCTGCACTGCCGGCCACCCGGTACACACGCCAGTAACCCCACGTAGGGTCAGGGCCGCCGATGACAGCCATCTCACGGAGGCCGTCCGGCCACCCGCTTCCCATAAAGAAGCCATATTCCCCTTGGAGCGCCCAATCCGAGTCTATGACATAGTCAATCCCTGTCTCGCGGATGTAAGCCATCAGGCGGCCTGCTTGGATGGCTTCAAAAGCGGCAGGGTTCACCACTCCATCAAGGTTGACAACCTGCCGCCCGCTGTAGTAGCCCATGATGCCCGCATTCCATGCCCCGATCAGGGTATCTGGCGGCGTATTTCTCTTGATCCAGTCAGCCGCCTCAAGATGAAACACCTGCCAGGGATGGTATCCCTGTTGCCAGATCATCAGGCTCGTTAACAGCATGCCAAACCATGCGCCGGTAAACAGCGCCAGTTTACGCGGCAGTCTATGAACCCCTTCCCAGAAGAGAGCCAGTGCCAGCGCAAGGCTTTGAGCCGTCACTACAAAATACCATGGGCGCGGATACAGCCGGATACCGGCATGAACGATAAGGAGACTCAGCCCGCCCGCCAGCAATATCAGGCAGGCTTGCATCAGGGGACGCCCTTCTCCTTTGCGGGCAAGGATCAGCCCCCACACGCCCATCGGCCACAGCAACAAGAAGATCAGGGGCGGTGTGCCCAGATATTCACCCCTCAGCCAGCCGGCGGGCAAGGTGATCGCCCGCACTGAGAGCTTCCAAAGCGGGTCATCGGGGAACATCAAATGATGACGCGCCCGGAGCGTCCACGGAAGGGCAACTGCACTGCTCTGGGTCAGCGCAGACCCAAAGGTTATCTGATTCCAGATCAGCCACGGTGCACAGACAACCGCCGCAACAACCACCCCAGCCGCCGCCCGCCGCCAGCGTTCTTCACGCGGCAACTTGAACAGCACCCAGAGACCCAGCCAGATCAGTATCAGGGCTGTGTCAGTGCGGCCAAGAAAGCACAACCCAAACACCCCTCCCCAGGCCGCCGCACGTCCCCAGCTAGGACGCTCGATCAACGCCAGCGAAAGCAACCATGCCGCCGCGATCAAGAAGGCCGATAGTCCTGTCTCCAGCCCATTAACCGATTGGAAAATCGGCAAGCCGTTTAGAGCATAGGCTAATCCGCCCGCCAGCCCCGCCGTCTGGCTGATGTAGCGGCGTGCGGCGCGGTAGATTATCACAGCAACAAGGCTGTCAAGCGCCGCGCTCAGGATGAGGGCAAGCCGCACAGGTATATCCGGATCGCTGAATGGCACCGCGAAAATAGGGAGCAACAGGATCATCCACAAAGGATGCCAGCCATTGCTGGGGTTAAGACCATCCATTGACGGCCCGCGGCCAGCCAAGATGTTCTGAGCAGTGGTATAGTAATAAAACGCGTCGTCCGGCAGTGTCCGCTCAATCTGAAGCCGCATGGGTTGCAGGACAACCAGCAACCGGACACCCAGCCCTATCGCCAGCAGAAGCAAGGGGACGAATGGGACGAGCCGTTGCAGGGCTTCCGGCACAGGCAGGGAGTGCTTCTCACCGGCGGAGGAAGAAGATACAGAGGCAGATTTCACCATGATGCCACCACCTATCAGCGGCCTAGCGCGCCATTTGAAGATCAGTGTGCTTTCCCAAGGTCAGCCCCAGCCTGCCCGAGATTCTTGCCCCTGAATGCCACCACCCCGCCGCTATGACAATGCCATCATCCCCAAGAGATGCAAGGCGGCGTGCCGCCTGAAAACAGGGCCGCATAACCCCACGGGAAAACCATCATTGAAGAAAGACGCCGGTCAGTATTCCCCCAGCGCCGCCTGTAGAGCTAAAAGTGCGAAAATTGTACCTGAAACCAATTTCACTCACAAGGCACTCCCCCCCGCTGTCACCCACCCCTACCAGGGACAAGGTACAGGTTGCCCTCGGCTGGGTTATCGGGCGGCCTGCCCAAACGGATAGCGCCACACCTCAACCAGAACAGTCCAGTAGGTGCGGAGATGCACTGCTACATCGGCACGACCTGACAGCCGCTGGATCAGGCGGATGATGATCTTGACCAGCAGTTCTATGGTGAAGCCAATCTTCAGCGCCAGCACAGCGCCGCGGCATTCCCTCTTGCTGAAGTAATACAGCGGACTGAGATGATGGGCGCGTATCTTGATCGGCACATGCCGCGCCGCGCTGGTTGACTCGTAATGGACGATGCAGGCATCCGGCAGATACCAAACCTGCCAGCCCGCCGAGCGGGCACGATCACACCAGTCGGCTTCCTCAGCAAAGAGGAAGAAGGCCTCGTCTAGGCCGCCGATCTGCTCGTACACCTCCCTCCGTGCCATCAGGCATGATCCTTGCACCCACCCCGTCTCAAACGGGAGGGCGGCCTGCTCGCAAGCCCGCCGGTAATGGCCGTAAACCCAGTACGGGAACACACGATCCAGCCCAAGATACTGCCACAGAACCACCGTTGCGCTCAGGGGAGTACGGGCTGTCAGCGCCACGCGCCCTTGGCCATCGAATGTACGCGGCCCCACAACGCCTGCCGCCGGGCTGGATTCCAGAAAAGCGATCATTCTTGTCAATGCACCAGCCTGCACGATCACATCGGGATTAAGCAACAGCAGGTATCGTCCGCGTGTCCGTTCCAGCCCCTGGTTATTAGCAGAGGCAAAACCTCGGTTATCCGGGTTGATGATCATTTGCGTCTGCGGATACTCGCGGGCAATCCGCTCCGGAGTGCCGTCAGTCGAGGCATTGTCCACGACGATCACCTCATACGAAAGCCCTGCCGCCCCTGCCGGCAGGCTGTGCAGAGTGTCCAGCACCAGATCACCCGGATTGTAAGTCACGATGATAATGGAGAGATCAATCAAGCCCAGATTCACCTCGCGGACCGTCAGCCCGCTCAAACAGTGCTTCAAAGAAACGGGTTTGTACAGCGCAATTCCGCCGGTACACCTGAAGCCAGCCGCATGGAATGGGATAGTCATCCTCAGTAATTACCACATCATCATATGGAATCTGAGAGACCTTCCACTCCTTCATGAACATAAAATGCTTGGTCAAGCGATCCATCTGGCGGAAGTAGTACTCTATCTGTTCCTTGCGCATCTCATGGAGTGAAGAAATATTAATAAACAGATCAACACACCTGTCTGGAAGCAATTCCAATTGGTGGGGCATAAAGAAAGCTATATCAGAGTTACGCAGTTCTTCCTCGATCTCATGGTAGCTCCGGAATCTTCTGAACTTGAATATGTTCTTATCAGGGAATTGGCTTGAAAGATACCGCTCAGCAATATACAGGGCAGGAGGAATATCTACAATGATGTATTGGACTTTCATCAGGGTCAGGAAAACATAAGCTGTCCTGCCGTAACCAGCCCCCAACTCCATAATCACACGAATTCTCTCTGTATCGATCCCTGCCTCAGTGATAGCCTTATACTCCAGCACAGAGTTAGCAAGGTCCTGTGATATGAGCTTTCCACGTAACCGAATATCAGGAGGGTTACCTTCTTGTGGCTCATACAGATTTTCAAGCAAATGCGTACGATCTACCCTGGAAACATAGTCCCAAAGCAAGTAGGTCAAGAAATTATAAGCAATTGACCGCCACCATGGCAGGAAGGAATGCCGCTTAGCGAAGATGGCCCGGCATACATTTCTGAGCACAACAAGAAGCGGCAGGTTGGCAATGAGATATTTGATTTGGGGATCTCTCAAGAATATCAGGTCCCTGAAATACACCTGCCAGGTAAAGTAGTTAAGAGCCACGGTCCTTTTGAAATTCTCATACCCCGACTCTCGTAACTGCCGGAGATTATTACTGTTGAGTTCTATCCAGTAGTTAGACGGCCTCACTTCTGGCCGGGCCTTCTCCATCTCCGCCAGCATCTCCGAGAGCCTGCTCATTTCCTTGCTCACAAAAGACTCCTCACTATACCTGTCTTTAACCAACTAGGAATCCGACAATCTGGTTAAGATCAGCAAGCGCCTTAGGAGACCCCAGGCATCCTCTCGAACATCCCGCCCCAGAAACAAAAACCCAAACCCCGCATACCCCAGTGCACACGCAACACAAATTGCCCACATGACCAGCCCCTCATTGGCAGGCAGTGCTAAGGCTGCACAGCGTCCTACCCAATACAACATTCCCAACCCGAAGAATGGCAACCAACTCCGGCCCAGCCATGCAAGAGTACCCCCTCCCATGAGTTGGCGTTGGACGAGAGGTACAAAGAGTGCAAGATAGTAAAGATTCAGCAACAGCCATACTAACCCTGCCCCCTCAATCCCGTACCACCGAATCAAGAGGTACAGTGCCGGGAAATAGAAGGGCACTGCCATGAGGTTAACCTTCAAGAGCAAGCGTGTATAACCTGTCGCCACCGAGAGAATGTAAGGAGCCGACATCGCGGCGTTGAGGAGGAATCCTACCGCTAACAGTGCCAGAACCCGGTACGAATTGTTGGCAACCTCAGGAGTTGTCCACACCTGCAAGATGTCACGTCCCCAAAAGACAAGAGCAAAAGACGGCAGTCCAATCAAATAAACGAGAACTCGTGCATATTTCTCATAGTGGACTTGCAAGGCTTGCTGTTGGCCACGGCTATAGTCCGATGCCAGGGCAGGCAGGACGGCTGAACTGAAGAACCCCTGAACTATGCTGATCCCTTTAGTCACATTGTAGGCAGTGTTGTAGTAACCCAACGCGCTCAGCGGCATCAACTTGCTGATAAGCAGCCGGTCAGTCTGCGTATATAAGACAGTCAGGACAGAGATCAAATTCATGTCCAGCGAAAAACGCCAGATACGCTTGATGACGCTCGAAGAGATGACCGGCTTAAGAGTCAGTTCAGGCAACAATCGCTTGCACATCACCATATACAGCAGAACTGTGACAAAGGCACTGAACCCCATCCACCCTAGAAAGAGGTTCAACCTGCCTGATACTATCAGAACGATGATTCCCCCTCCTAGATTGAGGGTAGTTGTCAGTACTCGTAACACGTTGACAACATCCAGCCGTTGCAAACCAGTCAGCACACTGGTATATAGCGCTACCGGCCAGCTAAAGACGACCCACCCCGCCATGATTCGGATCGCTGTAGCGGCCTGCTGAAGCGAAAGGCTCTCTAGGACAAGCCAACGATGAACCAGCCACCCCGCCGAAAAAACAAGCCCTAGCCCCAAAACAAGAGCAATCAGCCAGTAGATTGTTGCGACCGTCTGGACAAGTTCACAAGAGGCAAGACGCCCTGAAGACGTATCGCCGGCCACTTCGCGTATGACAGTCACAGAAAGGCCAAAGTCAAGTATAGAAAATACGATCTGCAACGAAGCCGCGAAGCCCAGCAAGCCGTATGCCTCTGCCCCAAGGATTCTGATCTGGAAGGGGATAACCACCAAGTTAAGCAGGACAACCCACATTCCCCCCACAACATTAGCAACAATGTTTCGCTTCAGTGGGGAGGCCGCTGACGTGCCTGTTGCCTTAGGTAGAGTGAGCCGATCCATCCCCATCTTCGACTGCCTTGCAGGCCACCACGATCAGATTATCCCCCCAGCCTAAAATATCTGTCACCCTCGCCGCTAGTCCTAATATCAAACCCAACACTAGGCTGAGCCAGCGCCATTTATGACCAGCTCCCTGCGCAAAGTAGCAGGCCAGCGAGTAACTAGGCCCGGCAATCTGCGAAACCGTTTTGCAAAAAAGGACGCGAAAACCACATAATCGGAGCATCTGGCTGAGCGTAGTACGTGTAAAAAAGAAAAGATGCCTTGGCACATCAATCTGCCAATGCCAGCGACCAAACAACCGCGCCAACCACCCTCCATGATTCGGCGTGATGACCAGCAATTTTCCATCAGCGCTTAGCAATTGGTAGGCTATATGCAGAGCCTCCAAAGGGTCGTGCAGATGCTCTATCACGTGCGACATCCGGAACAGGTCAACATTGTCAACAACCGACCTGCTAACCGACAACTCACCGCACACAACTACATGACCGCGTGCTTGTGCCGCCCTACAAGCCGGCTCGTTGATTTCCGCCCCATATGTCCGCCAGCCAAATTCACGATAGAACTCCAATGCATCCCCAACCCCACAGCCAAGGTCAAAAATATTCCCTGCGCGATCTTTGGGCTTATAGCGGCTTGCCACAAACCAATCAATGGGTAGCAAAAAGCAGGCCAGGCGTTGAGCCAGTGATGATCTTGGCAATTGCCTTCTGACCCATCTTTTAACCCGGCCCTTCAGGAAGCACCATACACTTGACCTAACTTCCGACTTCTGCTGATAGCTATAGTAATCAGGTTGATAGTGGTGTTTGATAGCCTCCCTGTCAGGCCGCTCTCGCAGAAACAGCAAACCACAGTCAGAGCAAAACACCACTGGAAACTGCCCAGCCCTGTCCGAAGCCGGATCACATGCTATATAACGTAGAGGCAAGTTCGTCGAACCGCACAGCGGACACCGATCCAATGTCTCATGTCCGCCTACTAAATTGTCTTCCACAAGGCAACCGCCTCCCCTTGCCGTTTACGTCTTCAGGCGTATCAGCCCCAGCCCGGCCAGCACCAGCAACCCCGTCCCGCTGATCGCCGCCCCAGCCAGCAGGCTGACAGGCCGATAGGCAAAGATGATCTCATGCTCCCCCGCCGGCACTTGAACCGCACGGAAGGCGCTATTGGCCTGCAAGAGGGGAACAGCCTGCCCGTCCAGCTTAACCGTCCAGCCGGGGTAATAAGTGTCCAGCAGGAGCAAGTAGCCCGCCTGCTCAGCCTCCACATGAACCGCTACCCGCTCTGGCATGTCGGACATGATCCGGGCAACGCCGTTCGAGCGCGGCCTACATCCCAAGCCGCTCTCTGATTCGGCACAATCTGCCAGCGCAACCCGCGGCCACGGGTCCGGCACGCGATAGGCGCGAATCTCACCCGCCCGCGCGATCTGCTCCATGCCCGGCAGGTCACGCGGGGCCAGCAGTACACCAACGCCCATCCGCCGGGCCGACTCGATTGCCTCGCTAAGCCGCACACCCCGTAGTGCTTCAATGAGCGCGTCTTGATGACCTACCCGTAGCGGGTCGAAGTTGTTAGCTGACGGCACTCCGTCAATCAACCCCAGATTAGGCAGGAGAGATGCGCGAAGCTCATCCCATCGGGCACGGCCCCCTGCGTGAAGATCGGACACATCCAGCAGGGCCTCAAACTCGGCCTGATAGGCATCCTCCGGCAGGTAGAGCGTCCGAGCGCCGGGGGCGGTTGCCGCAACCGTCTCTGCTAATCCTGACGGCTGGTGATAATACGAGGCGGGCAAGGTGGGGTTAAGCCCCCCATGCGCACTGATAAGGTCAAGTGCCAGCAAAACCAGCGCCGCTGTTTCCCATGCCGGGCGCCCTCGTGCAAGTTTCTCAGCACGCCCCCATACCAGAAACAACAACGCCATCAGAGCAACCTGAACCCCCAGCCGGATCAGGGCATCAGGCAGGCTGGGCCGAACCTCCCCGCTCACTCCCCTGCTTACAACCAGCGCAATCGGGGTAACGGCGGCCCCGCCGGCCAGCGACAGCCTTGACCAGAACATCCCCCGCTCAGATACTACAAAACGATCAGCCCCTACTGCCCCCAGCACACACAAGGCGAATACTGCCAGAACCATCCAGCGTGTCGGGGCCTGAAACATGTTAAAGGTCGGAATGTGATCATACAGGAAAGGGAAGAGCGGCGTGTTCTTGCCGAGCGCAAGGATCACAACCGGGATCAGGCTCACAGCAAAGAAGGGGACGGCTTGCACCGCCGGCGATGCAGTGTGCCGCTCGCGCAGCCATCGGACAACGCCGCGTACTGCCAGCAACAGCGTCAGCAGGCCGACGTAGATCGCATCTTCCCAGTACATGCCGTATCCCCACCAATCTCCTCTGGCAGGACTGCCGAACAGATCAGGCGCAATCAGTGAGAGGAAGCGCCACGGCCAGAAGGAGTAGGTCAGCGCAAACTCGCGCTCAACTCCCCCTGCCCGCTGTGAGGTCTGCATCAGCTCAAAGGTGGGAACAAGCTGGACGGCGGCCACAGCGATCCCCAGCGCAACGGCGGCCAGCATCAGCATCAACATGACTCTCTTCTTGCCAGCCCGATCTGCGTCAGCAGAGCGGCCAAGAACCCGCCACAGGCCATAGGCCCCAGCCAAGATTAGGCTGTAGAAGGCGGTCTGTGCATGGCCAGCCAATAACATCATCGCAGCCACACCGGCCAGCAGAGAGAACGCACCTCTCAACACGCGTTTTCCCTCTGCCTCCACGACCCCATCCACTGCCCACATCAGCCATGGCAGCCATGGAACAGTGCTGGTGATGCTCAGGAAGCCGAAACGGGAGACAAGGTAGCCGCTGAGCGCAAAGCTGATCGCACCGACGCCCTGCCCCAGCCGATCCACCCCCAGACGCCGCAGGTAAGCCCGCATCCCCAGCCCGGCCCAGATCAGGTGCACCATACCAACCAGCCCCATCGCATATTCGGCGGGGATGATCAGGTAGAGCCAGTTCGGAGGGTAGAAGACAGCCGTCTGGTAATTGGCAAGCAGTGGCGCACCACATCCCGCCAGCGGATTCCATAGCGGCAGGCGCCCCGCCCGTAAGGCATTGAAAGCCATCTCGCGCCATGGGTAAAACTGAAGTAACGGCACTCCCCAGAAGATCACCTCTCCTACCAGAAACCGGTAGAACAGCGCCGCTACGGCCAGACACAAGATGATAAGCGGCATCCAATCTAGGGGGCTTGCTCTCAGGCGAGATGGAAGAGGGGTTTCAGCCTTATTCAATGCATCACCTCATAGATGGTATATGCGCCCTGTCTGAAGACACGGAGCAGGCCCAGTGTTAGCGGGTCAAAACAGCCTGCTGTGCAGTCTACTGCCTGCTCCGCCGGCCCTGCCCACACATAGGATGCTCCCGCCTCAGCCAGCAAAGCGCGGCGGTCATCAAGTGACATACTGCCATGAAAGAAGGCTTGCGCCCGCAAACTCTTGTTCGTGATGTCAATTGTCTCCGGGCCATGCCCGACGTAAACGCGCACGCCGGCATAGGCCGGGATCACGTTACCGGATTCGACAGTTGAAAGCACCACACTGTCCGGCACAGCCTGCTCACGCAACCAGGCCAGCGCGGCCAGCTCATCCGCCGAATGAAAGACCGGCTCAGCCGGACGGCTGGCTGTCGCCGCGCCGCTTAACAGCATGAGCGCTGTAGACGGTGATAGAAGCATCAGCAGGCAGGCCAGCCCCAGCCAGCGCAGACGCCGCACAAGCGGGGGTTCATACGTTCCTTCTCTGCTTTCCCGGTTTGCCAGCGTCCACACCCCCAGCGCCGCCAGCACACTGAGCGGCACAATAACCCCCTCCAGCAGACGGCGCTGGACGTTGACCGGTGCATAAACCAGCACTGCCGCCGTCAGCGGCCAGGTGATCAGTAATGCCGTCCGCCCCGTGAACCCCTCCTGCCGGGCCTTGACCGCGCCAATCGTTGCCAGCACAATCAGCAGGCCGTAGGCCAGCAGATAATCCCTAGGCGGGGGTGAAGGCAGTACATTCTGCGCTGACCACGCCGCAAAGATGGGGTTGGTTGTGAAAAGCCACGCGTTATAGGCCAGCATCGCGGCAGGAAGCGCCCCTGCCAGCGCCGCCAGCCCGACCTCACGCCGGAGCAGTCGCCGCTGTACGATCATCAACGCCGCCAGCCACACAGCGATCAGCACGCCCAGCAGCGCCGCGTAGAATGGCACAATCCATGCCATGCCCAGCCAGCACAGGCCGGCCAGACCAGCCTTCCGCCATTCGTTCTGCTCGACTGCACGGAACAGCAACAGCCAGCCTGCCAGCAGAAACAGGCGTGCCAGCGCCAAATGCGGGAGGCCGTAGAGCAGAAGCAACGTAAATCCTTCCGGTACATAGACCTCGACCGGCAGGGAGGTAGTCATTGAAAGCCACCCCAGCCCGCCCGCCAGCGCCGCCAGCGCCCAAGCCAGCCGGCGCTGGGAGGGGGCAGGCAGAAAATCAGCCGCAAAGCGATAGATCATCGCTAACAACGCCAGCCCGCAGATAACCCGCGCCGCATGGAAAGTGATCACCAGGGCTTCAGGCGAGACAGCACCCCCCCGCCCGTCTATCCATGCGGCCAGCTTACCCAACGCCAAATAGTAGGTATGAACAAACCCTCCCTGATGCGGCTCGCTGGTATAGACCAATTGCAACAGCCAGCCGTCACGTGCGCCGTAACGCATCTTGACGAGGTATGAGTTCATGTCCTCGATGCCAAACAGGAAACCACTGAAGCGCATGTCTGGCGTGGAATGAAGCAGTCCGACCAAATAGGGCAGGCTGACCAGTAGCATGACCAACATACTGGCAATCGCTACCCAGCGCCATTCAGCGGACGAAACCCGGCCTTGCATGGTTACCCTCTGCGCCAAAACAGCTCCCATGGCAGAGCAGATAGTATTATCTTTCTCTCCTCGCGGCAGACCGTACAAAGACCCAGCCAAGCAAAAACAACAGCGCCGCGCCTGTCACAGACATCCCGACAAAGTCAGCTAAAGGACGGTAGGCAATCCTGACCGTATGCACACCCGGCGACGGCAGTTCGACACCCACCAGCACACCTCCAACCCGCTGTACCGGCACGGGTACACCATCTACCCACGCCCGCCAGCCGGGCGCCCACGATTGCGGGATCACCAATACCACCGGCCCAGCGTAAGGAAGCGTATCAAAGCTGGCGTCCAACAACTGGTTCGGACTACCGCCGCAGGCATTATGGACACGCTGATTGCCGGCGGCAAGCGGCGCATCAACCTGATCCGGCGGAATGAACAGCGGCGGCCCCCCCTGCGTCTCGTACAGATAATAATCACCTACCTGAGAGTGAAAGGTCAGCCCGTCCGAGTGGATGGGGAAACGGGAAATCACCCAGTTGACGCCTAGTGCGGTCAGCAGGCTGGTATCTGGCTGGGCATCACGGAGTGCCATCCCTGCATCCTCTGCTTCTTCCGGCAGGGGCGGCGCGGTGATGCTGTACCCTTGAAGTGACAATCCTGCCGCACGGGCAACAGCCTCTGCACTCCAGACAAGCTGGAAGGGATCAACACCATGCAGAGTCTGAATGCCGGACTGAACAGCTACCGGCCCAACCAGAACAAAAGACGGCGAATACACCCTGTCGCAAAAGCCGCCCATTTCCTCCACAAGCCGCCGTTCTGCCGCATCAATCGCCGCCACAGGCCGCCCTTCAACCAGCGTGCGATCCACCCACACCAGCGGAGTGACCAGCACCAGCAGGCCAAGCCCCAGCCCTGCGGCGCACTGTCCTCCATGCCCTGCCGGGTCGCGGGCCAGCCACAATCCCAGCCCTGTACCCAAGAGAATCGGCCCTGCACTGACTAAACTCTCCGGCGGATGGTAGAAGAGCAACAGCCCAGCAAAATACCAGACCAACCCGCCAAAGGCCAGCGCCAGCGCGGCCAGACGCCCCCAACGTCCCAACCCGTTGCGAGCTACACTGTCTACTCCCCACGCCCCTAGAAGCACACTGGCCAGCGAGACCACCAGCCATGCCCGTGAAGGCACACGGAACCAGCCTACAAGCGGGCTCAGGCGGGCTACCGGCATAAACAGCGGGCCTTGATCGCCAAGTGCCCACACGAGCGCCAGAGCACCTATCCCCACCCAGACATACCGATCCGGGCGCCTGCCTGCCCGTACAGCCCCGATCCCCGCCAGCATCACCACCAGCGGGCCAAGGTAGGTCATCCATTCATGAAAGCCGCCCAGATCGGGAAAGACCATGCCCAGCAGATAGCGCACTGGAAGCGAGAAAACAGCCGCCTCCTGCGCTGTGATCAGCGCGCGGGTAAGAAAGGGGCTGACCGCCAGCAAGGGGACAAGCTGAACAGCGCTCAGGAGCAGAAAGAGGGCTACACTCATCCCCCAAGCCTGAAAGACCTTCCAGCGCCAGTGCGGCAAAGCCCCCTCAGGCGGGATGATGCTCAGCATCAGGCCATAGACAGCGCCTGCTGAAAGCATGTAAAAGGCGACCCGCAGGTCGGCCAGCGCCAGCAGAGCCATCATAATACCCAGTACAACCGCCCGCTCCCCTGACGGGCGATCTGTTGTGCGCCGGACGGCCCACAAAAACCACGGCGTCCATGCCAGCGCATATACCATGTCTAGATGGCCTGCGCCGAGATGGGCAATCAATTTGGGGTTAAGCCCCCATGCTAGTGCCGCAAAGGCCGCCGCAACAGGTTTCAGCCGTTCCGCGCGTGCCCATTCAACCATCCCCAGCGCCAGCAGGATCATGTGGCCATAGATCATCAGGTTAAGATGCAAAGTCGGCGGAAAGATCAACACCAGCCACTGAGGAGGATACCAGACCTTGCTGAGCGGGTTGGCCGAGAAGGGCTGTCCCAGCAGGCGGGCAGGATTCCAGAGAGGCCATTCGCCTTGTTCAAGAACGCTCTGACGCAGAAAAGCCGCATTTGGCCAATGGGCTAATGCGGCGTCAGAATAGAGGCTGTCAGGAGGATAGGGCAGACTGCCCGGTGGAACAAAGGTGACTGCAATCAGTACCAGCGCAAGTGCAGGCAACCAGCGGGCCAGCGGCCAAGCATATTGCCCCTCACTCGCCGACTGTGTCATACACGACAACCTGTCCATCTGATGACACAAACACCGGCTCACCCTCGACAGCACACATGCTGTTACTCCCCGCCAGCCTGCGTTCATCCGGACCGACCACGATATAGTCCACCCCTTCGTCTGCCACAACCCGGCAGTCTACCCCTGTGTAGAAGTCCAGCACAGCCTGCTCGCGCTGTTCAGCGTAGAGTGTCTCGTAGGGGTGACCATACACCACCCTCCGACCGCGCACAGGGACAAACAGACTCAAGTCAGGTGATGCCAGGACCAGTGCATCCGACGGGGTGTTAGCTTCGATCCAGTTCAACGCCTCCCATTCTCCTTCGCTGACGAAGTACAGATCATCCGCTTGGAGCTTGATACTCACTGCACCCGCCATTGGCAGGACTATTGCCATGACAGTCGTCGGCACAAACAGGCTGAAGGCCAACACAATGATCACCGGTTGCCAGCGGGCGGCAATGTGGGGAACAATGACACGCCACAGACCACGTCCGGCATAAATGGCCAGCGGGATAATCAACCCCATCGCAAAGCGGCGCTGTAACCCCAGCGGCATGTAGAGCATGACTACGCCGCTGATCAGCCAGCCTAACAGCAACATATCTTCCGCCTGTAGCGACCGGCGCGAACCCCACAGGCCAACCCCAGCCAGAATCAGCAGAGGGCCATAGGCGATCAGATAATCCCACGGCGGCGGGGAGGGGGTAAGATTCTGTTGCATCCACCTATGGAAGATAGGATTCGCCTCGGAGATAGCCCACATGTTATAGGCCGCCAGCGGTAGCCCGAAGATCAGGACCACCAGACCCCATTGGATCTCCCGCCATGGTAAGCTCTGACGTTGCCGCCACAGCCAGATAACCACCATCAGGAAGCCAACCGCCAGAGGGATCAGCACAAAGGGAGCAATACTCACCAGCACCAATGTCCCGACCGCTACAGTGGCCGTCTGAGTATTCATCTCTGGCTTGCTCTCCTGCTCGACCAGCAGGGCTGTAAACAGCACATGAGCAATCAGCGCGGCAAAGCCAATAGCCAGCGGGAAGTGCGGATTAGCAAGGATCGCCTGAAGCGGAAATCCCTCCGGGAGCATCAGCATATCGGAAGACAGGTAGCCGGCCATCAACGCCACCCAGCCAAAGCCGGCCCCAAGTACAATCAGTGCCCAAGTGATACGACGCTGGATCACGTCGCCTGTCCAGTCGGCTACAAATCGGTATAACGCGACCAGCATAAAGGCACTGCACAGCAAACGCACAACATGGAAAACAAGGATAATAGGCAGGTTGGCCAGCCGGGCCAGATGCCCCATTGCCAGATAGAAGGTATACAGGATAACGCCTCGGTGCGGCTCCGGCGTATATGGCAAATGTAACAACCAGCTCCCTTGCCAGCCCTGATACATCCGAGCCTGATAAGCGGCTCCATCAATGGGGTTGACCAGCACTCCCATAAAATGGGCATCCGGGGCCGCCACCCCGTAAGCCCAAATTAAGGGGAGTGAAACAACCAGCAGAAGTATCACGCTGGAAACATAAACCCAGCGCCACTCACTGCTTTCAACGACATTTTGAGTAGCCATCAATTTCTTATCCTGTCAGGCTCTCCCACACAGCTTGCCCATGCCTTCTTGCCAGTAGTATAATGTGCCCCGTGCACTAAGCGAAAGTGGGATTTCTACGTATCTCCGGCAGGGGCGCATAGTACAACCACATGTGCGACAGGGCGTTTATTGTGTGTTCCGAGCCGGCTTACACCACCGGCCTACCGGAGAAAGATACCCATGAAACAGACAGAAGCATTGTATCACCTGCAAACCCTTGACAGCCAGCTTGATGCCGTCCAGAAGCGCCTTGCCGAGATCACCACTCTCCTGAATCAGAATACTGCCGTGAGGACAGCCCAGGCCGCCCTTGAGCAGGCGGAAAGTACCCTCCGGCACTGGCAGACCCGGCTGACTGACCTGGAACTGGAACGTACCCAGCTTCAGCAGGAAGCCGCCGCCACCGAAGATCGCCTCTACTCAGGCCGCGTCACCAATCCCCGCGAGCTGCTCGACATGCAGAACAAGCTGGCTGAACTGCGTCACCGCCACACTGAACTTGAAGAGCCTCTGCTGGAGGCAATGGTCTCCCTTGAGGAAAGTCAGACAGCGGTCAAGCAGGCCCAGACAGCCCTGGAGCGGGTCAAGCAGGAGCAGGCCAGCACAGCAGGCACACTCAGCGCCGAGCAGGCCAAGCTCAACACCAAGTTACAGGATTTGCAGGCTCAGGTAGCTCAGGCCCGTACAGCCGTACAGCCTGCCAGCCTGTCGCTGTATGACCGGCTGAGACAGCGGACGGGCGGGCTGGCGGTCAGCGTGATGGAAGACGAGAGTTGCGGATCATGCGGGGTTGAGATCAGTTCCCAACTAGCCCAGCAGGTGCGGCATGGCGAGGTGATCCCGTGCCCAACGTGCGGGCGGATTTTGTATACTCCATAAGGAGGAAACACAGTCCATATCCAGTTGGGGATCGCTGAGAGTGAAGGCGGAAGACGAGGGATCGTATGACAGAGATGATTATCGGTGTCATTGTAGGCGCTATCGTTGCCGCTGGATTAGGCATCCTGATTTATAGCCAGCGCAATCGAATTGGCGCACTGCGCTACTCAGCTCAACAGCAGGTGAGCCGAACCCGTGAACGGCTGTCGCGCAGCGCCGACGCCCGCTACCGTGACGCTGTGATCGAGCTGGCCAACACCCTGCATATCGCCGGCCATCTAGTGCCGCTGGAAAAGATCGCGGTCAGTCTACAGTTTTACATCCCGCCACAGCCTTACAATCCACTGGAAGAAGAACCCCCCGGCTCAGATGATCCTTTCACATTGCTCCCTTTCATCCCTGACTGGCCCCACTATCTCGCCGGCTACCAGCTTCCCGGCCTGTCTCTGAGCCAGATAATGGACGGCCCCGGCCATGTTGCGTTGCTTGGCCTGCCCGGAAGCGGACGCACTGTCACATTGGCGCTGGCGGCCATTGCGGCGGCCCGTCAGGCCAGCAATCCTCAGACAGGCAAACCGCGCCTGCCGGTACTACTGCACCTGGGCGACGTAGACCTCTCACCGGAATATCTAGGGCCGGATGCCGATCCGCTGTTGCCGTTGCTGGACGCCGGACGCGCCCGTTTGCGTGGTCTGGCGGGCATTGCGCTGGGCGCTATCAAGGGACAATTCGAGCAGGGCGAGGGTCTGATCTTAATTGACGGGTGGGATGAACTTCCGCAACAAAGGCGGTACCATGTCATTGAGTGGCTGCGCGCCCTGATCACCACCTACCCCGGCAACAAACTGATAGTGGCCGGGCCGGTACGCGGCTATGCCCCCCTGCTGGAACTAGGGCTTGCACCTGCGTTTATCCTGCCTATGGGGCGGCCCGCATTTGCCGAGCTGGGCCGCCTGTGGGCCGCCGCATGGCCGGAGATGGCAGGTACTAAGAAACAGCCCGCCCCTCCTCCTGAGCCGCGGGTCGTCCAGCAGGCCGTACGCGGCTGTGACAGCCGTACCCCGCTCGATGCAGCCCTCAAGATATGGTCTGCACTGGCCGGTGATGACCCGGCACAGGGGCAATGCGGCTGGTACAAAGCCTATATCAACCGCGTCAGCCCGGCACCGGAGCTGTTTGGTGCACTGGCCCAGATGGCCGACCTCCTGTTTTCAGCCTACAACGAGTTTGGCCTCTCCATTGAAAAGGCTACTACGCTGGTTGACTCGGTGCGCAACAGCCTGCCCCAGAAGCCCTCCATCAGCACCCCCGACTTCATCTACTTCATCACCAGCCAGACCCGCCTGATGACCGAGTATGCCGGCGGACGGCTGGCTTTCACCCATCCGGTTGTGGAAGCCTATCTCGTGGCTGAGGCCTCCCGTACGTCACCGCTCCGAGAGGTCCTGCTGGAGCGCGGCGATCTGGTCATGCCTTTCCTTGCACAGATGCAGGATATGACCCCCTATGTTGAGCGCCGCCTCGCTGAGCGGGATACCATCCTGCGCGACAAATTGTTGATGACAGCCCTGTGGGTCGCCGATGCTGACCCGCAGGCAACGTGGCGTGCACCGATCTTCAAGCGGCTGGCACAGGAGATGCTTGTCCCTGCTGAGTTTCCGTTGGTGCGCGAACGCGCAATGGCCGCCTTGGTTGCCTCACGTGACCCCAACGTGGGTTACATCTTCCGGCAGGGGCTGAAGAACCCCGACCCGCGCATTCGGAGTCTGAGCGCATTTGGGCTGGGCGGCATGGGAGATACCGAAGCTGTCATCGCGCTAGGCGAACTGTTGAATGACGAGGACGCGGGCGTTCAGGTCGCGGCGGCGTTAGCGCTTGGCGCTATCGGCTCCAAGCCGGCCCTCAATTACATGATCCAGATATTGATGGAGGGCAACGAGGTAGCCCGCCGCGCCATCGCTCAGATGCTGGCTACCAACACCGCCGGCGAGGGGCACGACATCCTGCGTGAGGCCATACAAGATCAGGACCCGGAAACACGAAAAGCCGCCGTATTTGGCCTCCTGCGCATCGGTTCCGATTGGGCCTTCAAGATGCTGGAAGAGGCAGAGCGGCACGACTCCCAGTGGATGGTGCGTACCGCCGCCAGCCACGCGCTGGAGGCTTTGCGCACTCCGCCCCTCAAATCTCCGCGTCCCATGCCCCAGCCAGAAGAACTCTCGTGGCTGGTGCAGTGGATGGAACAGCGCAACCGAAACGTCTCGCCGGGTGCACAGGGCATCCTCGATCTGGTTCGCGCCTTGCAGGAGGGAGATGAGCCAATCCGTCTGGCCGCCGCTGAGGCGCTGGGCGGGCTTGGCCATCCCGACAGCGTCACCCCGCTTTACGCCGCCCTGCGTGACACCCACCCTGAAATCCGCGATGCGGCCTACCGGGCGTTGGGGGCTGTCAGTGGAATCATGGGGCGGCCACTGCCGAGCGTGACCTGAACAATCACCACCTGAGGGGATCAACGCGGGGGCACACTCTCTCTGAAGAGTGTGCCCCCGCTGACGTGTACAGCCGTACTGGACCTAGATCGCCCCTTGCGCACGGCGTGCCTGACGCCTTAGCCATAGCGGCCCCAGAGCGTCAATCAACCAGCCAAAGCCCAGCTCCAGCCATGGCACCACGGACAGGATGCGCGGCACATAAGTTACCCGTGCCGGGTGCTTAAGCAGACGCCATACCCGGCTGGCCACACGCTCCACCTTGACGCCAAATACCTTTGGAAGCACATTCAGATCATCGAAACGCTCAACAGACGAGTCAAAGAACTCAGTCCCTGAGACGGCGCCCGGACGCACTGCGCTGATATGGACTCCGGTGCCGCGCAGTTCGCGGTAGAGAGCCGAAGTCAGAGTGTCCACAAAGGACTTAGTAGCACAGTAGAGCGCCACCCCCTGGCTGGGAATACTGCCGGCAACCGAGCTGATATTGATGATATGACCACTGTTCCGAGACTTCATGTCCTGCAGGAAAAGCAGGGTCAGCCGGCTGAGGGCCGCCATGTTGACCTGAATCATCTGGCGGGCAACCGCCCATGGCATTTCATCCCCAAAGCCATACCACCCTAGACCCGCGCTGTTAACCAGCACATCCACCGGCCCGTATATCTCGCGGGCCTGTTTGAAGACGGCAAGACATTCCTCCTCGCTGGAGAGATCAGCAGGGATGATCGCCGCTTCGCCGTCATCAGCACGGATCTCATCGGCTAACTGCTTCAGCAGATTCTGACGCCGCGCCACCAACACTACCCGCAGGCCGCGCCGCGCCAACAGCTTGGCTATGGCCGCCCCAATGCCGGTCGAGGCACCGGTTACAACAGCCACCCTGCCAATCCAATCAGGGCTGGCCTGACGCAGGCGGGCCTCCTTAAGGTAGGCCGATTTACCCATCAGCCATGCCCGAATAATGGGACGGAACAACTTGATCAGGTAACGCCGGAAGCCAAGCGCCTCCCTGAGACTCTGAACATAATCCTCCAATGTGTGCCGCTGGAACTTCAGCACACGCTGGCTCTCAGTCGTATCAAGCCAATCAGTGGGGTAAGGTTTGTTCGAGAAAGCCTCCTCTGGCAACATGCCAATCCCCACAGCCTCCAGCACCGCCTCAACCAGCTCACCCTGACTGAGCTGACAGCGCGGGCCTCCGCCGATCAGCCATATCTTGCCCCATACCTCATCCGTCTCAAGGGCGTTAGCGATGGCCAGCCCTGCATCTTTGGTATAGACAAACTCGATCCGGTTGTTCAGGCTGATGTCGAACATGGTCGGGTCAGTTACCAGGCGGATCGGCAGAGCCGCCCCTAGACGGAAGATCGTCCACGTCAGGCCGGATGCCTTGACCATCTCTTCGCACTCGACCTTATGACGCGAGTAATGTTCCTCAGGCCGAGGCGGGTCGTTGACCGTGCGCGGCGGCGGTTGATTCTGGGTATAGCCGTAAACATGCAGAGAGGAGGTGAAGAGCAGTTTCGGGGGGTTAGGCTGAGCCTTCATCGCCTCAATGAGGTTGCGTGTTCCGCCGACGTTGATCTCACGCGCCCAGTCCGGCTTTGCCTCTGATTCCACCCCTGTTGTGGAGAGTTTGGGGATGATAAAGGCCACATGCAGGACCACATCCTGCCCTTGTACGGCGGCCTCCACGTCCTGGCGATTGCGGAGGTCTCCCCACATAACCTCGATCTTGCCGCCATAACGGCGGGCAGTCTTTTCATTGGCCTTCGTCTTGAGATCGAAGCACCGGACTTGATGCCCCCTTCGGAGAAGCTCCTCCAGTGTGCTGGTACCAATATTGCCAAAAGCGCCTGTCAACAAAACCTTCATAGCAGTACTTATTCCCTTCCTAAACCTTTCAGAAATATCTCAATACTTTCCTGCATCACCTGCCCCCAGTTGCCCTGCGAATCAAGCATCCCCTGTACTACCAGCCCCACAGCCAGCGACAGGAGTGCCTGAGCCGCCGCATGAGGGTCAATAGGGCGCAGTGTCCCTTCAGCTATGCCTGCCTCGATCATCTCGGCAAAGAAGTCCTGATACCGCCGGTAGGGAGCAATAGTAGCCTCCCAAATGGCCGGATCATGGGCGGCCTTTGTCCAGAACTCTAGGAACATCGGTAGCCGCTCACGCTGAGCCTGAATCGCCGTCTGAGCCGTAGCGGCCATCTGCATCAGCGCCTCAGGCACACTAGAAGCCCCCGCACGCACTCGACTCAGCTCAGCGTCCAGCCCGGCCAGCCAGCGGTTTAACAGCTCAATAAAAACAGCCTGCTTGCTAGGGAAGTGATGATAAAAAGCCCCTTTAGTCACCCCTGCACGGACGCAGATGTCATCCACACTGGTCGGGTCATAACCCGAACGGGAAAAACTCTCTTCTGCCGCATCAAGGATGCGGGCGCGGGTCTCTTCGGCGCGTTGTTGTGGACTCATTATTCTCCCCTAAAAGATACCGACCAGTCGGTATTATTTTAGCATGATTACGACTCCGGCGCAAGCATACCCCCGACGCCCCTCTCAACACCAAAACGGTAGTTTCTGATAGCTCCGATACGATACACTTCCATATGTTCACTATATGGTTAAGGAAATCTGAGAGGAAGCTATGCGCGACGTATGTATCATCGGCATCGGCCAGACACCAATCGGGGAACTCTGGGAGTTGGGGCTACGTCAGCTTGCCTTCAAGGCACTTGAGGCGGCAGTTCAGGACGCTGGCATCGAACGCCCTGAGGCACTCTTTGTCGGAAACATGATGGCCGCCCGCTTGAGCGATCAGGCTCAGCTTGGTGCCCTGATCGCTGACTTTGCAGGCTGGCGGGGCATTGAGGCGGTGACTGTCGAGGCGGCCTGTGCATCGGGCGGGGCGGCCTTTCAGGCGGCAGTGCGGGCTGTTGCCAGCGGCATGGTGGAGACAGCGGCGGTAGTCGGCATTGAGAAGATGACCGAAGCCACCGGTGAAGCTGTTACGTCAGGGCTGGCTACCGCCGCCGATGCCGACTACGAGCAGATACACGGCCTGACCTTCGTGGCGCTCAACGCCCTGCTGATGCAACGCTACATGTACGAGTATCATGTGCCGCACGAGGCATTTGCAGGCTTCCCGATCAACGCACACCGCAACGCGGTAAATAACCCTAATGCCATGTATCAGCGGGAGATCACGCCCGAAATCTATGCTAGGGCGCCGATCATCGCCCCGCCCATCAATTTGTATGACAGTTCCCCTATCTGTGATGGGGCGGCGGCGGCCATCCTGTGCCCGCTGGAGATGGCCCGCGGCCTGCCCGGCGTGAAACCTATTCAGGTACTGGCCAGTGCCACTGCTACAGACTGTCTGAATCTGGATGATCGGCGTAATGTCATTTCGCTGGATGCGGCCCGTCTGAGCGCGGAGAAGGCCTATCAGCAAGCCGGGATCGTTCCCTCAGATGTGGACGTGTTTGAGGTACATGATGCATTTTCGATTATTGCCGCTCTCAGTCTGGAGGCGGCAGGCTTCGCCGAGCCTGGAAAGGCCACCCGTCTGGCTGAGGAAGGCGAAATTGCCATCACTGGCCGCATACCGATCAGCACGATGGGCGGCCTGAAGGCACGCGGCCATCCTGTCGGCGCGACCGGCGTATACGAGATCGTGGATGTGGTGACCCAGCTTCGCGGTGAGGCAGGCGCCAATCAGGTGCCTGATGCCTGCATCGGTATGACCCAGAACATCGGCGGGACCGGCTCAACGGTTGTGACGCATATTCTGGGCTGTATCTAGACTGACCTATGTTGACCAATCCTCACAATTTTCTCATACCCTCCTCAACAGCCTTACACACATGAAGGCTATTCTAAAAGATGCAAGTAAAAAGCACTCTGAGGCAGGGAGGAAGCTATGTCGAACATCGTTAAGATCGTGTTGATAGCAGTTGGGGTTGTCATATTGATTGGTGCAGTGTTTGGGGCGGCTTGGCTTGGCACATCTCTGGCGATTAGCGGGCGTGCTGATCGCGGGCCGGCCCTTGGGCCAGCCCCTTTTGCCCAGCCGCCGATCTACTACCAGCGCGGGTACGCCCCCGGTATGATGGGCGGCACCAGAGGCGGCTTGATGGGCGGCCCAGGGCTGGGGTGGATGGCTGACTATCGCGATGAGATGGAAACGGCCATCGCTGAAGGACTCGGCCTGACGGAAGAGGAGTTCGAAGCACGTCTTGCTGACGGCGAGACGCCTTGGCAGATTGCCCAGGATCGGGGCATCAGCGCAGAGGACTTCCGGGCCATCTTACGGGATGCACGCGCCAGCGTCATTGCGCAGGCAGTTGAGGATGGCGTCATCACACAGGAACAGGCTGACCGGATACTGAGCCGTATGGAGCGCGGCGGCTTCCCGGTAGGGCCCGGATGGGGTGACTGCCCTTGCGTCCCAGAGGAGACACCCGAAGATGGGAACTAGGCAGGCACCTAGCCGTTAGCCGGTATCAGGAACTGACCAATTAGCGAGGGGGCGTATGGAGCATCACGCCCCTTCGTCATTTCATCCTGAGGACCCGCTCCGGCCCCAGCGATGATCAGCTTAGGGCCGGCTGTTATTGCATTCCCCTCCTAATAAGGTTATTATCATCCGAATTGACGGAATAACCCGGCTCCACAGCCGGGAAGGGAGAAAAAATGATACAGGCACATTGCCGC